>NZ_AP018448.1:3117857-3429642 GCF_030294945.1 Streptomyces graminofaciens | reverse complement strand
CAACTCCGTCGCGGGCAGCGGGCCTTCCCGTAGCCGGGCGAGGATCAGCAGGCGGGAGGGGGTGGAGAGGGCCTGCAGCGTGGTGGCCACCTTGGCGACATTGGCCGCGTCGAGGCGCACGCGAGGGGTGTCGTCCTGCGCGGTGGTGACGGCTCCATGACCCATGGCGGATATCTTACCCACCGCACATGAAGGCATGAACGCGTCTTCATGTGTTCCTGTATGGTGGGCCGGGTGTCCGCCACCCTCACCCCTTCACCGGTCCGTCGTACGCCCACGACGGCGGCCCCGCGCCGCCGCACCCGCCTCCTCGCCCTGCCCGAGGCTCGCTGGGCGCTGGCCTCGACCGTCGCCTTCCTGCTCGCGCTCCCCCTCGACCTCGCCGGCGCCTCCGCCTGGCTGTACGGCCCGCTCTATGCGATCGCCTACGCGGCCGGCGGCTGGGAACCCGCCCTCGAAGGCCTGCGCGCGCTGCGGGAGAAGAGCCTCGACGTCGACCTGCTGATGATCGTCGCGGCCCTCGGCGCCGCCGCGATCGGCCAGGTCCTCGACGGCGCCCTGCTGATCGTCATCTTCGCCACCTCCGGCGCACTGGAGGCCCTGGCGACCGCCCGTACCGCCGACTCGGTACGGGGCCTGCTGGACCTGGCGCCCACGACGGCGACCAGGCTCTCGGCGGACGCCACGGAGGAGGTGGTACCGACCCATCAACTCGCCGTCGGCGACGTCCTGTTGATCCGTCCAGGCGAACGCGTCGGCGCCGACGGCCGGGTCCTCAAGGGCGAGAGCGAGGCCGACCAGGCCACCATCACCGGCGAACCCCTGCCCGTCCCCAAGACCCCCGGCGACGAGGTCTTCGCGGGCACTCTCAACGGCACCGGCGCGCTGCGCGTCCGCGTCGAACGCGACCCCGCCGACTCGGTGATCGCCCGCATCGTGACCCTCGTCGAGGAGGCCTCCCGCACCAAGGCGCCGACCCAGCTGTTCATCGAGAAGATCGAACAGCGGTACGCCGTCGGCGTCGTGGCCGCCACCCTCGCCGTCTTCGGCATCCCCCTCGCCTTCGGCGCGGACCTCACGGACGCGCTGCTCCGCGCCATGACCTTCATGATCGTCGCCTCGCCGTGCGCGGTGGTCCTGGCCACCATGCCGCCCCTGCTCTCCGCGATCGCGAACGCCGGCCGCCACGGCGTACTGGTCAAGTCGGCCGTCGCGATGGAACGGCTGGGCGAGATCGATGTGGCCGCCCTCGACAAGACCGGCACCCTCACCGAAGGCACCCCCGAAGTCACCGCCGTACGACCGCTGCCGGGCTCCGGCCTCGACGAGGACGAACTGCTCGCCCTGGCCGCGGCCGCCGAGCACCCGAGCGAGCACCCGCTGGCCCGGGCGGTGGTGGCCGCCGCCGGCCTGCGGGGGCTGAGGGTGCCCGCCGCCGAGGAGTTCGCGGCCACGCCCGGGCGGGGCGTGCGGGCCACCGTCGAGGGGTGTGTGGTGACGGTGGGGCGGCCGAGGTCGTACGGCGAGGCCGCCGACGCCGACGGGACGACGGTGCTCGTCGAGCGGGACGGAGTCCCGGTCGGAACCGTCACGCTGACGGACCGCCTCCGGCAGGACGCGCCGGTCGCCGTGACGGCGCTTGCCACCGCGACCGGTAGGGCCCCTGTGCTGCTGACCGGCGACAACCCGGCCACTGCGGCACGGATGGCCGCGGAAACCGGTATCACCGACGTACGGGCCGGGCTGCTGCCCGAGGACAAGGTGGATGCCGTACGGGAGTTGCAGCGGGGGGAGGGGAAGGTGTTGTTCGTGGGGGACGGGGTGAACGACGCGCCCGCGCTGGCGGCGGCGCATGCCGGTGTGGCGATGGGGCGGGCCGGGTCCGATCTGGCGCTGGAGACCGCGGATGCGGTGGTCGTGCGGGACGAGTTGACGGCGATTCCCGCGGTGGTCCGGCTGTCCCGGGCGGCTCGGCGGCTGGTGGTGCAGAACCTGGTGATCGCCGGGGTGTGCATCGCCGTGCTGGTGGTGTGGGATCTGGTGGGGCATCTGCCGTTGCCGCTCGGAGTGGCCGGTCATGAGGGGTCCACCGTGCTGGTGGGGCTCAATGGGCTTCGGCTGCTGCGGGAGGGTGCGTGGCGGCGGGCTGCTGGTTCGCCCGATGGAGAGGCGCATCAGATCTGTGGGCGGCTGCGGGTCCGAGGCGGCTGATCGCGCGGTTCCCCGCGCCCGTTGATGGAACCCCGGCGGCTACGAGGTCAGCCCACGTCGATGTCGGATTCTCGCCAGCCCGCGCCTCTCCCGTCCCCGATCCTTGAACCATGCGGAACGGGATGTACAGCGATGTCGAGCGGTGTGTGCGGGCCGTGCAGTCGAAGGACGCGCGGTTCGACGGGTGGGTGTTCACCGCGGTGCTCACGACGCGGATCTACTGTCGGCCGAGTTGCCCGGCCGTGCCGCCGAAGCCGGAGAACATGACGTTCTACCCGAGCGCGGCCGCCTGCCAGCAGGCCGGGTTCCGGGCGTGCAAGCGGTGCCGCCCGGACAGCAGCCCGGGCTCGCCCGAGTGGGACCAGCGGGCCGACCTGGTGGCCCGCGCCATGCGGCTCATCGGGGACGGGTTGGTGGACCGCGAGGGCGTGCCGGGGCTCGCGCGGCGGCTCGGCTACAGCACCCGGCAGGTGGAGCGGCAACTCCTCGCCGAGCTGGGCGCCGGGCCGCTCGCGCTCGCCCGGGCCCAGCGCGCGCAGACCGCGCGGCTGCTGATCGAGACGACCCCGCTGCCGATGGCGGAGATCACGTTCGCGTCCGGATTCTCCTCGATCCGCACCTTCAACGACACCGTGCGGGAGGTCTTCGCGCTCTCGCCGAGCGAGCTGCGGGAGCGGGCGGCACGGTCCGCCGGGCGTCGGCCCGACGTCCCGGGCACCCCCGGCGTACTGAGCCTCCGCCTGCCCTTCAGGGCCCCGCTCAACCCCGACAACCTCTTCGGCCACCTCGCCGCCACCGCCGTACCCGGCGTGGAGGAGTGGCGCGACGGCGCGTACCGGCGCACGCTCCGGCTGCCGTACGGGCACGGAATCGTCGGCCTCACTCCGCAGCCCGACCACATCGGCTGCCGGCTCACCCTCAGCGATCTGCGGGACCTGCCCGTGGCCATCAGCCGCTGCCGCCGCATGCTCGATCTGGACGCCGACCCGGTCGCCGTCGACGAGCAGCTGCGCGGCGACCCGGTCCTCGCGCCGCTGGTGGACAAAGCGCCGGGGCGCCGGGTGCCGCGTACGGTCGACGAGGCGGAGTTCGCCGTACGGGCGGTGCTCGGCCAGCAGGTGTCCACGGCCGCCGCCCGCACCCACGCGGCCCGGCTGGTCACCGCGCACGGCGAACCCGTCGACGACCCCGGGGGCGGCCTCACCCACCTCTTCCCGACCCCCGAGGCTCTCGCGGCCCTCGACCCCGGGACCCTCGCGATGCCCCGCACCCGGCGGAACACGTTCACCACCCTCGTCCGTCGACTCGCCGACAACGAACTGCACTTGGGCGTGGACAGCGACTGGGCCGAGACCCGCTCCCGCCTCCTCGCCCTCCCCGGCTTCGGCCCCTGGACCGCCGACGTCATCGCCATGCGCGCCCTCGGCGACCCCGACGCCTTCCTCCCCACCGACCTCGGAGTCCGCCGCGCGGCGAAGGAGCTGGGCCTGCCGTCCACACCGGCCGCGCTCACCGCACACGCGGCGGCCTGGCGCCCCTGGCGGGCGTACGCGGTCCAGTACCTGTGGGCGACCGACAGCCACCCGATCAACTTCCTTCCAGGACAAGGACGTTCATGATGAGCCAGCCCAAGCGGCACACTGTGGTCGACAGCCCCTACGGCCCCCTCACCCTCGTCGCCGCCGACGACGGCATCCTGTGCGGCCTCTACATGACCGAACAGCGCCACCGCCCACCGGAGGAGACCTTCGGCGTACGCGACCACAGCCACTTCGCCGAGGCCGAGGAACAGCTGGAGGCCTACTTCGCGGGCGAGTTGAAGGAGTTCACCCTCGAACTCCGCCTGCACGGCACCCCGTTCCAGCAGTCCGTCTGGGAGCAACTGCGCCGCATCCCCTACGGCGAGACCCGCTCGTACGGCGACCTGGCCGAGGCCCTCGGCAACCCGGGTGCCTCCCGCGCGGTCGGCCTCGCCAACGGCAAGAACCCCATCGGCATCATCGTCCCCTGCCACCGAGTAGTCGGCGCGAGCGGCGGCCTCACCGGCTATGGCGGCGGCCTGGACCGCAAGAAGCGCCTCCTGGACTTCGAGAGCGGCTCGGCGCTCTTCTAGGGCCTGTAGCCGAAATCCTGCCCGCCCCGCGAACGCCATGAGGCCTTGGTGATCGCGACGGCCTCGCCGACGACCACGGGGGCGAGCCGCTCGCCAGCCATGGCCTGTATGGCGCACTGCGGTCTTCCTCCCGAGTGACCCCGGTGGCGCGAGTCCGTGGATCGCTGGTGTCTGTAGGAAGGAGGACCAGGCAGAAAGCGGGAGACCATGGAGCGAAAGCACGAGCGCCTCGCGACACCCTGGGCCGCCGGGGTGGCCGGGGTCGTGTTCGCGATCCTGATGGCCGCGGCGATCGTCCTGATGCGCATCGCTCTGCCCGCCGGCGCCGGTGGGGACGACGCGACTGTCGGTGCCGGACAGCGCGGCACCGTGCGGACGGCGCTGGCGCTGCTCCCGTTCGCCGGGATCGCCTTCCTGTGGTTCATGGGCGCCCTGCGCGAGCAGGCCGGCGAGGGCGAGGACCAGTTCTTCTCCACCGTGTTCCTGGGCAGCGGCCTGATCTTCGTCGCCACCCTGTTCGGCGCCGCCGCGGCGGCCGCAACCGTGCTCGACGAGAGTCAGCAGCACTCTCCTTTCGGCCGGCACTTCGCCTACGCCTTGCTGACCACGTACGCCATGCGGATGGCGGCGGTGTTCATCATCACGACCTCGACCATCGGCCGCCGACGTGGCGCCCTCCCGCGCCCGCTCGTCGTCCTCGGCTATCTGGCGGGCCTGACGCTGCTCGTGGTGGGAGCGAACCTGCCCTGGTCCGAACTTGTCTTCCCGGCCTGGGCCCTGGTCCTCAGCCTGAACATCCTGTGGGGCCGGCGCCCCGCCCGCCCGCAGCCGCCCCCGTCGACCTGAGCCGACCGCACCGCTGACTCGAACGGCCTCCTTCTCGTCGCCGCATCCCGTCCGGCCACCGAGGGTGGTCGTAGGGGGCTTGACCGGGCCATTGGAGAGGACCGATTCCGTGGTAAGGATTGCCGTCGACCTGAACCGCTGTCAGGGGTATGCGCAGTGCGCGTTCCTCGCCCCCGAGATCTTCACCATGCACGGCGAGGAGGCGCTGCTGTACGACCCGGAGGCCGCCGAGGCGCAGCGCGCGAAGCTGGCCCAGGCCGCCGCGGCCTGCCCGGTCCAGGCCATCCTCGTCGACGCCGTGGACGTACCGGCCGAGGCGGTGTCCGGTGCTCGGTGACGGATCCCTTGAACGGCTCAAACGCGAGGGCCGCATCGTCGTCGTGGGCGCCTCGCTGGCCGGGCTGCGCGCTGCCGAGACCCTGCGGGCCGAGGGCTTCGTGGGCTCCCTGACCATGATCGGCGACGAGCCCCACGAGCCGTACGACCGGCCTCCGCTCTCCAAGCAGGTGCTGCTGGGCAGGGCGGCCGCCGACCGCACAGCGCTGCCAAGGCTCCGTTCGGTCGACGCGACCTGGCGGCTGGGTGTCCCGGCCACCGGCCTGGACATGGCCGCACGGCGGGTGCGGCTGGCCGACGGCGACGACGTGCCGTACGACCGGCTGCTGATCGCCACGGGCGTTCGGGCGCGACCGTGGCCGCGCGAGGCCGAGGCGGAACTCGACGGTGTCTTCGTCCTGCGGACCGCCGACGACAGCGCCGCGCTCGCCCGGCGGCTGGACGCGGGACCCAAACGGGTCCTGGTCATCGGGGCCGGGTTCACCGGCTCGGAGATCGCCTCCGCCTGCCGCGAGCGCGGCTTCCCGGTCACTGTCGCCGAGCGCGGCGCGGCGCCTCTGGTCGGCGCTCTCGGCGGGGTGGTCGGCGCGGTGGCTGCCGAGATGCAGCGCGAGCACGGTGTGGACCTGCGGTGCGGGGTCATGGTGACCGCTCTGGAGGGCGATGCCTCGGGACGGGTGCGCGCCGCGCTTCTGTCCGACGGCTCCACCGTGGAGACCGACGTGGTGATCGTCTCGCTCGGCGCCACCCGCAACACCGGATGGCTCGCCGGATCCGGACTGGGGGCAGGCCCCCGAGGCATCGCCTGCGACGCCGGCTGCCGCGCCTTCGACATCCGCGGAATCGTCACCGACGACATCTATGCGGCGGGCGACGTCGCACGCTGCCCGCACCCCCTGTTCGGCTACCAGTTCCTGTCCCTGGAGCACTGGGGCAACGCCGTCACCCAGGCCCGGATCGCGGCGCACAACATGATCAGCGAGAGCACCGACCGCATCCCCCACATGGAGGTGCCGGCCTTCTGGTCCTCGCAGTTCGGAGTCAACATCAAGTCGGTCGGGGTGCCGTCGCTGGGGACGGAGATCCTCATCTCGCAGGGATCGCTCAAGGACCACCGGTTCCTCGGCGTCTACGGGTATCAGGGGCGCGTCATCGGCGCGGTCGCCTTCGATCACGCCCGATGGCTGCCGTTCTACCAGGAGCTGATCGAGACCACCGCGCCCTTCCCGCCGTCGTTCCCCACGGTCGACCGGCGCTCGGACGGACAGCGGCCGATCGACGCCGACTTCCCCGATCCTTCGGTCCCCACTCACGGCCCCACCGTGACCCTCGGCGGATACTCGCCGGCCGACCGCCGGATGACGTTCACCCCCGCGCACTGACCCGTACGGCCACGAGGACTCGCCATGACGCAATCCTT
Organism: Streptomyces graminofaciens; assembly: GCF_030294945.1. Lineage (NCBI taxonomy): Bacteria > Bacillati > Actinomycetota > Actinomycetes > Kitasatosporales > Streptomycetaceae > Streptomyces > Streptomyces graminofaciens. The sequence continues at coordinate 3,422,716 of NZ_AP018448.1, read as the reverse complement.
GCTGCACCAGATCCTGGACCACGCCAACCGCGCCAACCCGTACCCGATCTACGAACAGCTGCGGAAGACGCCGGTACACCACGAAGACGGCGGGCCGTACGTCATCAGCACCTACTACGAGATCCGCAGCCTCCTGCACGATCCCCGGATCAGCTCCGACGCCCGCAATCTGGCCTCCACCGCCCGCGACCCGCTGGCCGAGCCGGCCCGGGAGGAGAGCGCCCTGCCGCCCGGGTTCCTGCGGCTCGACCCGCCGGAACACGACCGGCTGCGACGCATGACGAACCGGCCCTTCGGCCCGCCGCACTCCCCGCACCGGGTCGACGGGATGCGCGGAGAGCTCCACGACATCGTCTCCGGGCTCATCGACGGCATCGGCGACCCGGGCCGGATCGACCTGGTGGAGCAGTTCTCGTACCCCTTCCCGGTGACCGTGATCTGCCGGCTGCTCGGGGTGCCGCGCGAGGACGAGGCGCGCTTCCACACCTGGGCGGACACGCTCGCCGCGAGCCTGGACCCCGACCCGGACGCGGATCCCACGGAGCGGGGCAAGGGCGCGCACGACGCCCGGATGCAGTTGGGCATGTACCTGGCCGGCCTGATCGAGGAGCGCCGCAGGAATCCCGGCGAGGACATGCTCTCCCAGCTGGCGACGGCCAAGGGCGAGGACGGCGCCATGACGACGATGGAGCTGCTCAGCACCGCGGCGCTGCTGTTGATCGCGGGGCACGAGACCACCGTCAACCTCATCACCAACGGGATGCTGACCCTGCTGCGCCATCCCGACGTCCTCCAGCGGCTGCGCGAGGATCCGCGGCTGGCCGTGCCCATCGTGGAGGAGTTGCTGCGCTTCGAGCCGCCGGTGCAACTGGTGCCACAGCGCACCACCCTCGCCGACATCGAGGTCCGCGGCGTCACCATCCCGAAGGGCGCCTCCCTCTGGCTGGTTCTGGCGTCCGGCAACCGCGACCCCCAGCGCTTCGAGGACCCGGACCGTTTCGACCCGGATCGCAGGGACATCCAGCACCTCGGCCTGGGCAGCGGCATCCACAGCTGCTTCGGCGCACCACTCGCCCGGCTGGAGACCCAGTTCGCCCTGTCGGAACTGGCCCGGAGGCTGGAAAACCCACGTCTGCTGGAGGACCCGCCCCCGTACCGGCAGAACGCCGTGCTGCGCGGGCCGCGGCATCTGTACGTCTCTTGCGACGGGATTCGCCCTTAGGGGTGCTCCGTGCCGAGCTCCCGCAGAATCCTCGGCAGCGCCGTGCCGATCGGTTCCCGTACGACTTCGTCGGCGAGTTCGTCGTACGGGGTCGGATCGGCGTTGACGATGATCAGACGGGCCCCGTGGTCGGCGGCGATCCCGGCGAGCCCGGCGGCGGGCTGGACCTGGAGGGTCGTGCCGACGGCGATGAACACCTGGCAGGCCTTGGTGATCGCGACGGCCTCGCCGAGGACCACGGGGTCGAGCCGCTCGCCGAACATGATCGTGGCCGACTTGAGGATGCCGCCGCACGTCAGGCACGGCGGGTCCTCCTCGCCGGCCGCGACGCGGGCGAGGGCGTCCTCCATGGGCGCACGGGCATGGCACTTGGTGCACACCACGGACCGTGCCGTGCCGTGCAGTTCGAGGACCTTGCGGGCTGGCATCCCGGCGAGCTGGTGCAGCCCGTCCACGTTCTGGGTGATCACCCGTACCGGCACCCCGGACCGCTCCAGCTCGGCCACGGCCCGGTGCGCGGCGTTCGGCTCCGCCTTCAGCGTCCGGTTCTGCCGCCGCATCTGCCAGGAGCGCCGCCGGATCTCCGGGTCGCCCATGTAGTACTCGTAGGTCACGAGCTTCTCGGCCTCCGGGTCCCGCCGCCACAGCCCGTTCGGGCCGCGGTAGTCCGGGATGCCGGAGTCGGTGGAGATACCGGCGCCGCTGAGGAGAGCGACGAGGGGCTTGGTCATGAGCCGACAGTAGGACTCCTGTCCGCTCGAACGCGAACGGATATGCCCGCCCCGAAGCCTCGCCCGAAGCCCTGCCCCCCGAAGCCTGCCTCCGAAGTCGCGGCGGCCTGACCCGTCCGCATGCCCCGCAGTCCCTCGTCGGCAGAGAGCCGACCGTCCATACTCCCCACTCGGTCCCGGCACAGAACCCGGTACGCCGGCCGCGTACGCCCTCGCGCCGCGTTCGCCGACGCGGCTGCCGCCAGGCGTCCCGGTCCGAGAGCCGGGGCGCCGGGGCACCGCACGCCTTCTACCCCCAGCGCCACGACACCCGCGGCGGTGTCACCCCACCACCGCCTGCACCGGCACCGACCGGACCCGGCGTCCGCTACTCCGCCACCTACGCCTTCCACAAGCCCGCCGAGCAAGGCGGTCGAGTCGACGCGGTGAAGGGCGACGCGGTGAGGGGCGGGGCGGTGAGGGGCCGGCCGGTGAGGGGCCGGGCGGTCAGGAGGGCGCCAGCCCGTACGTGCGGTCGTAGTGCTGGGCCACCAGGAAGCCGTTGTCGTCGCAGGCGAGCTGCCAGTCGTTGACGCCGGTCTCGCGGCCGTCGGTGAAGTTCCACAGCAGTTCGCCCCGGGCGGCGTCGATCGCGTAGAAACCGTTCTTGTTCCTGTAGGCGGGGACGTAGACCGTCTCGGGGCCCGCGGTGACCGGCTGGTCGACATTGAGGCGTGGCGTCGGGCAGAACCAGCGCCGGGCGCCGGTGGCGGCGTTGAAGGCGTACACCCCGGAGGGGTTCGTGCCGGTGACGTACACCGTGGCCCCGGCGACGCCGAGCGAGCCGAACTGGCCTCGGTCGGGCCGCACCCGCCAGCGCCGCTTGCCGGTGGAGAGGTCCAGGGCCTCCAGTTCGCGGCCGATGGTGAACACGGTCCGGTCGAGAACGGCCAGCCCGGGCCGGAGGTCGTAACCGACCGGGTGTTTCCACTGGATCCCGGAGGTCTCCGTGTTCCGGGCCGTCACATTGCGCAGGCCGTCGGCGTAGATGAAGTAGCCCGGGATGACGACCGGATGCAGCGGGACACCGACGTCCTCGGGGCTGATGGGGATGATGTCGGCCCGGCGGGTCGGGAGATCGACGCCGAAGATCGTCTCCGTGGACGTCGCGACCCCCTGCTCGGCGCTCTCGCGCCGGAACCTCAGACCGATGACGGAGAGGGCAGTGTCGTTGTAGCCGCCGAACAGGGTCTCGAACCGGAACTCAGGCCCGAAGTCGAGGGTGAAACGTTCCGTCCCGTCGGCGGGGTCGATTCCGATCACCGTCGAGCCCTCGCCCAGCGCGACGGCGGCGCCGAAGATCAGCAGGGCGGGGGTGGGCGACTGACTGATGCCTTTGTAGACCCATCTGGGGCGGGTGCCGTCCTTGAGGTCGAGGCAGATCATGCCGCCCGGGCGGCTCTTCAACAGGGCCGTCCCGTCGTTGAACACGGCCGGGGCCTGGAGCAGCGGATCGCCTCGGTGCGTCCAGACCGGCTTGGGCGGACTGCCCAGCGGCTCGGCGGTCCCCCCGCTCATGTTCTTGCCCCGGGTGAGCAGCACACCGGTGCCGACCGAGGCGGCGGCACCCGCCGACACGGCGAGGATCGCGCGCCGGGACAGACCGCGCCGGGGGGAGAGGGCACGCCGGTGCCCCGGGGAGGTGGACCGGGCCGGCGCCGGTTCCCCCGAGGGGGCATACGGCTCCGGGCCGGGCGGCTGGGCCTCGCGGCGGGCCTCGTCGCCCTGGCCGTAGGCGCCGGAGGCGGGGGAGTGGCACGCCGGGGCCGGGTCCGCCGTGGAGGCCGCCCGGTCCTGGTCGTAGCCGTAGCGGTAGTCGTAGAGGCTCGGGATCGGGGCCTCCGCGGTGGCGGGGGCCGTGCCCGGAGCGAGTGTCGCGGTGTCGAGAGCCGTCACCGCCGCCGTACGACGGGCGATCGAGGTGGCTATGGGCGCGGGCAGCCAGTCGTCCCCGATCAGCTGCTCCACACCGCCCGGCGCACAGGCCGCCGCCAGCTTGTCCGGGGTGATCCGAAGCCGCGGGTCCTTGGTGAGACAGAGGCTGATGATCTTGTCCAGCGGGTCGGGGACGCCCGTGAGGTCCGGCGCGTTGTGCACGACCTGGTAGAGGAGGGTGGCCGCCGAGTTGCCGCTGAACGGGGAGTGTCCCGACACGGCGAACGTGAGCACCGAGCCCAGGGAGAAGACGTCCCCCTCGGGCCCCAGAGGCTCGCCCGTGGCCTGCTCGGGACACATGTACTCGAAGGAGCCGAACAGGGCCCCGGAGCGTGTGAGGTCGTAGCCGTCGCTCGCGCGGACGATGCCGAAGTCGATGACGCGCGGCCCGTCGGCGGCCAGCAGCACATTGGACGGCTTGAGGTCACGGTGGACGAGGCCGGCGGCCTGCACCGAGATCAGCGCCTCCGCGATCCCGGCGCCCAGGACGAGCACCGACTCCACCGGGAGCGGCCCGTGCGCGGCGACCGCCTCGGCCAGTGTGGGGCCCGGTATGTAGGCCGTGGCGAGCCAGGGCGTGTCGGCGTCCGGGTCGGCGTCCACCACCGGCGCCGTGTACCTGCCGCCGACCGCGCCCGAGGCCTCCACCTCACGACGGAAACGGATGCGGAAGTTCTTGTCGCCCATCAGCTCGGGGCGGATGGCCTTGACCGCGACGGTCTGCCCGTCCGGGGACGTGGCCAGGTAGACCCGGCCCATGCCCCCCGCGCCGAGCCGTGCCACAAGACGGTAGGGACCTAGTTCCCGGGGATCGTCTGAGCCCAGTGGTTCCATGACCTCAGCTGCCTGTTCTGGGTGTTGACGGGCGAGAAGCGGCCCGCAGTGGGGGGAGAGGGAGGCCGGCTTGTCCGGGCGGCTCCCGGCGACCGCTTCCGAGGCGCGGAAGGCGGCACCGCCCGGACAGGGTCTGAAGTTCACCCTAGAGGCTGGATTGACAGACGGGGAGCGATTTCAGCCAGCGTTTTAAAGTTCTATTAACGTGAATCGCGCACTCTTCTCACTTTCCGCACAAGCGAGTTGACGATATGTCAGCTGACTCCTGTAACCGTTCGTACGACCGTTATAGCGGTCCGGCCCTGGTGAGCGGCGGTCGGCTCAGCCCACCCGGTGGCCGTTCTCCAACTCCACCGTCCCCGTTCCGTCGGCCAGCGCGTCGAGCGCGGCGAGCACGCGACGGCCGAGCGGGCCCGGGAGATATCCGGCCAGTCCGTCCCGCGGGACGAGCCGCCACGACAGGAGTTCCTCCTCCTGGAGCCGGATCCGCATCAGGTCGTCCTCGCCGAGCACCCCGCCGTCGTAGACGTACGCCACGAGCGGCTGCCGCCCGGGCCACTGCACCCAGTCCACGGCGAGCAGCCGCCCGAGCTCCACGTCCAGCCCGATCTCCTCGGCCGTCTCGCGCCGCGCGCCCTGCCTCGGCGTCTCCCCGTCGTCGGACTCGATCGTGCCGCCCGGCAGCGCCCAGCCCTCGCGGTAGTTGGGCTCGACGAGCAGGACCCGGCCCTCGGCGTCCCGGAAGATCGCGGCGGCACCGGCCAGCACACGGGGCAGGCTCGCGAGGTACGTGGCGAAGTCTTGAGTGGTCATCCGGAAAGCGTAATCAGCGGCGACCACGCCGGTCGTCACCCACAAGGCTCCACCCGCGCACTCAGCCGCCCTGGACCCCGGCCTCCGCCAAGCGCACCGTCCGCTCGGCGAGTGCGCTGATCCGCGCCCCGTCGAAGCCGAACACGGCGCTCCGTACGGTGTCCTCCAGCGGCCGCGTCCACTGCGGCGGGATCGCGGACGCCCCGCACAGCACCCCCGCCACCGAACCGGCGGTCGCGCCGTTCGAGTCGGTGTCCAGGCCTCCCCGGACGGTCAGCGCGATGGTGCGGGTGAAGTCGCCGTCGCCGTAGAGGAGCCCGGCGGTGAGTACGGCGGCGTTCGGGACCGTGTGGATCCAGCCCAGCCCGGAGGTCTCCTCGCTCACGGTGGTGAGCGTGTCCTCCCAGCTCATCCGGGTGCCGTGGAGGGACATGACCCGGCGCACGGTACGAGCGAGCCGGCTGCTCGCCGGGATCACGGCCAGCGCCTCCTCCAGGGCGTCCCGCGCACCCGTTCCGGTGAACGCCGCCGCGATCAGGGCCGCGGCCCACATAGCCCCGTACACACCGTTGCCGGTGTGCGACAGGACGGCGTCGCGACGGGCCAGCGAGGCGGCGCGGCGGGGCAGTCCCGGGGAGGTCCAGCCGTGGATGTCGGCGCGGATGAGGGCACCGATCCACTCCTGGTACGGGTTGTCGTACGTGGCGGTCAGGGGCGGTTTCAGACCGTTGGCGAGATTGCGATAGGCGGCCCGCTCCGCCGTGAACGTCTGCAGATACGGCAGCCGCAGCAGCCACAGATCGCCGACCTGCTCGGTGCTGAAGCCGAAGCCGTGGGTCTCCAGGAGGTCGAGGCCCAGGATCGCGTAGTCGACGTCGTCGTCCCGGCAGCTGCCGTGGACACGCCCGCGCACGCACTGGCGCCACTCGGGGCGCAGGGCGAGGGCGTCGGCCTCGTCGACGGGCTCCGGGAGGTAGTCGGTGAGGGGCAGGGCGTCCGCCCGCCGCAGATAGCGGTCGATGCGCTCCCGCGTCCAGCGGTCGCCCTGCTCGACCGGTTTGCCGAGCATGTTGCCCGCGATCCGGCCGAGCCAGCCCCCGAGCACGCGGTCGGCGAGTTCGGTGCCCAGAGCGGCGAGTTCGGTGCCCACAGGGATCATGGCTGAAGGTTTACCCAATTCCGGCCACGGACGCGCGTCGGTCGGCGGAGCCACGATTTCCATCCGGTCTAGGAAGCGCTTTCTGTTCGACGGGTGATACGCACCGTTCCTGGGCATGACGGATGCGTCCGGGTCCGGTTAGGGTCGCAGCGGCGCGACTGCCTTGACATGTGCAAGGCCCGATGAGCGAGGGGAATGCAAAGGTGGCGGACGCTGCTGTGGACGGAACGGTTACGGGAAACCTCAGGGGGACCCCGCGGGTGCTGATCGCCGCGGACAAGTTCAAGGGATCGCTGACGGCCGTCCAGGTCGCCGAACGGGTGACGGCGGGGCTGCGCCGCGTGCTGCCCGCTCTCGAGGTCGAGGCGCTGCCGGTGGCCGACGGAGGCGACGGCACGGTGGCCGCGGCGGTCGCGGCCGGCTTCGAACGACGTGAGGTACGAGTCGCCGGGCCGCTCGGCGAGCCCGTGACGGCGGCGTACGCCCTGCGCGGCGACACGGCCGTGGTGGAGATGGCCGAGGCCAGTGGGTTGCAGCGACTGCCCGCCGGGGTCTTCGCCCCGCTCACGGCGTCGACGTACGGCTCCGGGGAGCTGCTGCGTGCCGCGCTGGACGCGGGTGCGCGGACGATCGTGTTCGGCGTGGGCGGCAGCGCGACGACCGACGGCGGCGCCGGCATGCTCGCCGCGCTCGGCGCCCGCTTCCTGGACGCCTTCGGCGAGCCGGTGGGGCCCGGCGGCGGAGGTCTGCGCGACCTGGTGACGGCGGACCTGTCGGCCCTCGACGCACGTCTCGCGTCCATCGACTTCGTTCTGGCGAGCGACGTAGACAACCCGCTGACCGGCCCCAAGGGCGCCCCCGCCGTGTACGGCCCGCAGAAGGGAGCGAGTGCGGAGGACGTCACGACCCTCGACACGGCGCTCGCGCACTTCGCCACCGTCCTGGAGAAGGTGGTGGGGGCCCGTGCGGCCGAGCACGCGCTCGCTCCCGGCGCCGGGGCCGCGGGCGGCATCGGCTACGGCGCCCTGATCCTCGGCGCGCGCTTCCGCCCCGGCATCGAGGTGATGCTCGACGTCCTGGGCTTCGCCACGGCCCTGGAGAAGGCGACCCTGGTGATCACCGGCGAGGGCTCACTGGACGAACAGACCCTGCACGGCAAGGCCCCTGCGGGCGTCGCCGCGGCGGCCCGGGCGGCGGACAAGGAGGTCGTCGCGGTGTGCGGACGCCTCGCCCTGCCACCGAAGGCCCTGGGAAGGGCCGGCATCCGCCGGGTGTACCCCCTGACCGATCAGGAGCCGGACGTGGCGAGGTGCATCGCGGAGGCGGGCCCGATCCTGGAGGACGTGGCGGAACGGATCGCACGGGACTTCCTGACCTGAGCATCCTCAGGCCCCGACCGGCTGAGCCGTCCCTGTCTCTTGGTCTGTCTCTTGGTCTTTCGACTCTCACCCATGGACCGACCGGGTCGGCCGTGGGTGGGCACAGGCCGGGGGTCTGCGGGCTGAGGCCCCCGGGAAGGCCCGCAGCGACGCCGAGCACGCACACACAGCGAAAGGCGCACGCACCCAAAGCGTAGGGCCCCGAACCAAACCTGGTCCGGGGCCCTACGCCGCGCCATCAGCGGAGCGTCACGGCAACTGCGCCGCCCGCGCCTCACGCCGGTTGCCGCGGAAGTTGTTCACCCGCCGCGCCGTGGCGAAGAGGGGGATCACCGCGCCCATCACGAGCTGCAGCGCGCAGCCCGTCTGGAGGAGGAGCTGACCGCCGGGGGCGTCGAAGGCCCAGGCCGCCAGCAGACCCATCGAGAGGACGATCCAGGAGAGCATCGCTCCCGCGAGGGGCCCTCGCGGCTTCGGGTACTCGACCCGGCTCACCATCAGCCACGCCGTACCGAGGATCGCAAGGAGGGTCGCCACGAAAGGCAGCTCAAGCAGCACGATCGAGACGACGGTCAGCGCGCCGAACGGCGACGGCATGCCCTGGAACGTGCCGTCCTTCACCGTCACGCACGAGAATCTCGCGAGCCTCAGCACCACCGCCAGCAGCACCACGATGGCCCCCAGTGCCGCCATCCGCTGGTGAGCGTCGTCCGCGACCATGCCGTAGACGAGGACGAAGTACGCGGGAGCCAGGCCGAAGCTGATGAGGTCGGAGAGGTTGTCCAGCTCCGCGCCCATCGGCGAGGAGCGCAGCTTGCGCGCCACCAGGCCGTCGAACAGGTCGAAGATCGCCGCGCACAGCATCAGGATCACGGCCGTGGCCGCGCTGTGCCGGGCCATGCCCGACTCCTGGCTGCCGGTGAGGTGCGGGATCAGGATGCCCGTGGTGGTGAAGTACACCGCCATGAAGCCGCACGTGGCGTTGCCGAGGGTGAGGGTGTCCGCTATCGACAGACGCAGTGACAGCGGCATCTCCTCCGCGTCGTCGTCCGCCTCGTCGGCCTCCGGCACCCAGCCGGTCTGTGTATCAGGATCAATCACGGTCAATGCGAGTCACCCCAGCCACGGTCTTCTGCCCCACCTCGACGTCGACCTCGACACCCTCCGGGAGGTAGATGTCGACGCGCGAGCCGAAGCGGATCAGGCCGATCCGGTCACCCTGCTCGACCTTGGTGCCCTCAGGGATGTACGGAACGATGCGGCGAGCCACGGCGCCGGCGATCTGGATCATCTCGATGTCACCGAGTTCGGTGTCGAAGTGCCAGACGACGCGCTCGTTGTTCTCGCTCTCCTTGTTGAACGCCGGGACGAACCCACCGGGGATGTGCTCCACCGACGTGACCGTACCGGAGAGCGGCGCGCGGTTCACGTGGACGTTCAGCGGGCTCATGAAGATCGCGACGCGAGTGCGGCCGTCCTTCCACGGCATGATGCTCTGCACCACACCGTCGGCGGGCGAGATGACTCGGCCCTGGGCGATCTCACGCTCGGGGTCGCGGAAGAACCACAGCATGCCGGCCGCGAGCGCGGTGGCGGGTACGGCCACGGCCCGGGCGGCGCCGGAGCGGCGCGAACGGGCGAGGCTGAGGGCTGCGGTGGCGACGGTCGGGAGAAGCCACGGCGATGCTCCGCGCGCGAGGCGGACCCGGCCGCGAGGTGCAGAGGTTTGGCTGTGGGGCATGGATGACCTTCGTAGCGGACGATGCCGCGCGGTGACTGGGGACGGCGGCTTTCCGGGATCGTACCGGTCGCGGGCCACAACTGGGCAAGCCAGGAAGCCGAGTCGACGGCCGAAGAGTGCTGACGGGGTGTGATCTTCTTCTCGAAGAAAACACCCCAAACCAGACATTCAACCCTGGGCTAGCCCTGGAATCGATACTCTTCGAGCAGTCGGCGACCGATGATCATTTTCTGGATTTCGGCGGTACCTTCGCCGATCAGCAGCATCGGCGCCTCGCGGTAGAGGCGCTCGATCTCGTACTCCTTGGAGAAGCCGTAACCGCCGTGGATCCGGAAGGCGTCCTCGACGACTTCTTTGCAGTATTCGGAGGCGAGGTACTTCGCCATTCCTGCTTCGAGGTCGTTTCGTTCTCCGGAGTCCTTTTTGCGTGCTGCGTTCACCATCATTGCATGAGCGGCCTCGACCTTGGTGGCCATCTCGGCCAGCTTGAACTGGATCGCCTGGTGCTGGGCGATCTGCTTGCCGAAAGTGTGCCGCTGCTGGGCGTACTGGACGCCGAGTTCGAATGCACGCTGTGCGACACCGCAGCCACGGGCCGCCACATTCACGCGTCCAACCTCGACACCGTCCATCATTTGGTAAAACCCTCGGCCGGTGGTGCCGCCGAGTACACGATTGGCCGGAATGCGTAGTCCGTCCATGATGAGTTCGGTCGTGTCTACGCCCTTGTAACCCATCTTGTCAATCTTCCCGGGAATGGTGAGTCCGGGCAGGACCTCTCCGAATCCGGGCTCCTTCTCGATCAAGAAGGTCGTCATCGACTTGTGCGGAGCGGTCCCCTCCGGGTGTCCTTCCTCACTTCGGACGAGTACGGCGACGAGCGTTGACGTCCCGCCGTTCGTGAGCCACATCTTCTGACCGTTCAGGACGTACTCGTCGCCGTCCTTGACCGCCTTCGATGTGATCGCCGACACATCGGAGCCGAGCCCCGGCTCCGACATCGAGAAGGCGCCCCGGACGTCACCGGCCGCCATCCTCGGCAGGAAGTGGTTCTTCTGCTCCTCGGTGCCGTGCTGCTTGAGCATGTACGCCACGATGAAGTGCGTGTTGATGATCCCGGACACCGACATCCAGCCCCGGGCGATCTCCTCCACGCACAGCGCGTACGTGAGCAGGGACTCGCCCAGACCGCCGTACTCCTCGGGGATCATCAGACCGAAGAGCCCCAGCTCCTTCAGACCGTCGACGATCTGCTGCGGGTACTCGTCGCGGTGCTCCAGCTCCGTCGCGACCGGGATGATCTCCTTGTCCACGAAGTCGCGGACCGTCGACAGGATCTCCTGCTGGACGTCGGTCAGTCCGTGGGTCTGGGCGAGTCGCGCCATGGCTACTTCTCCTGCTCCTTGAGCTGGGGGCGGCCGGGCTGCTCGCCGCCGCGCTCCTTGATGTACGTCTCGGTCGGCACCATCACCTTGCGGCGGAACACGCACACCAGCGTGCCGTCCTGCTTGTAGCCCTTGGTCTCCACGTACACGATCCCGCGGTCGTTCTTCGACTTCGACGGCCACTTGTCGAGCACGGTCGTCTCGCCGTAGATCGTGTCGCCGTGGAAGGTCGGCGCCACGTGCTTCAGCGACTCGATCTCCAGGTTGGCGATGGCCTTGCCCGAGATGTCCGGGACGGACATGCCGAGCAGCAGCGAGTAGATGTAGTTCCCCACGACGACGTTCTTGCCGAAGTCGGTCGTCTTCTCCGCGTAGTTGGTGTCCATGTGGAGCGGGTGGTGGTTCATGGTGAGGAGACAGAAGAGGTGGTCGTCGTACTCCGTGACCGTCTTCCCGGGCCAGTGCTTGTAGACCGCCCCGACCTCGAACTCCTCGTAGGTGCGTCCGAACTGCATCGCGCTCAGGCCTCCGGGATCTCGAACTTCGACGTGCGCTGCATGCCGGCGGCGCGTCCCTTGCCGGAGATGACCAGGGCCATCTTGCGGCTGGCCTCGTCGATCATCTCGTCGCCGAGCATCGCCGAGCCCTTCCTGCCGCCCGCCTCGGACGTGTAGTAGTCGTACGCGTCCAGGATCAGCTCGGCGTGGTCGTAGTCCTCCTGGGAGGGCGAGAAGATCTCGTTGGACGCCTCGACCTGGCCCGGGTGCAGCACCCACTTGCCGTCGAAGCCGAGCGCGGCGGCACGCTGCGCGACCTCGCGATAGCCGTCGATGTTGCGGATCTGCAGGTAGGGGCCGTCGATCGCCTGGAGGTTGTTGGCACGGGCGGCCATCAGGATCTTCATCAGGATGTAGTGGTAGGCGTCCGCCGGGTAGCCGGGCGGCTGCTCGCCCACGACCAGCGACTTCATGTTGATCGACGCCATGAAGTCGGCCGGTCCGAAGATGATCGTCTCGACGCGCTGGGACGCCGTCGCGATCTCGTTGACGTTGTTCAGACCCTGCGCGTTCTCGATCTGCGCCTCGATGCCGATCTTGCCGACCTCGAAGCCCATCGTCTTCTCGATCTGGGTCAGCAGGAGGTCGAGGGCGACGACCTGCTGCGCGGTCTGCACCTTCGGCAGCATGATGCAGTCGAGGTTCTGGCCGGCTCCCTCGACCACCGTCACGACGTCGCGGTACGTCCACTCGGTCGTCCAGTCGTTGACGCGCACGACCCGCGTCTTGCCCGTCCAGTCGCCCTCGTTGAGGAACTTGACGATGGTGTGCCGCGCCTCGGGCTTGGCGAGCGGCGCGCACGCGTCCTCCAGGTCGAGGAAGACCTGGTCCGCCGGGAGGCCCTGCGCCTTCTCCAGGAAGCGGGGGTTGCTTCCCGGTACCGCGAGACACGAGCGGCGGGGACGCAGACGGTTGACGGTCATGCGGGGACCTCCAGGGGGTCGAGCTTGTTCGCTTTGCGGATCTCGTCGACGATACGGCCGATGATCCCGGTGATGTCGAAGTCCTTCGGGGTGAAGACCGCGGCCACTCCGGCGGCCCTGAGCTGCTCGGCGTCGCCGTTCGGGATGATCCCGCCGGCGATCACCGGGATGTCGTGCGCACCGGCCTCCCGCAGCCGCTCCAGCACGTCCGGCACGAGCTGCGCGTGCGAGCCGGAGAGGATGGACAGCCCGACCGCGTGCACGTCCTCCGCCAGGGCCGCGTCCACGATCTGCTCGGGGGTCAGCCGGATGCCCTGGTAGACCACCTCGAACCCGGCGTCACGGGCCCGCACGGCGATCTGCTCGGCCCCGTTGGAGTGCCCGTCCAGGCCCGGCTTGCCGACCAGGAAGCGCAGCTTGCCGACGTTCAGGTCCTTCGCCGTCAGCTCCACCTTGCGGCGCACCCCGCTCAGGGCCGAGCCTTCCTCGACGGGGACCGCCACCGGCGCCGACGAGACCCCGGTCGGCGCCCGGAACTCCCCGAACACCTCGCGCAGGGCCCCTGCCCACTCGCCGGTCGTGACCCCGGCGCGGGCGCACTCCAGGGTGGCCTCCATGAGGTTGTCGGTGCCCTTGGCGGCCTCCTTCAGCCGCTCCAGCGCCTTGCACGGGCGCGGGTGGTTGAAGGGCGGCTGGTAGCGGGTGTCGCGCCAGTTCCGCAGCGACGCGATCACCCGGGCCTCGACCGCCGGGTCGACCGTCTGGATCGCCGCGTCCAGGTCGGCGGTCAGCGGGTTCGGCTCGGTCGACTCGAAGATGTTGACGCCGACGATCTTCTCCTGCCCGGACTCGATCCGCCCCCGGCGCTCGGCGTGCGAGGAGACGAGCTGCGACTTCAGGTAGCCCGACTCGACGGCGGCCATCGCGCCGCCCATCTCCTGGATCCGGTCGATCTCGGTGAGCGACTCCTCGACCAGCTTCGCGACCTTCGCCTCGATGACGTGCGAACCCTCGAAGATGTCCTCGTACTCCAGCAGATCGCTCTCGTGTGCCAGCACCTGCTGGATGCGCAGCGACCACTGCTGGTCCCACGGCCGGGGAAGACCGAGGGCCTCGTTCCAGGCCGGCAGCTGCACGGCACGCGCGCGGGCGTCCTTGGAGAGGGTCACGGCCAGCATCTCCAGCACGATCCGCTGGACGTTGTTCTCCGGCTGCGCCTCGGTCAGCCCGAGGGAGTTGACCTGCACGCCGTAGCGGAAGCGGCGCTGCTTGGCGTTCTCGATGCCGTACCGCTCGCGCGTGACCTTGTCCCAGATGCGGCCGAACGCCCGCATCTTGCACATCTCCTCGATGAAGCGGACGCCCGCGTTCACGAAGAAGGAGATACGGGCGACGACGTCACCGAACTTCTCGGCGGGCACCTGACCGCTGTCGCGGACGGCGTCCAGGACGGCGATCGCCGTGGACATCGCGTACGCGATCTCCTGCACCGGCGTGGCCCCGGCCTCCTGCAGGTGGTAGCTGCAGATGTTGATCGGGTTCCACTTCGGGATGTGGGAGACCGTGTACGCGATCATGTCCGTCGTCAGGCGCAGACTCGGCACCGGCGGGAACACATGCGTGCCGCGGGACAGGTACTCCTTGACGATGTCGTTCTGGGTCGTCCCCTGGAGCTGCGTGATGTCCACGCCCTGCTCCTCAGCGACGACCTGGTAGAGCGCCAGCAGCCACATGGCGGTGGCGTTGATGGTCATCGAGGTGTTCATCTGCTCCAGGGGGATGTCCTGGAACAGCCTGCGCATGTCACCGAGGTGCGCGACCGGCACGCCGACCCTGCCGACCTCGCCGCGGGCGAGGATGTGGTCGGAGTCGTAGCCGGTCTGCGTCGGCAGGTCGAACGCCACCGACAGACCGGTCTGGCCCTTGGCGAGGTTACGCCGGTACAGCTCGTTGGACGCCTCGGCCGTGGAGTGACCTGCGTACGTGCGCATGAGCCACGGCCGGTCCTTCTGACGCTCAGTCATCTGTGACCTCAGATGTTGCGGAAGCGGTTGATGGCGTCGATGTGCTGCGCGCGCTTCTCGTGGTCGCGCACGCCCAGCCCTTCCTCGGGGGCCAGCGCGAGCACGCCGACCTTGCCCTGATGGAGGTTGCGGTGCACGTCGTACGCGGCCTGCCCGGTCTCCTCCAGGGAGTAGACCTTGGAGAGCGTCGGGTGGATCTTGCCCTTCGCGATCAGCCGGTTGGCCTCCCAGGCCTCGCGGTAGTTGGCGAAGTGCGAGCCGATGATCCGCTTCAGGGACATCCACAGGTAGCGGTTGTCGTACTCGTGGTTGTAGCCCGAGGTCGAGGCGCAGGTGACGATCGTGCCGCCCTTGCGCGTGACGTAGACGGAGGCGCCGAAGGTCTCGCGGCCCGGGTGCTCGAAGACGATGTCGACGTCCTCGCCGTCGGTCAGCTCACGGATGCGCTTGCCGAAGCGCTTCCACTCCCTGGGGTCCTGGTTGTGCTCGTCCTTCCAGAACTTGTAGTCCTCGGCGTTGCGGTCGATGATCGCCTCGGCGCCCATCGCCCGGCAGATGTCCGCCTTCTGGTCGCTGGAGACGACACAGATCGGGTTGGCGCCACCGGCCAGCGCGAACTGCGTGGCGTAGCTGCCGAGTCCGCCGCTCGCGCCCCAGATCAGGACGTTGTCGCCCTGCTTCATGCCGGCGCCGTTGCGGGAGACCAGCTGGCGGTACGCGGTCGAGTTGACCAGGCCCGGAGCGGCGGCCTCCTCCCAGCTGAGGTGGTCCGGCTTCGGCATCAGCTGGTTGGACTTGACGAGGGCGATCTCGGCGAGACCGCCGAAGTTCGTCTCGAAGCCCCAGATCCGCTGCTCGGGGTCGAGCATCGTGTCGTTGTGGCCGTCGGACGACTCCAGCTCGACGGAGAGGCAGTGCGCGACGACCTCGTCACCGGGCTTCCAGGCGTTGACGCCCGGGCCGGTGCGCAGGACGACGCCCGCGAGGTCGGAGCCGATGACGTGGTACGGCAGGTCGTGGCGCTTGGTCAGCTCGCTGAGCCGGCCGTAGCGCTCCAGGAAGCCGAAGGTCGACAGCGGCTCGAAGATCGAGGTCCACACGGAGTTGTAGTTGACCGAGGAGGCCATGACAGCCACCAGGGCCTCGCCCGGGCCGAGCTCCGGCAGGGGCACCTCGTCGAGGTGCAGCGACTTGCGGGGGTCCTTGTCGCGGGTCTCGAGGCCCGCGAACATCTCGGTCTCGTCCTTGTGCACGGTGATCGCGCGGTAGGACTCGGGGAGCGGCAGAGCGGCGAAGTCGGCGGACGTGGACTCCGGCGACTGGATCGCGTCCAGGATTTCCTTCACGGTGGTGCCTCCGGCGACGAGCGTCCTGAGGGAAGACGCTGCTGAGGGTTACGTCGGGTGCTGCTGAGCTGGTTGTGGAACTGCCGTCGGTTCGGCGGAGGGATGCTGTTGTGGCGGCGCTTTGTGGCGCGGAAGGGTGCCTGTGACGCAGGCGTCCGGGCGCGCAGTCCATCGGGCTGCGGGGACAGTCGGCATACGGAAGGTTTCTGTACGCCGACCGCTCGGACTACTTCAACGTATGGCACGCCGTGTCACCCCGCAAGGCACCGAGTGCCAGAAAGTTCGCTCAGGTGAAATCTTTACGTAACAACTGAGCGATGATCGATCAGCGTGGCGGGCAAAGGGGGCCTGACATGCCAAAACGGCCACCCGCCGGGGTGGCCGTTCTCACAGCTACTGATGAGTAGATCGCGGTTTCAGCGGTCCCGCTGAGGGTCTCAGCGGTTTTGCAGCGCCTCTTCGATGGTCCGCATGACCTCGTCGAGGGGGGCGTCCGTGCGGGCGACCGTGACCAGGACCTCGCCGTGGGTGGAGGCCGTCGCGGCGGCCGGCTGCGGGGCCGTGGTGCGGCCCGCGCCGATGCCGGTGCCGAAGGTCCTGCGGACGATCGCGAAGGCGTGGTCGAGCTGGGCCTCCACGTCGCCCTGGGCACCGGACCTGAGCCAGCGCCGCAGCACGTGGTTGTGCGCGGTGACGACCGCCGAGGCGGCGACCTCCGCGAGCAGCGGGTCGTCGCCCACGTCGTCGTGGTGGGCGTGCTCGTCGAAGTGGCCCAGCAGATAGCGGGTGAAGAGGCGTTCGTAGCGGGCCACGGAGGCGATCTCTGCCTCCCGCAGGGTCGGCACCTCACGGGTCAGCTTGTAGCGGGCGACCGAGATCTCCGGCCGGGCCGCGTACATCTTCATGACTTCCTTGATGCCGCGGCACACCGTGTCGAGCGGGTGCTCGTGCGCGGGGGCCGCGTTGAGGACCGCCTCGGCGCGGATCAGGGTGTCGTCGTGGTCCGGGAAGATCGCCTCTTCCTTGGAGCGGAAGTGGCGGAAGAAGGTGCGGCGGGCGACGCCGGCCGCCGCCGCGATCTCGTCGACGGTGGTTGCCTCGTACCCCTTCGTCGAGAACAGCTCCATGGCCGCGGCCGCCAGTTCCCGGCGCATCTTGAGTCGTTGGGCGGCGGCGCGACTGCTCGCGGCACTCTCCGGCGCGTCGGGCGTAGCTGCTGTACGTGAGGACTTGGCGGGCTGGGACATGCCCCGAACGTACTGCATCTGCGCAGGAGAATGCGCATGTCCACCGATCCCCCCGCCCGTCAGGGGCGGGGGGTCTGCGGCGGGTTTGAGCAGTCCGCCCCACTCCGTGCCGGTGGGGAACCAGTCGCCCGGACGCTCAGCGCTTGGCATATTCGCGGAAGCCACGGCCCGTCTTGCGGCCGAGGCAGCCCGCGGCCACCAGGTGCTCCAGCAGCGGCGCCGGGGCCAGCCCCGGGTCGCGGAACTCGCGGTGCAGAACCTTCTCGATGGCCAGCGAGACGTCCAGGCCGACCACGTCCAGCAGTTCGAACGGACCCATCGGGTAGCCGCCGCCGAGCCTCATCGCCGCGTCGATGTCGTCCAGCGACGCGTAGTGCTCCTCGACCATCTTGATCGCGTTGTTCAGGTACGGGAACAACAGCGCGTTCACGATGAAACCGGCCCGGTCGCCGCAGTCCACCGGGTGCTTGCGGATGGTGGCGCACAGCTCGCGGACGGTGGCGTGGACGTCGTCCGCGGTCAGGACCGTACGGACCACCTCGACCAGCTTCATCGCCGGGGCCGGGTTGAAGAAGTGCATGCCGATCACGTCCTGCGGGCGCGAGGTGGCGCGGGCACAGGCGACGACGGGCAGCGAGGAGGTGGTGGTGGCGAGGATCGCGCCCGGCTTGCAGACCTTGTCGAAGGTGGCGAACAGCTGCCGCTTGACCTCCAGTTCCTCGGCCACGGCCTCCAGCGCCAGATCGACGTCCGCGAACGCGTCGTACGAGCCCGTCGGGGTGATCCGGTCCAGCGCCTGGGCCGCCACCTCGGCGGTCATCCGGCCCTTGTCGACCGAGCGGGCCAGCGACTTGCCGATGCGGGCCTTCGCGGCCTGCGCCTTCTCCTCGCTGCGCGCGGCCAGGACCACGTCGTAGCCGGCCTTGGCGAAGACCTCGGCGATCCCGGACGCCATGGTCCCGGAACCCGCGACCCCGACCGACCGGATCGTACGGCCCTGCCCCTGGGCGCCTGCCTCCAGCGGGGTCAGCGCGTCCCGCACGACGGTCGCCGAGCCCGGGGCCTCATACGTGTAGAAACCGCGCCCCGACTTGCGGCCGGTCAGGCCGGCCTCGCTGAGCTGCTTGAGGACGGGCGCGGGGGCGTGCAGCCGGTCGCGGGACTCGGCGTACATGGCCTCCAGGACCGTACGCGCGGTGTCGACGCCGATCAGGTCCAGCAGCGCCAGCGGGCCCATCGGCAGACCGCAGCCGAGCTTCATCGCCGCGTCGATGTCCTCGCGGGAGGCGTACCGGGCCTCGTACATCGCGGCGGCCTGGTTGAGGTAGCCGAACAGCAGTCCGTCGGCGACGAATCCGGGCCGGTCGCCGACCGCGACGGGCTCCTTGCCCAGGTCGAGCGCGAGATCGGTGACGGCGGCGACGGCCTGGGGCGAGGTCAGCACGGACGAGACGACCTCGACCAGCTTCATCGCCGGAGCCGGGTTGAAGAAGTGCAGCCCGAGGACGCGCTCGGGACGCGCCGAGTCGGCGGCCAGACGCGTGACCGACAGGGCGTTCGTGCCGGTGGCGAGGACGGTCTCCGGGCGGACGACCCTGTCCAGCTCACGGAAGACCTGCTGCTTGATCTCGTACGACTCCGGGACCACCTCGATCACCAGGTCGGCGTCGGCCGCGGCCTGGAGGTCGGTGAAGGTGCGGAAGCGGGACAGGACGTCACCGCGCTCCTGCTCGGTGATCCGGCCGCGGGCCACGGCCCGCTCGGTGGAGGCTTCCAGTGTGGCGACGGCGCGGGCGGCGGCCGCCTCACTGATGTCGATGCCGATGACCTCACGGCCGGCCCGGGCGAGGACCTCGGCGATGCCGGTGCCCATGGTGCCGAGGCCGACCACGGCAATGGTCTTCAGCGGGGAGACGGGGGACAGGGGAGTGGCCATCGCGGGACTCCAGGAATGAGGGGTGACGACTGAGGGAGGAGCGCCTCGAGTACGCCGAAGGGCGCGGCGGGCGCGTGGAGTTGCGGGTGCGGGTGTGGTGATGCGGCGGGGCTGCGAGCGCACACGCCCCGGTGCCGTCCGTGCCGTCGGGGCGCGCACACGCCCATGGCACGGTTTCACGGTTGATCCGACCGGCCCTGTCCCGGAGCCGGGTCGTACTGCGGTCCTTCGGCACTGAGTGCCGAAAGTATCCGAACCGACCAGCACTCACGACGGCTGCGTCACCAGGCCGTCGCAAGCAAGTACGCGAGTGGGTAACTCGCTCGATTGAGCTTAACCGGTGGGTAACGAGCGCGCCAGCCCTCGTGTTTGTGATGTACGTCCCCGAAGTGACACCGGGCCCCTACGCTCGAACCATGGACGAAGAGTTGCGAACGCTCACGGAGCGTGTGCGGGCCGAGGTGGAGGTCGGAGCGGCCGGTTACGAGCGGCTGTTGGCCTCGGACAGCGTCGACGAGCTGGCGGCCGTGCTGACGGAGCCCGGACAGCCGCTGTGGGCGCGGGAGTTGGCCGCCTTCCGGCTCGGTGTCGCAGGGGACCGCCGGGCCTTCGAGTCGCTCGTCCTGCTGCTCAACCACCGCGACCCACCGCGCTGCGCCTCCGCCGCGTACGCCCTGGCCCGCCTCGGTGACCCGCGCACGGCCCGCGCGGCGGCCGCCCTCGCCACCAACGAACTGCGCGTCGCCTACGCCCTGCACCCCGTACGACTGCTCGTCGAACTCCGCGCCCCCGAGTCCGTACCCGCGCTGATCACCACCCTGGAGCGACGCCTCAGACCCCACGACCCGTACCGCCGGGTCGCCCTCGCCTGTGTGGAGGGGCTCGGCGCGCTGGGGGACACCCGCGCCCGGACCGTACTGAACGAGTGCCTGGCCCATCCGAACCTCGCGGAGGCGGCGGTGCACGCGCTGGCCCGCATCCCCGGGCAACGCTAGCGCTCCGCCGGGAACGCGGTGGCGGAGCTGCGGGCCGGCGGGGGCTGGTCGCGCCCACGCGGCGGAGCCGCATGTCCGGACGCGGTCCCGCGCCCCGTTACGGGGCGTCTCGATCCCCCAGCCGCAAGACGTACCGCACCTCGGGCACCGCCACCCCGTCCACCTCGAACGGCTCCTCGGCGCCGTCCGGAACGAAGCCGTGGCGCTCGTAGAAACGCCGTGCCCGGACGTTCTCCTTGAGCACCCACAGGAACGCGCGCCCGTGTCCGGCGGCCGTGCACCGCCCGAGCGACTCCCGAAGCAGCGCGGTGCCCACCCCGCTGCCGAGGTGGCCCGGGCGTACATAGATCGTGTACAGCTCGGCGTCCGCCGTGCGGACCTCGCCGTCACGGTAGGGGCCGTGGGCCGCCCATCCGACGACCTCCCCGGCCTGCTCGGCGACAATGTTCACCACCGGGTTGCCGGCCTTCGTCAGCATGGTGCGCCGTAACTCGGTGTCCTCGTCGACGTCCAGCGCGTCGAGGTACGACCGGGGGATCAGGCCCGTGTACGCGGCCCGCCAGCCGCCGATGCGGATCTCGGCGACGGCACGGCAGTCGGCGAGCGTCATGTCCCGGACACGCGGGCCCATCAGGCGCCCTTGCGCGCGGCGACCGGGCAGCGCCGCAGGTTCTCGAAGACCTGGCGGGTCCGGGCCGCCGGGTCGCCCTCGCCGACCGGCCTGCCGTCCTCGTCCGGAGCGAGCTGACCCGAGACGGCCGCGAAGCGGCCGGTGCCCATGACAAGGTGCGCGTCCTGGGTGGTGGGGGCGACGCCGTCGGGGGCGGAAATTCTCGTCAGTTCACTCATGGGTCCATCGTGGACCGTGGGTCTGACAACGCCCCCGACGGGCTGTCACTTCACGTTCACCTCACCTGGCTCTAGGGCGTGTTTTGAAAGTCCCGTCTGCCCCGCGACGCCTGGCACGGCACCTCGCCGCCTTGTCGGGGTCGTCCGCGTACGCCCAGTACGCGGACGACCCTCCGCCTTGCGACGCACCGCACCAGACGCCGCGGGTCCCGCCCTCCGGGCGGACGACGCTACTTTCGAAACACGCCCTAGCCGCGGAAGCCGAGCAGGCCGTGCAGGGTCGAACCCCGCGAGGAGGTGCCGGCCACCTGCGCCGCCGCCGGCTTCGGGTCGGCCGTCTTCTCGCAGACCGCGTCGACCTCGCCGGTGCCGCGCGGCACCTTGCCGCTGCTCAGATACGTGGACAGGTGCTTGTCCAGGCAGGCGTTGCCGCTGAGCGTGATGCCGTGGTTCCCGCCGCCCTGCTCGACTACCAGGCTGGAGCCGCGCAGCAGGTGGTGGGTGATGACGCCGCCCTCGTACGGGGTGGCCGCGTCGTCCGTGGCCTGGAAGATCAGGACCGGCGGCACCTTGGTGTTGGAGACGTCCACGGGGTTCAGCGACTTGGTGGGCCAGAAGGCGCACGGCGCGTTGTACCAGGCGTTGTTCCAGGCCATGAAGGGGGCCTTCTTGTACACCGCCCAGTTGTCGTTGCGCCACTGGTTCCAGTTACGCGGCCAGGACGCGTCCCGGCACTGCACGGCGGCGTAGACGCTGTAGCCGTTGTCGCCCCCGGCGTCGATGGCGGCGAAGTTCTTGTACGCCGCGACCAGCGGCTTGACGTCCTTCTTGTTCACATAGGTCGAGAACGCCTCGGCGAGGGTGGGCCAGTAGCCGTTGTAGTAGCCGCCCGGGATGAAGGTGTCCTCCAGCTCCGAGGCGCCCACCAGGCCCCCGGCGGGCTTCTTGGCCAGCGCGGACCGCATCGCGTACCACTTGGCCTCGATCTTCTCCGGATCGGTGCCGAGCTTGTACGTCTTGTCGTACTTGGCGATCCAGGCCATCAGCGCCCGCTGGCGGTCGTTGAAGGCGTAGTCCTGCTGGATGTTGTCCTCGTACCAGACGCCCGTCGGGTCGACGACCGAGTCCAGCACCGCGCGCCGTACGCGGTTCGGGAACAGCTTCGCGTACACGGCGCCCAGGTAGGTGCCGTACGAGTACCCGAAGTAGTTGATCTTCTTGGCGCCGAGCGACTTGCGGATCAGGTCCATGTCCTTCACGGCGCTGATCGTGTCGATGTACGGCAGCACGTCGCCGTGCTTCTTGGCGCAGGCGTCGGCGAAGGCCTTCGCGCGCTTGAGGTTGGCCTTCTCGATCTTGTCGGTGCTCGGCACGGAGTCGGGGCGCACCGGCTTGAAGTGGCCCGGCTTGCAGTCGAGCGCGGGCTTGCTGGCGCCGACGCCGCGCGGGTCGAAGCCGATGACGTCGTACTGCGCCGCCACCTTCTTCGGCAGCGACGACGCCACGAACCCGGCGAGCGTGAGACCGCTGCCGCCCGGGCCGCCCGGGTTGACCAGCAGGGGCCCCTGGTACGTCTTCGCGGTGTGCTTGACCCGGGACAGGGCCAGCGTGATCTTGCGGCCGTTCGGCTTGGAGTGGTTCAGCGGCACCTTCAGCGACGCGCACTGGAGCGTCGGGAAGTCGTCGTTGCCGCACTTCTTCCACGCGAGCTTCGCCACGGAGGCGGCTGAAACCGTGCGGGGCGCGGACGCGGAGCCGGCGCTCGCGTCGGCAGGTACCGCGGTGACCATTCCGGCCACCACGGCGGCTGCACCGCACAGAGCAGCTGCGCGTTTCTTCATCGTCAGGGCTCCCAGGACGGAGGATTTTGAGCCGTGCACGCCACGGCCTTCGTGGCATGGTCCCGGAATGCGCCCTGGAAGGAACTCGTTCTACCAAACCTTGACCCAATTGGTCCGAGAGAAATGCTCGGATGCGCTCTGAGCTGTCAGATCGTCACCATCTGTGCATCCTCTGTGTGTTGCCCGTGCGGCGGGGCTCAGGGCGTCAGAGAAGAGTCAGCTGTGTCGGCGTCGTGTCCACCGCTGTCCTGGCCGGCGCCGGTTCGGGCTCCGGGATCCTTCTCGGCAGCCCCGCGCTCGTGGGCCCCATCCCGAACTCCTGTGCCAGCTCGTGGACCTGACGCGTGACCCGGCGCTGGTACCACTTCGGCGCGTACGCGCCCTCCGCGTACAGCCGCTCGTAACGCCGTACGAGATGCGGGTGGTGGCGTTCCAGCCAGGCCGTGAACCACTCGCGGGCGCCGGGCCGCAGATGCAGCACCAGCGGGGTCACGGACGTGGCCCCGGAGGCCGCGATGGCCCGTACCGTGGCGCGAAGTTGGGCCGGGTGGTCGCTGAGGAAGGGGATCACGGGGGCCATCAGCACCCCGCAGCCGATGCCGTGGTCGGTGAGGGCGCGTACGACGTCCAGGCGGCGCTCCGGGGCGGGTGTGCCCGGCTCGACGGTGCGCCACAGCTCGTGGTCGGTGAAGCCGACGGAGACGGAGACGCCGACCTCGGTGACCTCCGAGGCCTGCCGGATCAGGTCGAGGTCGCGCAGGATCAGCGTGCCCTTGGTCAGGATCGAGAAGGGGTTCGCGTGGTCGCGCAGGGCCCCGATGATGCCCGGCATCAGTTGGTAGCGGCCCTCCGCGCGCTGGTAGCAGTCGACGTTGGTGCCCATCGCGATGTGCTCGCCGTGCCAGCGGGGCGAGGCCAGCTGTCGGCGCAGCAGCTCGGGCGCGTTGATCTTCACCACGATCTGCGAGTCGAAGTCGAGGCCCGTGTCGAGGTCCAGATAGCTGTGGGTCTTGCGGGCGAAACAGTAGACACACGCGTGCGTGCAGCCCCGGTACGGGTTCACCGTCCATTCGAACGGCATGCGCGAGGCTCCCGGCACCCGGTTCACGATCGACCGCGCCCGGACCTCGTGGAACGTGATGCCGCGGAACTCGGGGGTGTCGAAGGTCCGGCTCGTCACCGTCTCCGCGCCGAACAGCGCGGCGTCCCGGGCCGTGGCGGGGTTCTCGGCCAGATGGTCCCAGCGCATGGACGCCTCCTCGGTTGCTCTGGCCCCAGAATAGAACAGATGTTCCCTTGATCGTGCGAACGAATTTTCGAACATCGTGTGCAGATGTGTCCGGGGCTGCCCGCATGTGCCTTCCCCTGCCCTTGGGGACCCCCGATTTGGGCCCTCCGGCCGGGGGGTGGTTGGCTTTCCGCACACCCCGGAGTCACCGAGTGCTGGAGGAATGGCAATGGCGCAGGTCGAGGCCACGACAGAACGAGTCGTCGCGGCGGACGCGGAGACGGTGTTCGACACCCTGGCCGACTACAGCGGCTCGCGCGGGAAGCTGCTGCCCCAGCACTTCAGCGAGTACGAGGTGCGCGAGGGAGGCGACGGCGAGGGCACCCTCGTCCACTGGAAGCTCCAGGCCACCAGCAAGCGCATCCGCGACTGCCTCCTGGAGGTCACCGAGCCCTCCGACGGCGAGCTGGTCGAGAAGGACCGCAACTCCTCCATGGTCACCACCTGGCGGGTCACCCCGGCCGGCGAGGGCAGCTCCCGAGTCGTCGTGACCACCACCTGGCAGGGCGCCGGCGGCATCGGCGGCTTCTTCGAGAAGACCTTCGCCCCCAAGGGCCTCGGTCGCATCTACGACGCCTTCCTCGACAACCTCGCCACCGAGGTCGAGAAGTAGCGGCCGGGTTCAACGGGCGGCACCGCAGCGCGCGTTGCCGTTCTCACCGGTTCGAGTGGATCTCCATGACGCTCCCCGGAACGCCGTAACTCGTGGCACTTACCGGCAGTTGCCGCTTAACGCGGGCATTGCGCGGTAAGTGCGACGAGGGGAGCGGTACGCATGGACGCGACCACACTGGTGAAGGACGAACCGGCCGCCACCACCGCACCACCGCCGACCGATCCGCCCCGACTCACACCACACCGCGTGCGGTTGGTGTTCTTCGCCCTCATGCTCGTGCTGCTCCTCGCCGCGCTGGAACAGATGATCGTGGCCACCGCGCTCCCGAAGATCGTCGGTGAACTGCACGGCCTGGACCGGATGTCCTGGGCGATCACCGCCTACCTGCTCACCGCCACCGTGGGACTGCCGGTCTACGGCAAGCTGGGCGACCTCTACGGACGCAAGGGCGTCTTCCAGTTCGCCATCGTCGTCTTCGTCGTCGGCTCGGCCCTCGCCGGGTGGTCGCGGACCATGGACCAGCTCATCGCCTTCCGCGCTCTCCAGGGCGTCGGCGCCGGCGGGCTCATGATCGGGGTGCAGGCGATCATCGCCGACATCGTGCCGCCCCGCGAACGAGGCCGCTTCATGGGTCTGATCGGCGCCGCGTTCGGCCTGGCCTCCGTCGCCGGACCACTCCTCGGCGGCTACGTCACCGACCACTTCTCCTGGCGGTGGTGCTTCTACGTCAACGTCCCCTTCGGCCTGGTCGCCCTGGCCGTCGTCACCCTCGTGCTCCAGCTTCCCAGGCCCACGGCACGGGGACGCCTCGACCTGCTCGGCTCCCTGCTGCTCGCCGCGGCTTCCACCTGCCTGGTCCTGCTGACCAGTTGGGGCGGCGTCGAGCACGCGTGGGACTCGCGCGTCATCCTGGGCCTCGCCGCGGGAGCGGTGGTGGCGACCGTCCTCTTCCTCGTCGCCGAGCGGTTCGCCGCCGAACCCCTCATCCCCCTGCGGCTGTTCAAGAACTCCGTCTTCGTCGTCACCGGGCTCGTGGGCCTCGCCGTCGGCATCGCGCTCTTCGGAGCCGCCAGTTACCTGCCGACCTTCCTGCAGATGGTGAACGGCGCCACGGCCACCGAGTCCGGGCTGCTCATGGTGCCGATGATGGCGGGCATCGTCGGCGCGTCCGTCGTCTGCGGCCGGCTCATCAGCCGCACCGGGCACTACGCGTCGTACCCGCTCCTCGGCAGCGCCCTGGCCGCCGTCGGCATGTGGCTGCTGTCCCGCCTGGAGACCGACACGCCCCGGCTGCACCACAGCCTGTGGACGGCCGTCCTCGGGGCCGGGATCGGCATGGTGATGCCCGTCCTCGTCCTCGCCGTGCAGAACTCCGTGCCCCCCGCCGACCTCTCCACCGCCACCAGCGCCAACAACTACTTCCGGCAGATCGGCGGCAGCGTCGGGGCGGCCGCCTTCGGCACGCTCCTCATGGACCGGCTCGCCGAACGCCTGCCCGCCCGCACGGACGGTGTCCTGCCCGCCCCCGAATCCCTCACCCCGGGCCTCGTCCACGCCCTGCCCGACCAGCTGCGCGACGCGTACGTCGAGGCCTACGCCGACGCCATGCCGAGGATCTTCCTGTACCTCGTGCCGGTGCTCGTCCTAGGGCTCCTCGTCGCCCTCTTCCTCAAGGAGAACCCCCTGGTGTCCCACGACGAGGTACCCGCAGAGCCCGCGCCCGCTCCGGCCCCCGCCGAGCCTCCGCCGCCGCCCCCGCTCTCCGTTCCGGTCACGCAGGCACGCGTGTACGTCCCCGGTGTCCCCGTCTGCGGCACCGTGCGGCACTCCGACGGCACCGTCGTGCCCCGGGCCGCGCTCACCCTCATCGACGCCACCGGACTCCAGACCGGGCGCGGCGGCAGCGGCGAGGACGGGCGCTACGTCCTGTCGACGCCCGGGCCGGGCGCGTACGTGCTGATCGCGGCGGCCGGCGGTCACCAGCCGCAGGCGGTCAGCGTGACGGTCGGGGAGCGGCCGGTCGAGGTCGACATCGTGCTCGGCGGTGCCGGACGGCTCGTCGGCACGGTACGGACGGCGGACGGCAGGGCCGTGCGCGACGCGACCGTCACGCTCACCAACGTCCACGGGGAGGTCGTCGTGACCACGCGCAGCGGGGAGGAGGGGCAGTACCTCATCACCGAGCTGGTGGCGGGGGAGTACACGCTCGCCGCGAGCGCGCACTCGTACCGCCCGGCCGCCCTCCCCGTCACCGTGCGGGCCGCCCGGGAGACCCGCCAGGACGTCGAACTCGCCGGCGGCGCCGTCCTGCGCGGCACGATCCGCGCCGGGGGCGGCAGGCCCGTCGAGGAGGCCCGGGTGACGCTGCTCGACGCCGCAGGGAACGTCGTCGACACGCTCACCACCGGTATCGACGGGACCTTCCGGTTCGTCGACCTCTCCTCCGGCGAGTACACGGTGATCGCCACCGGATATCCGCCCGTCGCGACGGTGCTCCAGATCGCCGGCGGTGGTAGGACGGAACGGGATCTGCAACTGGGGCACGCGGACTGATCTCGCGGGCAGGCGGGCGGGACCGGGGGGCGTGCGGGTCGGTTGTGCGCCGCCCATGCGGTGGACGGTGCGCCGGAGGCTCCCCCTGGGCAATTCGCGTGTTGGCACACATCGCGAAGCTACGCCGCCGTACGGTAGTGGGGGCGGCGCAGATCTTGCGGAGCCGTGGGGAGAAAGGGCCTTGGCCATGGACCGTGGCACCGACACGGGCGCGAACACCGGCCATGGAGCCGGTGACGGCACGGCGGAGCACGCCGTCGGCCGCATCCCTCTGGCCGTGGTCGTCGTCGACCGCTCCGGCCTCGTGTCCCACTGGAGCACCGGCGCCCGGCGGCTCTTCGGCGCCGACAAGGAGGCCGCGGTGGGCCGCCCCGCCCTGGACCTGCTGCCCGTCTCCGGCGCCCTCCCCGACGAGGAGGAGCACCACACCCCGCCCTACGGGGCGTACAGCCCGTACGACGAAGTCGGCCACGACCTGGAAACCTCCCTCGACGGACAGCTGTCCTACCCGGCCGCGGGGCGGGCCCGGCTCACGGTGCCCGAGCGAAGCGGGATGGGGGTCCCCCCGCCCGCAGGGTGGGGGAGGGACCGCGTCGACGTGCTGTGGTGGGCGTACCCCCTGGTCGGCCCCGGCAGCGGGCGCCTGCTGGTGCTGGCCGCCGACGCGGAGGCGCTGCGCCAGGGGGACGACGAGGTCGCCGTCGAGCGCATCGCACCCGGCTTCGCCCTGCACACCGACTTCCCCGGCGCCGAGGAACTCGCCCACGGGCTCCCCGAGATCCTGCCCAGCATGAGCGTCGGCGAGGGCGCCCGTATCGTCGCCCAGGTCCTCGAACTGGGCTATCCGGTACTGGAGTTCAGCCAGCACGACCGGGTGCCCGTCACCCCCGACTGGGGCGTGCCCCGGCGCGCCGAGCGGCGGGCGCGCCGCGAGCGGGCCGCGCGCGCCGTCGCTCAGGGGCTGCCGGTCCCGGAGGAGCTGAAGGACGAGGGCGAGGACCTCGAGTACGCGGCCGTGCGCGAGCGCCTGGAGTTCCTCAACGAGGTCAGCGGACGCATCGGCACCTCCCTCGACCTGTCCCGCACGATCATCGAGGTCAGCAAGGCGGTCGTCCCCCGCTTCACGGACGTCGCGGGCACCTATCTGCGCGAACAGGTCGTCGCCGGTGAGGGGTTCCCCGACGGGGTGCCCGACACGACCACCATGTGGCACCGCGTGGCCGTCGAGCACACGGACGAGCCGGGCCG
Source organism: Streptomyces graminofaciens (assembly GCF_030294945.1). Lineage (NCBI taxonomy): Bacteria > Bacillati > Actinomycetota > Actinomycetes > Kitasatosporales > Streptomycetaceae > Streptomyces > Streptomyces graminofaciens. Next base: position 3,394,055 of record NZ_AP018448.1, on the reverse strand, counting down.
CTGGGACGACGTCGTACCGGTCGGCGAGGCCATGCCGTTCCCGGCGCACACCCCGTTCTTCCAGTGCATGACCACCGGCGAGCCCGTCCTCGTGCCGCGCATCAGCGAGCAGATGGGGCACGCGATCGCCGCGCAGTTCGAGAAGCGCGACATCCGGCCGCTGATCACCCACCGGTCCATGCTGGTCGTGCCGTTGAAGGCCCGCAATGTCGTGCTCGGCTTCATGATCCTGCTGCGCCACCCCGAGCGCGAGGTCTTCGACGACATGGACCGCGTCACGGGCGCCGAACTCGCCGCCCGCGCGGGCCTCGTCCTCGACAACGCCCGCATGTACACCTACCAGGAGAACGTCGCCGAGACGCTCCAGGACAGCATGCTCCCGCAGATCGAGGCCCACCGGCCGGGCTGCGACATCGCCACCCGCTATCTGCCGGGCACCCTCCTCGGACGCGTCGGCGGCGACTGGTTCGACTCGGTGAAACTGCCCGGCGCCCGCACCGCCCTCGTCGTCGGCGATGTCATGGGGCACGGCCTCAACTCGGCCGCGATGATGGGTCAGTTGCGCACGGCCGTCCAGACCATGGCCGCCCTCGACCTGCCACCCGCGCAGCTCCTGCGCAACCTCGACGACCTCGCCCAGCGCCTCGGCGATCACTATCTGGCGACCTGTCTCTACGCCGTCTACGACCCCATCGTCGGCGAACTGCACATCGCCAACGCCGGTCACATCCCACCCGTGCTGGTCCGCGCGCTGGACGGCCGCAGCGAACTGCTCGACCTGCCCACGGGCGCGCCCATCGGCGTCGGCGGGGTGCCGTTCGAGGCGGTACGCGTGCGCGTGGAGCCCGGCGACCGGCTGGTGATGTGCACCGACGGCCTGGTGGAGGTGCGCGGCGAGGACATCGGTGTGGGCCTCGCGACGCTCTGCGAGTCCGCCGCGCACCCGGCCGCCTCCATGGACGACGCCTGCGACACGATCATCCGCGCCCTCAACACACGCGGCGGCCGCAAGGACGACGTGGCCCTGCTGATGGCGCGGCTCAACGGCATCGAGCCGGAGGACGTCGCCGAGTGGCGGCTCGCCCTCGACTGCGCGGAGGTCGCGCGGGCCCGTGCCGCCGTCCGCGAACAGGTGCACTCCTGGGGGCTGGGCTCCCTCGCGGACACCACCGAACTGCTGGTGGGCGAGCTGGTCACCAACGCCGTACGGCACACGCACAGCCGCCGGATCGAGCTCAGGCTGGTGCGGGGCGACACGCTGCTGTGCGAGGTCGACGACGACGATCACACCCTGCCGTCGCTGCTCAGCACGGGCCCCACCGACGAGTTCGGGCGCGGGCTGCGCGTGGTGAGCACCCTCGCGCGCGAGTGGGGTGCCAGCCGGACGGGCGCGGGCAAGACCGTGTGGTTCGAGCTGACTCTGCAGCGCCGCCGCCGCTGAAACGGCGTGCTGCGAGAGGTGTGTGCTCCGGGGCACCGGGGGCGAGGGACGGCGTAGGCGTCGCGTACGAGGCGTGAAGGATCGCGCGCTGTGCTTGTGGGTGCGTGCCGGGCGCGGTAGACCGATCTGGGCCGGTCGCACAGCGCGGGCCGCTGTCCGGCCGTTCGACCGGCGGCCGCTGTTTTGCCCCGTCGGCACCGGCGGGCCGTCCATCGCACTCCGGGAGTCGGGCATGAGCGTGACGAGTCGGTACAGGCAGGCCTGGGAGGGCTTCTGGAGCGAGGCCTCCGGTGAACCGGGCGCCGTCTTCTGGGACGCGGCCCCCGCACAGACCGCCGCGGTCCACCTCGCTCTGTTCGAGCCGCATCTGGTCAACCCCGGCCTGCCCTTCATGGACCTCGGCTGCGGCAACGGCACCCAGACCCGCTTCCTGGCCGACCGCTTCGACCGGGTGATCGGCGCGGACCTGTCGGTGGCGGCCCTGGACCACGCCCGCCGCGCCGACCCCAAGGGCAGGGCCGCCTACCGGCAGGTCGACGCTGCGGAGAAGACCGAGGCCAAGACCCTGCACACGGAACTCGGCGACCTGAACGTCTATGTGCGGGGCGTCCTCCACCAGTGCGAGCCCGACGACCGACAGCGACTCGTCGACAACATCGCCACGCTGGTCGGCGAGCGCGGCCGTGTCTGCCTCGTCGAGCTCGCCGAGACCGCCAAGCCCGTCCTCATGGGTCTGGCGCAGAGCCCCGCGGGCCCGCCGGCCAAGCTCGCGCCGATCTTCCGCCACGGCATCGCCCCCGGCGAGGTCTCCGACGCCGCGATCCCGGAGTACCTCCGCGCCGCCGGGCTCACGCTCATCGCCGACGGCGAGCTGCCGCTGGTCACCACCGAGTACACACCCGAGGGCGCCCGGATCGAGCTGCCGTCGAGGTGGTTCGTGGCGGGGCGCGCGGCTTAGCACTGGGCTGACCCAGGGCCGAGACAGCCAGTCCGATTCTCGTGGCTGCCTTCCTCTGTCGGATGGGCCGAACCGCCTTCCGACGGCGCCGGCTCATGGCATCGCTGTGGGCCGGGGTCCCTCGGACACCGACGGCTTCTTCGCCCTCCCCGATGTCCTCAAGGCCCTGACGGACCGCGAGCGCGAGGTCAGGTGAAGCCGCGTCCACGGAGCTGATCGGACCGGCGCGGGGCTGGCGGACGGCGGGTGGCCGGCTTCATGTCTCATGCGTCAGGGGCCAGGCGGTACGTCCACGGTGTACGGGAGTGGCGTCGGTCCGGGTTTCCAGGGCGTGCAGCACGGCCACCATGTCCTCGCCGCCGTGGCCCTGTTCGACGGTCTCGCCGTAGAGGGTGTGGCAGATGTCGAGGAGCGGGGAGGCCAGGTCCGCCTTGCGGGCGGCCTCCGCGATCAGGCGGTTGTTCTTCAGTACGTCCGCGGCGGCCGCCTGCACGGCGAAGTCGCGGGCCAGCAGCTTGGGTGCCTTCACGCGGGAGACGGCGCTGGCCATCGGGCCCGCGTCCAGGACGTCCCGGAGCAGACGCTGGTCGAGCCCGTGCCGGTCGGCGAAGTGGAACGCCTCGGTCAGCCCGGTCACCAGCGTGATCAGGAACAGGTTCACCGAGAACTTCATCAGCAGCGCGCCCGGCACCGCACCACAGGCGAACGTCTCCCGGCACATGGGGGCGAGCAGGGGCCGTACGGCCGCCACGGCATCCTCGTCACCGGCCAGCATCCCCACCAGGGCGCCCTGCTCGGCCGGGACGCGGGAACCGGAGACGGGGGCCTCGACGTAACTCCCGCCCGCCGCCCGGATGTCGTACTCCAGGCCGCCCGAGTACTCGGCCGAGGTCGTGCCCATGTGGACGACGGTGTGTCCGGCGACGCGTTCGGCGAAATCCGGGGTGCCGCGTCCCAGTACCGCGTCCATGGCCTCCTCGTGGGCCAGCATGAGGATCACGGTCTCGGCCCGGTCGAAGACCACGGCGGGACTCGCCGCGACCTCGGCTCCGGCGGCGCGCAGGGGCTCGCAGCCGTCGGGTGTGCGGTTCCAGACGACGAGGGGTGTCCCGGCGCGGGCGAGGTTGAGGGCCATGGGCTGTCCCATGACCCCCAGACCGACGAAACCGACGTACACGATGCCCTGCCTTTCCCGGCTCCCGAGGTGGCCGAGCCCTCGCGGTCGCTCTCGCCATCGACTATGACAGCGGTCATGGTAGTCGGCCCTATGACCGCTGTCATAGGGTGAGGGGCGGAGCACTCGCGACGGGGTGGTGGAGGTCGTAGATGGCGGTGGTCGAACGGGGGCCGCGAGAGCGGATGGTTTTCAGCGCGGCCCAGCTCATCCGGCGCGACGGGGTCGCCTCGACCGGTATGCGCGAGGTCGCCGCCCATGCGGGCGCCCCTCGTGGCTCGCTCCAGCACTACTTCCCGGGCGGCAAGGAACAGCTCGTCAACGAGGCGGTGGCCTGGGCCGGCCGGTACGCGGGCAACCGGGTCGCCCGCTTCCTCGCCGCGCTGCCCGAGCCGACGCCCAGCGGGCTGTTCGGCGAAATGGTGCGGCAGTGGACCGACGAGTACGAGGCGGCCGGCTTCGCGGGCGGCTGCCCCGTGGCCGCCGCCACGGTGGACTGCGCGGAGTCCTCCGCGTCCACGCGCGAGGCGGCGGCAGCGGCGTTCACCACCTGGACCGGGCCGGTGACGCGGGCCCTCGCGGACATGGGCGTGCCCGAGCAGCGAGCCGGTGCGCTCGCCACGCTCATGATCAGCGCCCTGGAGGGGGCGATCCTCATGGCCCGGGCCGAGCGGGACACAAGCCCGCTGACGACCGTGGCCCGGGAGCTCGGCCCCCTCCTCGACGCGGCGGTGAGCAAGAAGGGCTGACCGGCCGTTCCGCTGCTGCGGAAGCGTTTCTTTCCGGCGTTCAGCTCGGCAGGGAAGAGTACGAGGTTTCCGCGCGAAGATGCTCCCGGAAATTTCCCGTTCGGGTAATTCGCGGGAACAATCTTCTCCATGGACGACCTGGACCGGAAGATTCTCACCGAGCTGGCGTTGGACGGCCGCCTGACGGTCACCGAACTGGCCGCCCGGGTGAAGCTGAGCGTCTCGCCGTGTCACCGGCGTCTGCGCGACCTCGAACGTGCGGGCGCGATCCGCGGGTATCGCGCGATCGTGGACCCGGCTGCCGTCGGCCTGGACTTCGAGGCGTTGGTGTTCGCCACCCTGAGCTGGGAGGACCGGGACACCGTCACCGCGTTCGAGCAGGCCGTGACCGAGGTCCCGCACGTGGTGCAGGCGCAGCGCCTGTTCGGTGAGCCCGACTACCTCCTCCGTGTGGTCGCCGCCGACCTGACCGTCTTCCAGCAGCTCTACGACCAGCGGCTGGCCACCTTGCCGGGCGTTCAGCGCCTCACATCCACCCTGGTCATGAAGCAAGTCGTCAATGACCGCCCATTGCCTGAGTAGTGCTTTTTCGCCGACTGATTTCCCACCGGCGAATCGGCGTCCTGTGGGCCATCCCCGTCGGCATCGCCACCGCGTTCGTCCATGTTCGTCCGCGTTCGTCCGGGTGAAGCTCCGTCGTTGATCGACAGTCCGAGGTCATGACACGCCCCCGACCTGCCGGCTGGGCGGTGCGCGGCTGACGAGTGGCATGTGCGGTGGGGGAGGTCAATACTGGACAATTAGTGAGAAGGTGAAACATCACGAACGACCATGAGCCCAAGAAGACGCGCTCCTCGTCGGGGCAGGCGTCCGCCGAGGAGCGGGTGAGCGCGTCCGAAGCCATGCGTAGTGCCGCCCAGCAGCTCACCGAGCTGCTGGGACGGGCGCCCGAGTCTGTTTCCGCCCTGCGGCCGACCGAGCAGGGCTGGGAGGCCGAGGTCGAGGTCGTGGAGCTGGAGCGCATCCCTGAGACGAGCAGCGTGATGGCCAGCTACCAGGTCGTTCTGGATCCTGCGGGCCAGTTGCTCGCTTACGAGCGCGGACGCCGGTACACGCGCGCGCAGGTCGACAGGGGAAACAGCCGCTGAGAGCGGCCCCCTTCGTTGAAGGGAAGAGATCGTGACTGTGGTGCCACAGGGGGCGGGCGGCACCGTCGGCGCCCCCGCCGGTGGCTCGGGAAGCCTCTATGACGTTCTGGAACTCGTACTCGACCGAGGCCTGGTCATCGACGTGTTCGCGCGGGTCTCACTGGTGGGCATCGAGATCCTGAAGGTCGACGCCCGTGTGGTGGTGGCCAGCGTCGACACGTATCTGCGTTTCGCCGAGGCGTGCAACCGGCTGGATCTGGAAACGGGACGCAAGGCCCCCGCGCAACTGACGGACATCGTCGAGAACACCACCGAGGCGGGAGCTCGGGGCAAGAGCAAAGGTGCGCTGACGGGCGCGGTCAAGGCGGTCACCGAGTCGCTCCAGAAGGGGCACGAGGACGAGGGCGAGCGCGAACCGAGGCGCGAGAGGCAGCGAGAGCGTTCCGAGCACGGCTCCAGCCGCCGTTCCTCCAAGGACCGTGAGGAGTAGCGACCCGATGTCCGTGTACGTATACGCGATCAGCAAGGCGGCGCATCCGCTGGACCTCGAAGGCCTCCAGGGCGTCGGAGAAGCGCCCACGGAACTGACCACGGTCCAGGGCGGCGAACTGAGCGCCGTCGTCAGCCGGACCCCGGAGGATCTCGCGGTCCGCCGCCGCGATCTGGAGGCGCACCACGAGGTCCAGGAACACCTGTGGGCCGACGGCACCATCCTGCCGCTGAGCTTCGGGTTCGTCGCCGAGGACGAGGCCGCCGTGCGCGCCCTTCTGGAGGAGCGGGCGGAAACCTTCTCCCAGCGCCTCGACGAACTCACGGGGCGTGCGGAGTTCAACGTCAAGGGTCTGCAGGACGAGAACATGCTCCTGCGTGCTCTCCTCGAAGAGTCCGAGCGGGTCCGTGAGCTGAACGAGGCCACACGGGGCGGCGGCGGAACGTACGAGGACAGGGTGGCGCTCGGCGAACTCGTGGCCCAGGAGGTGCAGAACCGGCAGGGAGCACTTGCCGGGGAGGTCCTCGCCGCGCTGCGGCCGCTCGTACTGGCCGAGAAGGTGGCCCCGCCGTCCCAGCAGTACTTCTTGAGCGCGTCCTTCCTGGTGGAGGACGAGCGGACCGAGGAGTTCGCCGACGTCGGTGGTGAGCTGGCCGAGAGCCTGGGCGAGGGCGTCGAGCTCCGGCTTCGGGGCCCGCTGCCGCCGTACAGCTTCGTGTGAATCGCATGGCGCGTATGACCTGAGTAATCCGAATAACCCGAATGACTCGTACGGTCGCTGACGGCCGTTGACCGTCCGAACAGCACGAGGAGGCGGTGTGGGACTGGTCGGAAGCATCCTGACTCTGCCGTTCGCCCCGGTGAAGGGCATCGGCTGGGTGTTGGAAACGGTGGTGCGTGCCGCCGAGGACGAGTACTACGACCCCGCTCCCGTTCAGGAAGCGCTTGTGAACCTGGAGCGGGCGCGAACCGAGGGGCGCGTCGACGAGGAGGAGTTCGCGCAGAGAGAGGAGGAGCTGCTGCGCCGTCTGGAGGAAATCAGCGCCCACCGGCTCCAGCAGGGCGCGTAGCCCGGTCAATGGCGACGCGTGGGCACGGCCGTCGGGGAAAGAAGACTGGATCATGAAAAACGCCACGATAGGCGCGGCTGTCCTGGGCGGCTACGTGCTGGGGCGGACGAAGAAGGCCAAGGTTGCCCTCAGCCTCGGCGCGCTGCTGGCCGGAGCGAAGGCACGACCCGGGCAGCTCGGCAAGTTGCTCGACACTCCGTTCTTCAGCGGAGTCACCCAGCAGGTGCGCACCGAGCTGACGGACGCGAGCAAGGCGGCGGCGATCTCCGTACTCACGGCCAAGGCCGACAGCCTGGCCGAGGTGATCCACGACCGCACCGCGGGCCTGCAGGAGAAGGCACACGGGGAGAGCGGCAAGGACCGGTCGGAAGCGGAGCACGACGAGGACGCGGAGGACGACGAGGGCCGGGCCGAGGAGACCGCCGAGCAGGAGCCGGAGGAGCCGGAGGAGCCGGAGGCCCGGGACGAAGAGGCTGAGGACGAAGAGACGGACGAAGACGAGGAGGCCAGGGGCGAGGAGGAGGATCGAGAAGACGACGAGCAAGAGGCGCAAGAGGGCGACGAGGAAGAGGCTCAAGGGGGCGAGGGGCGGAGCGGGAAGCGGCGGAGTCCCGCTCGACGCACCTCGGCGCGCGGGGGTGAGGGGCGCGCGAAGGCAGAACACCGTGGCTCGGACCAGAAGAGCCCGTCCCGCCCGAGGAAGAAGACCGCTGCGGCGAGCCGCTCGAAGAGCGGAGCCACGGCAGGGTCGAGGAGGCAGGGCGATGGCTGAGGGAACGGCGGCGAAAGGCGGTTCGGCGGGCGCCGGGACTCTCACCAAGGCCCGCGAGCAGGCGCGGCAGAACCCCGGCGCGGTCCGGCTCAAGGAAGAACTCGAGCACTACGTCGAGGCCCGGCTGGAGCTGATGCTGCAGGGGGTGGGCCACGGCCTGGGTGAGGGAGCACGTCGGCTGAGCGAGGCGGACATCAGCCCTCTCGGGCTGGTCACTGCCGTGGGCAGGGGCGGCAAGAAGCTCCTCGAACGTATGCCGTCGGGAGAGGTGCTGAGCTCGACGGCGTCCCACACCAAGGACGCGGTGGTGGACACGGCGAAGGGCGTCACCGAGAAGGCCAAGGACGTCACGGGGATGGCGAAGGACGTCACCGAGAAGAAGCACGGAAGGCAACCTGAGGGCGGTGTCGGTCGGGGGCTCACCGTCATCGAGGACATCGACGTGGGCGCCCCGGTGAGCGACGCGTACGACCAGTGGATGCAGTTCCGGGACTTCGAGCGCTTCGCCAAGGGTGTGGTCGATGTCGAGCAGGAGGACGAGACCACCATCACGGAACAGGTGCCCGACGAGCGCATCGCGTGGACGACCGAAGGTGAGAAGGCCACCACCAAGGGCGTCGTCACCTTTCATCCGCTCGGCGAGAATCTCACCAAGGTGCTCCTCGTCCTCGAGTACCTCCCCAAGGGAATGGTCGAGAGGGTCGGGGGCCTGGTGCGGCCACAGGGCCGCCGCGCACGTCTCGATCTGAAGCTCTACCGCAAGTTCGTGATGATGAGAGGCGAGGCCACCGGTGGCAGCCGCGGTGAGATCCACGAAGGTGAGATGTCCGACGAAGAGGACGATGAGGACGACGAGAACGACGAGAACGACGAGGAAGAAGACGAAGAGGAAGTAGACAAGGAGGCTGTGGACGAGAAGGGCCAGGAGGACGAGGCCGACGAAGATGACGTCGACGACCTCGAAGACGTAGAAGACGCCGAAGACGTAGAAAGCGCCGAGGACGCAGAGGACGCAGAGGACGTCGAAGACGGGGAGGACGCCGAAGACGGGGAGGACTACGCCGCAGAGGAAGACCAACCGTGAGCCAGTCCGACTCCCCTGTTCCCACGCCGTCCCGGGGCCTCTACTCGTACGGTCAGGAGTCCTCCAGCGCGAATCTCGCCGACATTCTTGAACGCGTGCTCGACAAGGGCATCGTCATCGTCGGCGACATCAAGATCAACCTGCTCGACATCGAACTCCTCACGATCAAGCTGCGTCTCCTGGTGGCTTCGGTCGACAAGGCCAAGGAGATCGGGATCGACTGGTGGGAGCACGACCCCGCCCTGTCGTCCCGTGCCGAGAACCGCAGCTCCCTCAGGGCGCAGAACGAGCGCCTCCGCGCCGAGGTGGAGGAGCTCCGCAGCCTCGTCGCGCAGGCCCCGGCGGAGCTGTCCACGAGTAGGACGACCGAGCGCCGCCGCCCTCGTGAGACCGAGCGGAAGGCCACTCGCGCGGAGCCTCGGGAGAAGCGCCGCGAGGAGCGCCGCGCGGAGCCACGCCGTAAGCGGCGCAAGGTGGAGGAGGACGAAAGCGCAGACGACATCGAGGACATCGAGGAAATCGAGGACGACGAGCACCGGAGCTGAGGACCATGGACGGACAGCTGAGCTACGCGTACGCCGTGGTCCGGTCCTCCCCCTCGCTGGAGCGGACCGCGCTCTCCGGTGCCCGTGGGGTGGCGGGCGCCGCCGTCGGACTGGTGCACTCCGGCGCGGTGGCCGCCGCGGTCAGCGCGGTACCGCGGGACGAGTTCTCGGAGGGGGCGCTGAAGGGCCTGCTGGAGGACCTGCGGTGGCTGGAGACGACCGCACGGGCGCACCACCTGGTCATCGAGACGCTCGCCGCGCACACCACGGTCCTTCCCCTGCGACTGGCCACCGTCTATCTCGACGACAACCGCGTCCAGGAGATGCTGAGCGAGCGGGAAGAGGCGTTCACCGCGATGCTGGACCGGCTCGCCGATCACCTGGAATGGGGCGTGAAGGTCTACGCCGAGGCGCGTCCCGAGGAACCAGCGGCGGACGCGGGGCGTCCGGCCGACCAGCGGACCCCGGGCCAGGCGTACCTGCGGCAGCGCAGATATCAGCGCCAGGCACGTGAGGACGCGTGGCGGGCCGCCGAGGAGGCCGTCCGGCGGACCGAGGCCGGCGCCCGTGGCCTGGCGGTGGAGCGGGCCAGGCACCGGCCCCAGCAGGGGGACCTGGCCCGGGTGCCGGGGCAGAACATCGCCAATGACGCGTACTTGGTTCCGCGCGGCGTGGCCGAGGAGTTCCGCAGTCGGATGCGGCACGCCGCCGACGGTCTCCCCGGCGTCCGTGTGGACGTCACCGGACCTTGGGCCCCGTACTCCTTCGCCCTGCCCCTGTCACTCGACACGCAGGAAGGGCCCGGACACCGATGAGGGCGTACGACGACTACAGCGACGATGACGACTACAGCGACTACCACGCCCACGGCGGCTACGACGCCCACGGCGGCTACGACGACTACGAGGACCGCCCGGTCGCCCAGCCGCAGGTGGCGCTGATCGATCTGCTCGACCGGCTGCTGAGCGGTGGCGTCGTGCTCACCGGGGATCTCGTCCTGGCGGTCTCCGACATCGACCTGGTGCGGATCTCGCTGCGCGCGGTGATCGTTTCCATCCGTGAGCAGATGGACGAGCAGTGGGCACCTGTGCTTCCTGGCCTGGCGGCGCCCGAGCTTCCCGGGCGGGCCTCCGGGAGAGGGGTCGACCATGGTGACGAGCAACCCCTCTGACCGGCCGCACGCCGACCGGCTGAGCGAGGTGTCGGAGGCCGCGGCCCGCGCGTTCTCGCTGCTCCCCGCCGGGCCGGACGACGTCGCCCCGCCGCCCACCGGCCGACTCGGGGCCGCGCGGCGCCTGCACACGGATCCCGACACGGTGGAGCGGGACCTCGTCAGGCTGGTCCTCACCATTGTCGAGTTGTTGCGTCAGCTGATGGAGCGGCAGGCCCTGCACCGGGTCGACCAGGGCGATCTGAGCGAGGAGCAGGAGGAACGACTCGGCCTGACCCTGATGATCCTCCACGACCGGATGACCGAACTGTGCGACCGCTACGGCCTGACCATGGAGGACCTCAACCTCGACCTCGGCCCGCTGGGGACGCTGCTGCCACCCTGATGCCGCTTCCACTGCCGGAATGGTCTTCATATGGCTCCACCCGGGTACTCGGTGTCACACGGACAGAAAGTGACCAACTAGGACGAAACGGACGACGCTGAGTAAGGGAGTATGCGATGAGCACGGTGCAGGATGCGGTGGAGGTCGAGGTTCCCCTCCACACGGCCTACAACCAGTGGACGCAGTTCGAGGAGTTCCCGAAGTTCATGGAGGGCGTCGAGGAAGTGAGGCAGCTCGACGACCGCCACAACCACTGGGTCACCAAGATCGGTGGGGTGCGGCGCGAGTTCGACACGGAGATCGTCGACCAGCTGCCGGACGACCGGATCACCTGGCGGGCCGTCGGAGGCGACACCCGCCAACGGGGATCGGTCAGGTTCGAGCGGCTGGACGACACGCACACCCGGGTGGAGCTCACGATGGACCTCGAGCCCTCCGGCATGGCCGAGAAGGGCGCGGACGCGCTTGGCATGATCGACCGTCAGGTCAAGGGAGATCTGCACCGCTTCAAGGAGTACATCGAACACCGTGGTGGCGAGACGGGCTCCTGGCGCGGACGCATCCGGCCGGAGAACCCTGGTTCGCCCCTCTGACGCCCGCAGAGCGGAAGCACGTCTGACGCCCGGAGAGCGGAAACACGTCGCGGACCCGCGCCTGCCCACCGGTGCGGGTCCGCCGGCATGGACCCTCGCGAACCGGGACGACGGACTCGGACCTCCACGAGATCATTCACCGGGGCTGGACCGAGCCGACTGCATCGCTGGCTTCGACGGACTGCGGGAACAGGTCGAACTGTGCACACCGCGATGGGCCGCGCGCAGCCACCGGTTGCTGAACGAGCTGAGTCAAGGAGCGAGGTCAGGGTCCGGCGTGGCGCTCCAGCAGGGGCCGCACGCTGAGCGGTTGGACCTCCAGCAGGACGATGGTGGTGTTGGACCGGACGACACCGGGCACCTCCAGCAGGCTGTTCGTGATGCGATGCAGATCCTCCGTGTCCCGGGCGACGACACGGGCGAGCATGTCGGCCTCGCCGGTGGTCACGAGCAGTTCCACCACCTCCGGGATGCGCAGGATCCCCTCGCGGGTGGCCAGCCCCACCCGCTGACTGACAGAGAGAGTGATCAGGGCCAGCAGCGGATAACCGAGGGCGGCAGGGTCCACGCGCCGACTGGGTTCCCTCAGTCGGCCGCTTTCCTCGAGCCTCCTCAGTCGGCTCTGCACGGTGTTGCGGGCGAGACCGAGTCGGTCGGCCAGCGCGACGGTCGTGGCCTGTGGGTCTGCGTCGAGGGCCAGGAGGATTCGGGCGTCGACGGCGTCCACGTTTCGCATGATGCTCAGTATGACATGCCCCCCAGGGATGGAATTGAGCATTCTGCTCATTAATTCTTCTCGATATTGCGCATATCAATGGGTGTTTCTACCTTCTCGCCATGCAGAAAGCCCAATGCAATGGCATGCCAGTGAAGAGCGTTCCTCCTGCCGACCTCCACGTGTGGGGCGACGAGGACGAGGTCGTGGCAGCCGCCGTGCACTACGCGTGGCGGCGCCTCAAGGAGGAACCGGACCCGAAGACGGGCGCCCGCCCCGCCGCTGACCTCGCGGCCGCGGCCGCTACGGCCGTCAGCCCGCAGGGCATCGGTGGCGCCGCGGCCCTCACCCTGTTCGACCGGGTCCTGTCACCCGCCACCCGTGCCCAGAACGGGCCGATGAACCTCGCGTACATTCCCGCGGCCCCCACCCGTGCCGCACTCGCCTTCGAAGCGGTCACCGGCGCGGCGAACATCTTCGCCGGAACCTGGGAGTCCGGAGCCGGTGCCATCCACGCCGAGAACGAGGCGCTCGCGTGGCTCACCCGGCTCCTCGGCTGGCCCGGCACCGCGGCGGGTTGTTTCGTCAGCGGCGGCACGATCGGCAACCTCTCGGCCCTCGTCGCGGCCCGCGCCGCCGCGGCCACCACCGGGCCCCGGCCGGCGGACGGCTGGAAGGTCGTGTGCGCCGACAGCGCCCACTCCTCGATCAAGTCCGCGGCACGGGCCATGGACGTCGAGGTCGTCACCGCACCGGTGGACGCGCGGGGACACCTCACCGGGGCCGCCGTGAACGAGGTCCTCGACTCCACCCCTGGAGTCTTCGCCGTGGTGGCGACCGCCGGCACCACCAACGCCGGCCTGATCGACGACCTCGACGACATCGCCGACGCCTGCGAACGTCACGGCGTATGGCTGCACGTCGACGGCGCCTACGGTGGTGCCGGCCTGGCGGCAGCCAGTGTGCGGCACCGCTACAACGGCATCGAGCGGGCCGACAGCTTCATCGTCGACCCGCACAAATGGCTCTTCGCACCGTACGACTGCTGCGCACTGCTCTACCGGGACCCCGCACCCGCACGCGCCGCGCACAGCCAGTCGGCGCACTACCTCGACGCCATCGACCGCGCCGTCCACAACCCGGCTGACCTGGCCCTCCACCTCAGCCGACGCGCCCGCGGCCTGCCCTTCTGGTTCAGCCTGGCCGTCCACGGCACCGACCGGTACACGCAAGCCGTGGAGCAGACGCTGACGACCAGCCGACAGGTCGCCGACGCCATACGCGCCAGCGACCACCTCCGCCTGGTGACCGAACCCGAGCTGTCCGTCGTCCTCTTCGAACGGCCGGGCTGGACCGCGCAGGACTACGCGAAGTGGTCCGCGCGAGCCGCGGAAACGGGTGCCATGCTGTGCGTGCCCACCCAGTGGAACGGCGCGACAGTCCTGCGCATGGCCTTCGTCAACCCCGACACCCGCGCGGACGACGTGATCGACGTACTGCGCACCCTCAGCTAGCAGTTCGTCGGGTCACTGACAACCGCTGGACCCCACTGTGACCCATGGCGGCAGGCGTCACGTTGTTGGTCACCGGGACAGCTCGCGCCTGCCGCCGGCACCTCGCTAGAGGGCGGGCAGCAGGCGCGAGATCGGCTGAAGGCGCCGGCATCCCTGTCCGGTCAGCTCGTCACGCGGAAGGTGGCGTCGCTGCGTCCTGTCGCTGTGGTGATGGGGTCGAGCTGCAGTTGGTACGCGTAGTGGCGGATGTATCGGTCCGGGTAGTTGTACGACTGGAACGAGGACCAGGACGAGTCGGCGAGACCGGCGACCTGCCGGAACGTGGCGTCCGCGGCGAACTGGGCGGTGCCGTCGTTGTAGACGAGCTGGAAGTCGAACCCGGCGTGCCGCAGGTAGTAGCCGGGGAAGTTCACCGACTCGAAGGAGACGGTGCCGGAGCCCGCGAGGCCCGGGCGCAGCCGGAACTGGGCGTCCTGGCTGGTGACGTTCTGATCGATGCGCACGTCGAAGTTGGCGTGCCGTACGTAGCGGTCCTGGAAGTTGAAGGACTGAAGCCGCTTGCCCGGGACGTTGGCCCAGCGTGCCTGGATCCGGGCGTCCTCGGCGGCCGTCAGGTTCAGGATCGAGCCGTGGCGCTTCTTGTTGCCGCCCAGGGAGTAGGTGCCCGACGTCGGGAGCTTGAAGGTGCTGGGGGCGGACGGGTTGGTCGTCGAGACCGGCATGTATCCCTTACCGGCCGCGTACTGGTCGAGGTAGAGGGTCCACTCGTTGCGGTCGCGGAACTTCATCCACATCGGACCCTCGACCTGGGAGCCGGTCAGACCGATGCCGGAGAGGTTGCCGAGGTTGGTCCAGGTGCCGAGGATCGAGTTGCTGCCCTCGAGCGTGATCTGGCCGTCACCGGAGGCCCGTACGTAGCGGTAGTTGCCGACGCCGGAGGGCACCTCGACGATCTGGGTGTCGATGATTTCCTGGGTGCCGGGGCGGTCGATGTAGATCTGCGGGGTGGTGATGGAGCGGAAGTCGCTGGTGTGGGCGTAGTAGATGCGGTGCTTCGTCGCGCCGTTGAGGGGCTTGTTCGTCGCCCAGTACAGGACGTAGTCGTTGCTGGCCGGGTCCCAGATCGCTTCCGGCGCCCACGCGTTGCGCCCGTCGGGGATCGCGCCGGCGACATTGAGCAGCCACGGCGCGGACCAGGTGACCAGGTCCGTCGACTCCCACACCACAAGACTGCGGCTGCCGTCGTTGATGGACTGACTCCACGTCTGCCCGCAGTCGATGCACAGGTCGGTCGCGATGATCCAGTACTTGCTGCCGTCGGGTGAACGGACCAGTGCGGGGTCGCGCACCCCGCGCGTGCCGACGGTGGAGCGCAGGGTCATCCCGCCGCCGTTGAGATCGGTCCAGTTCAGACCGTCCGCGCTGTACGAGAAGTACATCTGCTGGCCGGTCGACCCCTCCCCGATGAAGTGCGTCATCAGGTAGCCCGGGTCGGCCGCTGCGGCCCGCTGGGGTGTGGTCAAGGCCTGGCCTGTGAAGAGCAGGCAGGCGGCGACCAATATCGCCGCCAGCCGGGAGAGAACCGCGGACATGTGCGTTCCTGTCTTTCTGCAAGTGCCATGATCGGGTGAAAGTGAGGGGGAGGCTTGCCTCCGTGCCATCGGGGCAGGACCGGCTCCCGCGCGACGTGGGATGTCATGTAATGCCGGTCAGCGGCCGGGGAGCCGCGGTTTCCGCACGGGCGTGCCGGCGACCGGAGACCCCGCGGTGGCGGGCCGGGTGACGAAGGCAGTGGAAAGGGCCGACAGAGCTGTCTCAGGAGTGAGCCAGTGACGGGTGCGGAACACAGGCTGTCCCCTTCGACGACCATGGTTCGAAAATTCGAACAGCGTTCGCAAGTTCGAGCAGAAGATAGATGTCAGCCAAGACCACGTCAATGGAACTGGCCGGTTCGATCCCCGAATCGGCGCACCGGGCGCGACGGTCCGAGGTGGGGCGGGTCGGACCGGCTCCGGTAGTCGAGGTCCTCTGCCTGAATGCCCAGCCGTTGGTCGAGGTCGCTCGCCCATTGCCGCGCCGCGCAGAGGCAAGACCAATAGCGCGGTCATGATCGGCCGCGGCGCTCGCGTTCGTGGGCGCTCATGGTGAGGGTGCGCCCCACGCTTTACTCTCCTGAACTGCAAAGGCTCCCTACGAGCTCGGGCCGCTCGTGAGAAACCCGACTGCGCAACCATTGGCACGGCGCTGCGCCAGGACCAGGATCTCGCCTGCAAACATGCGAGTGAAACGATTCAAAATGCCCCGGATCCGGCAATTGCCTTCCCTCTCCCTCCGGGATGCCATCGCGTTTGCCTACCCTCAACGCACGTCTCCTAGGAGCCCGCGATGCACGACGTAACGCGCCGGTCCGCCCTGTGCTCGGCCATAGCCGTAGCCCTCGCTCCCACTCTGGGATCCCTGATACTGCCCGGGCTGGCGCCTGCGGCGTCCGCGGCGGTCTCGTGGACCGCGAAGTGGATCTGGGCGCCGTCCAGCTCGATCAACCAGTGGGTGGCCTTCCGTAGATCGTTCACCCTGGGCTCCGCGCCATCGAAGGCCGTGACGCAGATCGCGGCCGACTCGAAGTACTGGCTGTGGGTCAACGGCACACTCGTGGTGTTCGAGGGCGGGCTCAAGCGCGGTCCGAACCGTACGGACACGTACTACGACGAGATCGACCTCGCCCAGTACCTGACCAGCGGCACCAACACCGTCGCGCTGCTGGTGCGGTACTTCGGCAAGCAGGGCTTCTCGCACAGCAGCAGCGGCAAGGGCGGTCTGCTGTTCCAGTCGGACATCGAGACCGGTTCCACCACCACCCGGCTGGTCAGCGACACCGGCTGGAAGCACAAGGTCCACCCGGGCTACTCCCACAACACCGGTGGCACCCAGACCAACTTCCGGCTGCCCGAGTCCAATGTCTACTACGACGCCCGCAACGCCACCGCCATGGCCGACTGGCAGTCCTCCGGCTTCGACGACAGCTCCTGGAGCGCGCCCACCGACTTCGGCGCCGCCGGAGCCGCTCCCTGGAACGGCCTGGTCGAGCGGCCGATCCCGCAGTTCCGGTACTCCGGCCTGAAGTCCTACACCAACGCCGCCTCGTTCCCGAGCGTCGGCCAGGGCTCCACGGCCATCTCGGCCACCCTGCCGTCCAACATCCAGGTCACGCCGTACCTGAAGGTCGACGCTCCGGTCGGCACCGTGATCGGCATCCAGACCGACCACTACGACGACGGCAAGGGCCTGGTGGGCATCGACCAGGCCACCATCTTCAACGTCCGCGCCACCTACGTCTGCACCGGCGGGGTCCAGGAGTTCGAGGCGCTGGGCTGGATGAGCGGTACCGCCGTGCGGTACACCATCCCCGCGGGTGTGACGATCGTGGAGCTGAAGTACCGGGAGTCGGGGTACGACACGGACTTCGACGGGGCGTTCAGCAGCAGTGACGCCTTCTTCGACACCTTGTGGACCAAGGCCGCCCGCACCATGTACGTCAACATGCGGGACAACTACATGGACTGCCCGACCCGCGAGCGTGCCCAGTGGTGGGGCGATGTGGTCAACCAGCTGAAGGAAGGTTTCTACACCTTCGACACCAAGTCCTACGACCTCGGCAAGAAGGCCATCGCGCAGCTGGCATCCTGGCAGGAGTCCGGCGGCGTGCTGTACTCCCCGATGCCCTCGACCATCTGGACCGCCGAGCTGCCCAACCAGATGCTCGCCTCGGTGTGGTCGTTCTGGACGTTCCACCTCTACACCGGCGACACGAGCACGGTCACCGGCGCCTACCCGGCGGTGAAGAAGTACCTGGACCTGTGGGGCCTGGGCAGCGACGGCCTGGTGGCCCACCGCACCGGGGACTGGGACTGGCAGGACTGGGGCAGCAACATCGACGCCCGGGTCCTGAACAACTGCTGGTACTACCTGGCCCTGGACACCGCCGCCAAGCTCGCCGACCTCAGTGGCAACACCGGCGACGTCGCCGGATGGCAGGCCCAGCGCGACAGCATCAAGTCCAACTTCGACACCCTGCTGTGGAACTCCACGAAGAACGAGTACCGCTCGCCCGGCTACAACGGCGACACCGACGACCGGGCCAACGCCCTCGCCGTCGTCACGGGCCTGGCCCCCGCCTCCCGCCACCGGGCCGTGACGGAGGTGCTGCGCACCCACCTCAACGCCAGCCCCTACATGGAGTTCTACGTCCTGGAAGCGCTGTATCTGATGGGCGCGGCCACCGTCGCCGAGGAGCGGATGCGCAACCGCTTCGCCGCCCAGGTCGCCGACCCCGCCTGCCACACGCTGTGGGAGGTCTGGGTCAAGTCGGAGGGCACCGACAACCACGCCTGGAACGGCGGCCCCCTGTACGCGCTGTCGGCCTACGCCGCCGGTGTCCGCCCCACCAAGGCGGGCTGGGAGACGTACGAGGTCATCCCGCAGACCGGTACCCTCACGAAGATCAACACGGTGACGCCGACCATCGAGGGTGAGATCCGCTTCGGCATCACACGCGACGGCACCCAGGTGACCCTGACGCTCACCTCGCCGAGCGGAACGACCGCCCGGGTGGGCGTGCCCACCTACGGCGGTTCCCAGCCCGTCATCAAGGCGAACGGCACCACCGTCTTCACCGGCGGCTCCTCCACCGGCGGCGTCAGCGGTCTGAGCTATGACGGCAAGGACTCCTCGTACGTCTACTTCAAGGTCCAGCCGGGCACGTGGACGTTCACGGCGACGGGCACCGGCCGCCTCGACAACCTGGCCCTGGGCCGGACGGTCACCAGCAACAACAGCCTGGAGAACAGCAACTGGGGCAAGAACCGGCTCACCGACGGCAAGCTCACCAGCGTCACCGGAGCCAAGGGGTACACCAGCAACGACTTCGCCTCCGCCGATGTCGGCGCGAACCCGGTGTGGGTGGAGATCGACCTCGGCGCGGACACCGACCTCGACGCCGTACGCCTCTTCCCGCGCACCGACACCGGGGGAGCGGGCGGCGGTACGGCGGGCTTCCCCGTCGACTTCAAGATCCAGACGCGCCCCGACGGATCCGGCGCCTACACCACCGTCCGCACCGTCACCGGCCAGGCCAACCCCGACGGCAAGGTCCAGACGTACGGATTCAAGACCACCACCGCCCGCTATGTCCGCCTCGAGGCCACCAAGCTGGGCACCCCCGCGTCCGACGAGTCCACCAAGTTCCGCCTGCAACTCGCCGAACTCACCGTCCCGACCGCCGCGACGGCCGTGACGGCCAACTACACGCTGGAGAACAGCGACTGGGGCAAGACCCGGATCCTGGAGGGCACCACCACGAGCGTCAGCGGCGCCAAGGGCTTCACCAGCATCAACTTCCCCGCCGCCGATGTCAGTGACACACCCGTGTGGATCGAGGTCGACCTCGGCGCCGACCGGTCCATCGGCTCGGTCACCCTCCACCCGCGCACCGACGCCGGTGGAGCCGGCGGCGGCTCGGCGGGCTTCCCCGTCGACTTCACGCTGCAGACCCGCCCCGAGGGGTCCAGCACCTACACCACCGCCCGTACCGTCACCGGCCAGGCCAACCCGAGCGGAGCCGCCCAGACCTACACCCTCACCTCCACCACCGGCCGCTACCTGCGCCTGACGGCGACCAAACTCGGTACTCCGGCCTCCGACGAGTCCACCAAGTTCCGCCTGCAGCTGGCCGAGATCGGCATCAAGTAGCACGCCACGGCCGCAGTGGCCCGCCCAGCACGCACCCGCGTGCCGGGCGGGCCGCCGGGGCAGGCGGCGGATGACGTGGCCGAGCCGGGCGTGGGTGAAGCGCATGCGGTGCACCGCGCGCCGCCCGTCGTGGTCTGTGTGGTTGCTGTGAATTCAGTGGTGACGATCCGTTGACTTTCGTGTAGCGGGCGTTCTAGCTTCAGCGCCGGTCGATCGGTTCGACGGTTCGTTCATCGTTCGGTATATCGGCCAATTCTTGCGCGTGTTCGCGTTGCCGCGCCTTCCGGAAGGAACCCCTATGCCCCTTCAGCAGTTCGTCCCTCGGGCAAGACGCCTGGGCAGAGCAGTCCTCGTCCGTGCGGCGGTGCTCGCGACGGCCGCAGGTGCGCTGGTCGCCCTCCAGCACCCGCAGGCCACCGAACTCGACCGGGCGCAACCCGTCGCGGTGACGTCCAACCAGATCGCGGTGGACCCGGCGCCGATGGGCTGGGCCTCGTGGAACACGTTCGCCGCGAAGATCGACTACAACGTGATCAAGTCGCAGGTCGACGCGTTCGTCGCGGCCGGACTGCCGGAGGCCGGGTACAAGTACATCAACCTCGACGAGGGCTGGTGGCAGGGCACCCGCGACAGCCAGGGCAACATCACCATCGACGAGTCCGAGTGGCCCGGCGGTATGAGCGCGATCGCCGACTACATCCACAGCAAGGGCCTCAAGGCCGGCATCTACACCGACGCGGGCAAGGACGGCTGCGGCTACTACTTCCCGACCGGCCGCCCGGCCGCGCCCGGCAGCGGCAGCGAGGGCCACTACGAGCGGGACATGCTCCAGTTCTCGCAGTGGGGCTTCGACTACGTCAAGGTCGACTGGTGCGGCGGCGATGTCGAGGGCCTCGACGCGAAGGCCACCTACCAGGCCATCAGCGACGCCGCCGCCAAGGCGACCGCCACCACCGGCCGTGAGCTGAAACTGTCCATCTGCAACTGGGGCAAGCAGAACCCGTGGAACTGGGGCGCCGGCATGGCCGCCCTGTGGCGCACCAACACCGACATCATCTTCCACGGCAACTCGCCGTCGTGGAACAGCATGCTCGCCAACTTCGACACGAACGTGCACCCCTCGGCCCAGCACACCGGCTACTACAACGACCCGGACATGCTCATGGTCGGCCTGGACGGCTTCACCGCCGCCCAGAACCGCAGCCACATGAACCTGTGGGCCATCTCGGGTGCCCCGCTCCTCGCCGGCAACAACCTGACCACCATGTCCACGCAGACGCGTGACATCCTCACCAACCCCGAGGTCATCGCGGTCGACCAGGACCCGCGCGGCCTCCAGGGCGTCAAGGTCGCCGAGGACACCAGCGGACTGCAGGTCTACAACAAGGTCCTGTCCGGCTCCGGCAAGCGGGCCGTCGTCCTGCTCAACCGCACCTCCAGCACGCAGAACATGACCGTCCGCTGGTCCGACCTCGGACTGACAGGCGCCTCCGCCACGGTCCGCAACCTCTGGACGCGCTCCAACGTGGGCAGCTTCGCAACCAGCTACACCGTCTCCGTCCCCGCCAGGGACTCGGTGATGCTCACGGTCACCGGCGGCACCGAGGCCGCGAGCTCGACGTACGAGGCCGAGGCCACCGCCAACACCAAGGGCGGCTCCGCGGCCAACGCGACCTGCGCCAACTGCTCCGGCGGCACCAAGGTCGGCAATGTCGGCAACGGCTCCGCCAACACCCTCCGCTTCAACAACGTGACGGCCGGCGCCACGGGCACCAAGGTCGTCGACATCGCCTACACCAACGGCAGCAACGCGGCCCGTAAGGCCGTCCTCCGGGTCAACGGACAGCAGGCCACGACGGTCCTTTTCCCGCCGACCGGCTCCTGGACCACGCCCGGCACCGTCTCGGTCGAGGTCTCCCTGGCGAAGGGCTCGTCGAACACGCTGACGTTCTCCAACTCCTCCGCCTGGACACCGGACTTCGACGCCATCGAGGTCCGCCCGCTGCCCGGAGCGAACGGCGCCCAGGTGGTCGGACAGCAGTCGAACCGCTGCCTCGACATCAACAACAACACCATCACCAACGGCACCGACGCGCAGCTGTGGGACTGCCACGGCGGCGAGAACCAGTCCTGGAACAACACCTCCCGCAAGCAGCTCGTGGTCTACGGCAACAAGTGCCTGGACGCCTACAACCGCGGCACGACCAACGGCACCCGGGTCGTCATCTGGGACTGCAACGGCCAGACCAACCAGCAGTGGAACGTCAACGCGGACGGCACTATCACCAACGTGAACGGCGGCCTCTGCCTGGCCCCCACCAACGCGGGGACCGCCAACGGCACCAAGCTGGTCCTGTGGACCTGCAACGGTGGCAACGACCAGAAGTGGACCCTGTCGTAGTCCGCACGGCGGCGTGAAGCACGAGGGCCCGATCCGAACCTGGATCGGGCCCTTCGCCGAGGAGGAGCGGGGTCACCTGTCGAGCGAGAGGAGGTGATCAGGCCCAGGGGCTGACCGCCTTGAAGGAACTGTCGGCACGGAAGGTGGCGTTGTCCTGGTAGGGGTCGATGCGCAGCTCGTAGTTGTAGTGGCGCAGGTAGCGGCCGGGGTAGTTGTACGACTCCAGGCTGACCGAGCCGGTGGCCGAACCAGGCCGGGCGCAGTAGGTGGCGTCCTTGTTGAAGGTCGCCGTGCCGTTGCTCGCGTCGAAGCGGATCCGGTAGTCCTTGTGGCGCAGGTAGCGGCCGGACGAGTCACGGAACGAGTAGCAGGTGGGCTCCGCCAGGCCGGGGACCACGGTGAAGGTGGCGCTCTGCTTGACGGCCGTGGTGCTCGAGGAGGTCACCGGGTCGAGGTAGCCGAGGCTGTCGGAGCGGACGGCGACGTAGCGGCCGGGGAAGTTGACCGACTGGAGCGAGCGGGTGGTGTTCGTCGGCAGGGTGGGGATCGGGTCGATGCTGCTCAGGGTGGGGACGACCTTCTTGATCAGGCCGCCTGAGTCGAACTCCAGCTTGTCGATGGTGGTTTCGCGGTGGGTGCCGTCACCGCCGGGGATGGCGAAGCGGTGGTAGGCGATGTACCAGTCGTCGGTGTTCGGGACGTGGACCACCGAGTGGTGGCCGGGGCCCTTGATGCCGAGGGCGAGGTCCTTCTCCAGGATCACGCCTCGCTTGGTCCAGGGGCCGGTGGGCGAGGAGCCGGTGGCGTAGGCGACGCGGTAGTTCTCGTCCCGGGTGTCGTTCTCCGACCACATGAAGTAGTAGGTGCCGTTGCGCTTGATGACGAAGGTGCCCTCGTTGTAGCCGCTGGGGGTGATGTTGGTGACCTTGGAGGCGTCGAAGGAGACCATGTCGTCGTTCAGCGGGACGACGTACGCCCGGCCGTTGCCCCAGTAGAGGTACTGCTTGCCGTCGTCGTCGGTGAAGACCGCCGGGTCGATCATCTGGCCGGTGTAGGCGCCGCGGGCGATCAGCGGCTTGCCCAGGGGGTCGCTGAACGGGCCGGTGGGCGAGTCGGAGACCGCGACGCCGATGTTCGTGTCGGCGGAGTAGTAGAAGTAGTACTTCCCGTTCTTCTCGGCCATTGTCGGCGCCCAGGCCCGGGTGTCGGCCCAGCTGACGTCGGGTCCGAGGTCGAGGATGACGCCGTGGTCCTGCCAGTGGACCAGGTCCTTGGAGGAGTACGCCTTGAACTGCGTGCCGCTCCAGCCCGCGAAGCCGTCGGTGGTCGGGTACATGTAGTAGGTGTCGCCGAACCGGACGATGTTCGGGTCGGCGGTGAGCCCCGGCAGGACCGGGCTCCGCATGACCAGCGCCTCGACGGTCCAGGTGCGCTTCTGGCCGTCGGAGCCGGTCACCTCGTACGTGAGCGGCTTGGTGAAGTCGCGCGGGGTACCTGAGGCCGGGCTGATGGACGCGCCGCTGACGAGGGTGAACTGCGGGGCGAGGGCGGTGAGGTCGGTGCCCTCGGTCACCGGGAGGGTGACCTTGCTGTTGGCGTCGTCGACGATGGCGTCGATCTTCAGTGCGGGGTGGGTGACCTTCGCGATGCCCGTGGTGTTCCCGCTGAGTTCGACGACTTCGCCGGGCGCCAGCGCGCGGTTGTAGACGCGGAAGTCGCGGATCTTGCCCTTGAAGAGCTTGTCACTGTTGTAGACCGACTTGCCGATGTAGTTGGCCGTGGTGATGCCGGACCCGATGGAACCGGGGGTGGTGGTGACCGACGTGTTACGGGCCACCTCCACGCCGTCCTGGTAGAGGACGCCCGTGTTGCCGGTCTGGGTGTAGGTGACGTGCTTCCAGACCGAGCGCTGCAACGCGGCGGAGGTCCGGGTGTTCTGCTCGGTGGTGAAGCCCCCGGAGGTGATGGCGGTCCGGAAGGAATCGCCGGTGGTGAACAGGTACCCGTTGCCGTTGCCGTTGGTGGTGTTGCCGAAGCCGTAGATGAAGTACGGCGTGGTCTGGGTGGCGTCGATCTGCACGTCCATCGAGACGGTGATCGAGTTCATGCCGCTCATGATGTTGTCCGGCACCTTGATGTAGGTGCTCGACCCGTTGAAGGTGAGTCCTTCCCCGGTACCCGACCAGTTCGCGGTGCCGTTGACGGTGCCGTTCCTGCCGTTGCCCGAGGCGTCCGCCGCCACGGTGCCCGAGGTGGCGTCGAGTTTGTACCAGAGAGCCAGGCCGTCGGTGATCTCCGCCGCCTGGGCGGGGGCCGCCGGGCCGACGACGCCCATCAGGAGCGAGGCGGCGGCCACGGCGGCCAGAGCGCCCGGCCGGAATCTTCGGCGGCCCTGAGGTCTCACGCTGTGCATGGGGTTCACATCCCTGAAGAAGACATGCCTGAGGCGGGGTGTGCGAGGCCTCGGCCGAGGTGCTGGGGATCTTCGCCCGCTGACATCGCGTTGGTGAGTGTGAATTGGGGCACGATCGGCGTCAATAGTTTTCGAACAACGTCCGACAGGTCGGACATCCTCCTTCCGGCTCGGCTACTCGTCGCCACCGCAAAGACCGGCCCGGTGCCGAGGTGCCGAGGCCGGGAGCGGCTCAAGTTCCTCCGCCTGTGGGAGGTTCCCTCGCCGACGCGTGACGTCAAGCAGCTTGAAGATCCCCGTCACCGCTGCATGCTGTCGCAAACTGGTGTCACCAGCCGGACGACGAGCCTCTGACCTGTGAGGGAATGGACCCGCATGAAAATCCTCATCAGCGCCGACATGGAAGGCGCCACGGGTGTGACCTGGCCGGCCGATGTGCTGCCGGGAACACCGCAGTGGGAGCGGTGCCGGGGAATGTTCACGTCGGACGTGAACGCCGCCGTGCTCGGGTTCTTCGACGGCGGCGCCGACGAGGTGCTCATCAACGAGGCGCACTGGACGATGCGCAATCTGCTGCTCGAACAGCTCGACGAGCGGGCGCAGATGCTCACCGGCCGCCACAAGGCGCTGTCCATGGTCGAGGGCGTGCAGCACGGTGACGTGGACGGCATCGCGTTCCTCGGCTATCACGCGGGCGCCGGCATGGAGGGCGTCCTCGCCCACACCTATCTGGCGAACTCCATCACCGGGGTGTGGGTCGGCGGCGTACGCGCCGGCGAGGGGTTGTTGAATTCGCATGTCGTCGCCGAGTACGGGGTGCCGATCGTGCTGGTCACGGGCGACGACGTGGCCTGCGAGGACGCCCTCGGGTACGCGCCAGGGGCGCTGAAGGTGGCGGTCAAGGACCATGTGTCGCGGTACGCGGCCGTGTGCCGTACGCCGGCCAGGACCGCCGCCGACATCCGCGCGGCGGCGAAGGAGGCCGCGTCGCTCGCGGTGCGTCACGAACCGGTCCGGGGCGGGCCGTTCACCGTGGCGCTGGAGTTCGACGCCGAGCATCTGGCGATGGCCGCGACGGTCGTGCCGGGTGTGACGCGCGTCGGAGAGCGGAAGGTCTCCTACACCAGCCCGACCATGTACGAGGGAATCCGCACCTTCAAGGCGGTCACCACGCTCGTATCGGCCGCAGTGGAGGAGCAGTATGGCTGAGCAGCAGCACATCGACGAGCAGGCCCTGGACGAAGTCGTCCGCTTCACCTCCGATCTCATCCGGATCGACACCACCAACCGCGGCGGGGGCGACTGCCGGGAGCGTCCGGCCGCCGAGTACGCCGCCGAGCGGCTCGCGGGGGCAGGGCTGGCACCCACCCTCCTGGAGCGCACCGAGGGCCGTACGAACGTCGTCGCGCGTGTCGAGGGCACCGACCCCTCGGCCGACGCGCTGCTGCTCCACGGCCATCTGGACGTGGTGCCCGCGCGGGCCGAGGACTGGAGCGTGCACCCGTTCTCCGGGGAGATCCGCGACGGCGTCGTGTGGGGGCGCGGCGCGGTCGACATGAAGAACATGGACGCGATGATCCTCGCGGTCGTCCGGAACTGGGCCCGGCTCGGCGTACGGCCCCGCAGGGACATCGTCATCGCGTTCACCGCCGACGAGGAGGCGAGCGCGGAGGACGGCTCCGGGTTTCTCGCCGACGCCCACCCCGGCCTCTTCGAGGGCTGCACCGAGGGCGTCAGCGAGGCGGGGGCGTTCACGTTCCACGACGGGAGCGGCCGGGAGATCTACCCGATCGCCGCCGGTGAGCGCGGCACGGCCTGGCTGAAGCTCACCGCGCGCGGCCGGGCCGGCCACGGCTCCAAGCCGAACGGGGAGAACGCGGTGACCCGCCTCGCCAAGGCCATCACCCGGATCGGCGGACACGAGTGGCCCACCCGGCTCACCCCGACCGTACGCGCGGCCCTCACCGAACTCGCCGCGCTGTACGGGGTCGAGGCCGATCTGGACGACGTGGACGGCCTGCTCGGCAAGCTCGGCTCCGCCGCCGCCCTCGTCGAGCCGACGGTCAGGAACAGCGCCAACCCGACGATGCTCGAAGCCGGTTACAAAATCAACGTGGTCCCGGCAGAGGCCGTCGCGTTTGTGGACGGCCGGTTCCTGCCGGGCGGCGAGGACGAGTTCCGGGCCACTCTCGACCGGCTCACCGGGCCGGACGTGGAGTGGGAGTTCCACCACCGGGAGGTGGCCCTGCAGGCGCCGGTCGACTCGGTGACGTACGCGCGGATGCGGGCCGCCGTGGAGGAGTTCGCGCCCGAGGGGCATGTGGTGCCGTTCTGCATGTCGGGCGGCACGGACGCCAAGCAGTTCTCCCGACTCGGCATCACCGGCTACGGCTTCACCCCGCTGAAGCTCCCCGAGGGCTTCGACTACGCGGCCCTCTTCCACGGCGTCGACGAGCGCGTCCCCGTCGAGGCACTCCACTTCGGCGTCCGCGTCCTCGACCGTTTCCTGCGCACGGCCTGACGCGCGCCCCGCCGGGGAAGCAAGTTACAGAGAGCATCAGAACAACAGGTACAACGAACCAATGGGGGACTAGGTGCAGACCTTGGCGTACGGTTCATGGCCATCGCCCATCGACGCGTCACTCGCCGCCGCGCACGACGGATTCCCCGATTTCGTGGGTTTCGTCGGCGACGAGGCCTGGTGGACCGAGCCGAGGCCCACCGAGGGCGGCCGACGCACACTCGTCCGGCGTACGGCCGACGGCACCGAGGAGTCGGTGCTGCCCGCGCCGTGGAACGTGCGCAGCCGCGTCATGGAGTACGGCGGCCACCCCTGGGCCGGGACGATGCGGGACGACGGGCCCCTCGTGGTGTTCGTGAACTTCGCCGACCAGCGGCTCTACCGCTGCGAGCCGGGCGGCGAGCCCCGTCCGCTCACCCCCGTGTCGCCGGTCGGCGGCGGTCTGCGGTGGGTGGACCCGCGGCTGCGCCCGGAGCGGGACGAGGTGTGGTGCGTCCTGGAGGAGTTCACCGGGGACCGGCCCACCGATCTACGGCGCGTGCTGGTCGCCGTTCCGCTGGACGGCTCGGCGGCCGAGGACCGCTCGGCGGTGCGCGAACTCACCGCCGAACGGCACCGGTTCGTCACCGGCGCCCGGCTCTCGCCCGACGGCGGGCAGGCCGTCTGGCTCGCCTGGGACCATCCGCGCATGCCCTGGGACGGCACCTCGCTGATGATCGCCGAGGTCGGCGACGACGGTCTGCTGCACGGGGCGCGCGAGTTCGCGGGCGGCCCGGACGAGTCCATCGCCCAGGCCGAGTGGACCCCCGACGGGGCGCTCGTCTATTCGAGTGACCGTACCGGCTGGTGGAACCTGTACCGCGTCGACCGCATCGACGGCGACGGCGAGGCCAGGGCCCTGTGCGGGCGGGACGAGGAGTTCGGCGGGCCGCTGTGGAAGGTCGGCGCACGCTGGTTCGCTCCCCTGGAGAGCGGGCAGATCGCCGTGGTCCACGGCCGGGGCGCCACATCGCTGGGCATCCTCGACCCCGACACCGGCCAGATCGTCGACACGGCGGGCCCGTGGACCGAGTTCTCCTCGACGCTCGCCGCGCACGGCGACCGCGTCGTCGCCGTCGGGGCCAGCCCCCGCAGCGCCTGCGAGGTGGTCGAACTGGACGCCCGTACCGGCCGGGCACGCGTCGTCGGGGCGACGCACGACGACCCGGTGGACCCCGCGTACTACCCGGAACCCCAGATCCGCACCTTCCACGGCCCCGCCGGGCGCGAGATCCACGCCCATGTCTACCCGCCGCACCACCCCGGCTGTATGGCCCCCGGCACCGAGCTGCCGCCCTACGTCGTCTGGGCGCACGGCGGCCCCACCAGCAGGGCGCCCCTCGTCCTGAACCTGGCGATCGCGTACTTCACCTCGCGCGGCATCGGCGTCGCCGAGGTCAACTACGGCGGGTCCACGGGATACGGACGGGAGTACCGGGGCCGGCTGCGCGAGCAGTGGGGCGTCGTCGACGTCGAGGACTGCGCGGCCGTCGCCCTCGCGCTCGCCGACGAGGGCACCGCCGACCGTCGACGGCTCGCCGTCCGGGGCGGCAGCGCCGGCGGCTGGACGTCGGTCGTGTCCCTCACCACGACCGACGTCTACGCCTGCGGAACCATCCTCTATCCGGTGCTGGACCTCACCACCTGGGGCTCCGACGAGACCCACGACTTCGAATCCCGGTATCTGGAGAGTCTGGTCGGGCCGTTCGCCGAGGTGCCGGCCCGGTACGCGGAGCGCTCGCCCACCGAGCACGCCGACCGGATCACCGCGCCCTTCCTGCTGCTCCAGGGCCTCGACGACGTGATCTGCCCGCCCGTGCAGTGCGAGCGGTTCCTCGCCCGGCTGGACGGACGCGGGGTGCCGCACGCCTACATCGCGTTCGAGGGAGAAGGGCACGGATTCCGGCGGGCGGAGACGATGGTGCGGGCACTGGAGGCCGAGCTTTCGCTCTATGCGCAGGTCTTCGGGTTGAATCCTCCCGGAATCCCTACTCTGGAGCTCGCCAAGTGACGTCGTCCTCGCCCACCAGCCCCACGTCCCTGACCAGACCCGCCCGGCTCGCCCGCGGCGCCCGGGTCGCCGTCGTCGCACCCAGCGGGCCGGTGCCCGAGGAACGGCTCGTCGCGGGGCTCGACATCCTGCGCGGCTGGGACCTCGACCCCGTCGTCGCACCCCATGTGCTCGACCGGCATCCCACCTTCGACTACCTCGCGGGCACGGACGCCGACCGTGCCGCCGACCTCCAGGCCGCCTGGTGCGACCCGTCCGTGTCCGCCGTGGTGTGCGCCCGCGGCGGCTACGGCGTACAGCGGATCGTCGACCTGCTCGACTGGGACGCGATACGGGCGGCCGGGCCCAAGGCGTTCGTCGGGTTCAGCGACATCACCGCGCTCCACGAGGCGTTCGCGACCCGCGCCGGCTTCACCACCCTGCACGGCCCGATGGCCGCCGCCGTCGACTTCATCAAGAACGAGCGGGCGCGGGAGCACCTGCGGGCCACCCTGTTCGAGCCCGACACCGTGCGCACGATCACGGCCCCGCAGAGCACGGCCCTGATACCCGGCCGGGCCCGCGGCGTCGTCATCGGCGGCTGCCTGTGCCTGCTCGCCGCCGACCTCGGCAGCCCGTACGCCCGGCCGTCCGCCCGCGGCGCGCTGCTCTGCCTGGAGGACGTCGGCGAGGAGACGTACCGCCTCGACCGCTACCTCACCCAGCTCCTGCGCGCCGGCTGGTTCGACGGGGTCGCGGGCGTCCTCCTCGGCTCCTGGGCGGAGTGCGCCCCCTACGGGGAGGTCCGCGCCCTGCTCGTGGACCGGATCGGCGGGCTCGGGGTGCCGATCGTGGAGGAGTTCGGATTCGGGCACGGGGAGGGGGCGTTGACGATCCCCTTCGGTGTGACGGCCGAACTCGACGCGGACGCGGGCACGTTGACGCTCGACGAACCGGCGCTGAGGTGAGCGACGGGGCGTGCGGCACCGCAAGGCACTGACCCGAACCACGGTTCCCTTCGCTGCCGTTGGGAATCAAGGGATCGAACGGGTCACGATCGCCGGCGGTCCCGCACGAGCGGGTGAGGCCCGACCGCCGGGCGCGGCCTGCTCGGCGGGCTGAACACGCGAGGGGTCGTCGGGGGGCGATGGGATGCGGCTTCCGGGGTGGGTGGAGTCGCCCGCGGTCAGGAACGAGTTCTCGGGCGGGTCCGCCGAGTACGTCGTGATGACGGGGTCCGTGCAGGGCGGCATCCATGTGCATCTGCACCCCCGGGAGGCGGCCGGGCGGACGAGGTGGCGCGGGCTGCTCCTGCCCCTCGCCCTCGTCGTGGCGGCGCTCACCCTGCTCGTCCGCGTCGATGTGACCATGGCCCGGGTCACAGGCGTGCTGCTGCTGGTCGGCGCCCTCTGGCGGGGGTTCGTCGCACTGCGCGGCGCCAAGGCGGGCGACGTGTTCCTGCCCGACACCCGGCTCGACGCGGCCCAGTCCGCGCTCGCCTCCGGGCTGCGCGCCGTCTACGACCGGGAGGAACGCCTCTCCCGCATCCACGACCCGGTGCCGCTGCGCGTGCGCTGGGCAGGGGGCGACCCGCTGCTCGCCGACCACTGGATCAACATCCGGG
This sequence comes from Streptomyces graminofaciens, assembly GCF_030294945.1. Classification (NCBI taxonomy): domain Bacteria; kingdom Bacillati; phylum Actinomycetota; class Actinomycetes; order Kitasatosporales; family Streptomycetaceae; genus Streptomyces; species Streptomyces graminofaciens. The sequence goes on along the minus strand of NZ_AP018448.1, from coordinate 3,363,510 downwards.
ACGGTGAGGGCGAGCCGCTCGACCTCACCGGCGAACTGGCCGACGTGGCGGCCGAGTTCGAGGGGCTGCCGATGCGCAGACTGGTCGTGCTCGGCGCGGCCGGAGCCGGAAAGTCCGTCCTCGCCCTGCGCCTCGCACGGACCCTGCTCGACCGAGGCCGGGACCCGGACCCGGATCCGGACTCCGGTGCGTCCCGCAGGGCCGCCCCCGTCCCCGTCGTGCTGCCCCTGGCCGCCTGGGACGCCGCGCGCAGCGGGCCCTGGGAGTGGGCCGCCCGCCAACTCGCCGCACTGCACCCGACGATCGCGGCCACCGACCTCGAACGCCATCTGCTGGCACGCGCGTTGCTGGACACGGGACGCGTCCTGCCCGTGCTGGACGGCTTCGACGAACTGCCCGACGGTGCCCGCGCCACCGCACTGGACCGGCTCAACGCGGGGCTCGGCCCCGGTCGCGGACTCGTCCTCACCAGCCGCCCCGAGGCGTACGCGAAGGCCGTGGACTCCAGCGACGTACTCACCGGCGCGGCCGTCGTCGAACTTCAGCCGCTCACCGTGGAGCAGTTGGCCGAGTTCCTGCCGCGCACCACCCGGCCGACCGGACGCGGGGACACGACGGTGACCAAGTGGGACCCGGTGCTGCGGCGGCTCGGCGACACCACCGGCGGCGACGTCCAGGCCAAGCGGTTGCGGGCAGCGCTCTCCACGCCCCTCATGGTGGGGCTGGCCCGGGCCGCGTACAGCGACACGGACGCCGATCCCATGGATCTGCTGGACGCCGACCGCTTCCCGGACCAGCGGGCGGTGCAGCGGCATCTGCTCGACGCGTACGTCCCCGCCGTGTACCGGATTCCGCTGGACGACCGGGCCGCGCGCGGGCCCTGGAACGGGGAGCAGGCCGGGCTGTGGCTGGGGTTCCTGGCGCGGCATTCGCGGGCCGACGGGATCCAGGCACTGGCGTGGTGGCGACTGCACCTGGCGACCTGGGGGGTCATCGGGGCGGTTCCCTCGGTGCTGGCGGCCGGGGCGCTGTCGGCGGCTCTGTACTGGACCGGCGCCGGGCGCGGGGTGGCCGATACACCGTGGGTGGGCGGGCCCATGTGGCTCGACCTCGGATCCCTGGCAGCCGTCGCCGCGCTCCTGTGGTGGGCGACGCAGCAGCGGACCAAGCTGCCCGGTCCGAGAAAGCTGGCCTCGCCCCGGGCCTGGCGGCCCTGGCAGCCGGTGGAGTCGCTCACCAACCCGGCGGACACCAGAGTCGTACCCGGACCGCGCACGGTTCTGCGCGACGACAGGAAGGCCGCCTTGACGGCCGGCGGCCTGTGGTTCTTCCAGGGGCACAGCCGCGCGTGGGCACAGCTGGCGGCGCTGGGCGCGATGATCGTCGTAGGCATGGTCTGGTGGGCCCGCGCAGGCCGGCTCCGGGGGTACCCGGCCGCTCCGACGGACGTATTGCTGTTCATCGGCGGCTGCGTCGTCGCCGTGATCCTGTACGGCTGGGGCACCACCGCGTGGGTGCGCTACACCCAGGCTCGCGTATGGCTCGCGCTGCGCGGGCGGTTGCCCTGGCGGCTCCAGGGCTTCCTGGAGGACGCTCACCGGCGCGGGGTGCTGCGGCAGAGCGGAGGGGTGTACCAGTTCCGCCACCTGGAGCTGCGCGATCGGCTCGCGGGGGAGGAGAACGAGGAGGAACGGCGGGATTTCGCCCCGCGACCGGCCGTCCGGGTCGCCGGATCCGTGGGCCAGATCGTGCTCGCCGTCCTGCTGGTCGGGACCGCGTTGGTGCCCAGGGTCTGGTCGCCGCCGCCCGGCCCGTACGCCTCCCCACATGACGTCTGCGCCCTGCTCACCAAGGCCTGGCTGCGTCCCCTCATGTCCCGGCCGCAGATGGACCGTCCGAGTGCCGACCAGTGCCGATGGGCCGAATCGGGGCCGGGGCGTGACGCCGAGCTGCGACTGGGAGTCGCCGCGGCCGAACCGGAACAGGGCTACGCCGGCGCGATCGTGGCCGACTCCTGGCTGGGGTCCGCCGGCAGTCGGCGGTCCGCGCCCCTGCCGGGCGTCGGCGACCGGGCCATGCAGCAGGTGCAGGGCGCGGCCGGCACCCTCTACGGGGACCGCGCCTTCGTCGAGGACGGCCGCAGGGCGGTCGTCCGCGCCCGCGTGGGCAACCTGTACGTCGAGCTCAGCTACCAGGAGGAACTCGCCGACGCCGGACGCGTCCTGACCCTTGCCGTGGCACTCACCCGGGAGGTACTGCACAACGCGGCCGGCACCCCGCCGCCCGCGGGCTCCCTGGCCGACGTACCGACCCCCACGATCCCCGACGACTCCCGGTTCGCCCGTCACCGCACGGTCACCACCGCCTCGGCCGTTCTGGGCGGTGAGACGTGGGGGCCCGGCGAGCGGTCCGAGCTGCACGATCTGCCCGGGTTCCCCTTCGTCTTCCGCGGCCCGAGACTGCTGTGCGGCGAACCGACCGAGTCCGGTGTGCTGCTCTGCCAGCCGGCCGAAGGCCCGGGCGATCCGGGCTACGCCGGTCTCCGGGCAGTGATCGAGCGGTGCGGCAGCACACCGTGCTCCAAGAAGCGGGCCGACCGCCTCAGCCGTCCGTCGGAGTGGTACTTGGAGTCCCCCTCGGACTTCCAGCGCCTCGACGGAGCGACCCGGTACAACGACGTCGAGTTCGGCGTGGAGCCGCTCGACGGGTGGCCGGACGTACACCGCCTGTACGCCGCGCAGCTGCTGCGGCACATCAAGGCGGACGGCGTGTACTACCTCCTCGCCCTCCAGATCTACACCGAGGTCGACCAGGCGGCGCTGGCCCGCAAGACCCTCAACGACGTCCTGGCCCAGAGCGTCCCGGCGGCCCCCTGACCCCCATCGCCCTCATCCGGAGGAACCTCCCGCCGGGCGCCCCGCACGCCTGTGACGCATCCTGATTCCATGAGCCCGAAGAAGTCCGAAGGCGGCCGGAGGCGCGGGGGACGGAGCTGGAGAGAGGTGATGACGCCCGGCAACGTGGCCGTGACCGTGGTCGTCGTGCTCGCACTCGTGTTCATCTTCGAGAACACCCAGAGCACCAAGATCCGGCTGCTGATCTCCGAGGTCACCATGCCGCTGTGGATGGCCCTGCTGGGCATGGGCGTGGTCGGGGCGCTGTGCGGGATCTTCTTGGGGCGAAGGCGGGGCTGACGCGTACGGTGACGTGGTGTCCGACACCATTCGCTTTCTCGCCGAAGGCCCCCGCGTGGGCATACGGCACTTCACCCTCGACGACAGTGCCGAGTTCACCGCCCGGGTGCGGGAGAGCAGGGAACTGCACCACCCGTGGCTGTCGCCGCCGGCCAACGCGACCGCCTATGCCTCGTACGCCGGTCGGCTGATCGAGGATCCGGCGAAGGCCGGGTTCCTGGTGTGCGAGAAGGACGGCGGAGGGATCGCCGGGTTCGTCAACATCAACAACATCGTCGAGGGCGCGTTCCAGTGCGGAGCCCTCGGGTACGGCGCGTTCGCGCACGGCGCCGGGCGGGGCCTGATGCGCGAAGGGCTCGGGCTCGTCGTCGCGTACGCGTTCGGGGCCATGGGGCTGCACCGGCTGGAGATCAACGTGCAGCCCGGGAACGCCGCCTCCATCGCACTGGCCAAGCGCTGCGGGTTCCGGCTGGAGGGGTTCTCCCCGAACTTCCTGTTCATCGACGGGGCCTGGCGGGACCACGAGAGGTGGGCCGTCACCGCCGAGATGATCGCCGCACGTACATGACCCCGACTCCGACCCCGGACGGCCTGGTCACCCGGCCGCGCGGCGGTCCGCGTACTCGTACACCGAGCCGTCCGGATGCATCGCGATCAGGTTGCGGCCCACCGGGGTGGGCACCGGGCCCGCCAGGACGTGGGCGCCGGAGGCCGTGAGGACCTGGTGGGCCTCGTCGACGTCCTTGACCGCGATGGTGGCGGTGACCTTGCGCAGGACCTCCAGTTCCGACTCGGGGCCGCTCATCAGCAGGAAGCAGCCGACGGCGGCGACCCGGACGCCACCGCGTTCGAAACGCTGGGCCGGTCCGCCCGCGAGTCTCTCGTAGAACGGGACCGTGGCCTCCAGGGCGTCGACGCAGATACGGAGCGTGGTGCCGAGAATCTCCATACGGACGAGCCTAGTTGGGGTCGAGGGGGAGAGCAGATCGTTTCGGACGGTTCGGGCCGATCTCTCGCCGTTGTCGCCGGCCCACGGCAGGAACGACGCGAAGAAAGGTGGCTACTGCATCTGTCCGATCGTGCCGCGGTTCCCCTGACGGGCGGGTACGGCCCGGGGGTCCGGTGGTGGCCGGGTCGCGGTCCCGGTGGCCGGGGGTCACAGTGGAAGGCGGACGTCCGAGCCCGGGGAGCCCGGGACCTCGGAGTCCGAGGACCCATGGACGTTTGGGTGCGGTGACCAGGGGGACGCGGTAGGCCCGTATCCGCGACCCCGTCGGAGGCGAACCGTGAGTCGAGCCCGCATCGTGACCGCCGGTGTCCGCGTCACCCCGCTCGACCCGACCGACCACTTCCCGTGTCCGCCCAAACCCGGCAAGGGTTCGGAAGGAGCCTCATGAACACCCGCCAACTCACCGAACTCGCACAGCAGTTGCGCGTCGACAGCGTCCGCGCCTCGGCCGCCGCCGGGTCCGGGCATCCCACGTCCTCCATGTCGGCCGCCGAACTGATGGCGGTGCTGCTCGCCCGTCACCTCCACTACGACTTCGAACGCCCCCAGCACCCCGCCAACGACCGCTTCGTGCTCTCCAAGGGCCATGCCTCGCCGCTGCTGTACTCCATGTACAAGGCGGCCGGCGCGATCAACGACACCGAGCTGCTGACCTTCCGGCGGCTCGGCAGCCGTCTGGAGGGCCATCCGACGCCGCGGCGGCTGCCCTGGGTCGAGACGGCCACCGGCTCGCTCGGCCAGGGGCTGCCCGTCGGCGTCGGCATCGCCATGGCGGGGAAGCGGATCGACCGCACCGGGTACCGGGTGTGGGTGCTGTGCGGCGACAGCGAACTCGCCGAGGGCTCCATCTGGGAGGCCGCCGAGCACGCAGCGTACGAGCATCTCGACAACCTCACCGCGGTCGTCGACGTCAACCGGCTCGGCCAGCGCGGGCCCACCCGGCACGGGCACGATCTCGGCGCATACGCCCGCCGCTTCGCGGCCTTCGGCTGGCACACCATCGTGATCGACGGGCACGACGTGGACGCCGTCGACCGCGCCTACGCCGAGGCCGGGTCCACCAGGGGCCAGCCCACGGTGATCCTCGCCCGCACCCTCAAGGGCAAGGGCGTCGAGGCCGCCCAGGACCGCGAGGGCCTGCACGGCAAGCCCCTCAAGGACCCCGAGGCGGCCGTCGAGGAACTCGGCGGCGTACGGGACATCCGTGTCGAGGTCCAACCGCCGCCCGCCGCCCGGATGTTGCACGCCGTACGGACCGGGCATCTGGAACTGCCGCGCTACGAGACCGGCGAACGGGCAGCCACCCGGGACGCGTTCGGGCAGGCGCTCGCCGCGCTCGGCACCGCACGCGGTGACGTCGTCGCCCTCGACGGCGAGGTCGGCGACTCGACTCGCGCCGAACTGTTCGCCAAGGAGCACCCCGACCGGTACTTCGAGTGCTACATCGCCGAGCAGCAACTGGTGGCCGCGGCCGTCGGGTTCGCGTCCCGCGGCTGGGTGCCGTACGCGGCCACGTTCGCCGCGTTCCTCACCCGCGCCCACGACTTCATCCGCATGGCCTCGGTCAGCGGCGCCGGGATCAACCTCGTCGGCTCGCACGCGGGCGTCTCCATCGGCCAGGACGGGCCCTCGCAGATGGGCCTGGAGGACCTCGCGATGATGCGCGCGGTGCACGGCTCGACCGTGCTGTACCCGTGCGACGCCAACCAGACAGCCAAGCTGGTCGGCGCCATGGCGGGCCGCGACGGCGTCCGGTATCTGCGGACCACGCGCGGCGAGACCCCGGTCCTCTACAGCCCGACGGAGGAGTTCCCCATCGGCGGCAGCAAGGTGCTGCGCGCCTCGGACACCGACCGGCTCACCGTCGTCGCGGCCGGGATCACCGTCCACGAGGCGCTGAAGGCCGCCGACGCGCTGGACGCGGAGGGCATCCAGGTCCGGGTGATCGACCTGTACTCGGTCAAGCCCGTCGACCGCCGCACCCTGCGCGAGGCCGCCGAACGCACCGGGTGCCTGCTCACCGTGGAGGACCACCACGAGGAGGGCGGCCTCGGCGACGCCGTGCTCGACGCCTTCCTCGACGGGCGTCCACTGCCCCGCCTGGTCCGCCTCGCCGTCCGTACGATGCCGGGCTCGGCCACTCCGGACGAGCAGCTGCACGCCGCGGGCATCGACGCCGAGGCGATCGCGGCCGCCGGCCGACTGCTGGTGGAGACAGCCATCGTGCACTGAGCCTTATCGGCACGACCTTTCGACCATTTCCACGAACGCAGAAACGCAAAACACCGATAAACGCAAAACGCGGAAAAAAGCAAAACACAGACACAAGCAAAGGGGATTCCGGGTCCCATTCGCAGGACCCGGAATCCCCTGATTCAATTCACCACCTGTACCAGCGGCCGCGGCCCCCGGTGGCGTTCGTCCCGCGGAGCAGGAAGCCGAGAAGCCACAGGACGAGGACGGCCAGCGCGAGCCACCAAAGAATTTTTACTGCGAATCCGGCACCGAAGAGAATCAGAACCAGCAGCAGCACCAGCAGGATGGCAATCATATTGTGAACCTCCTAATGGTGCGAGTTTCCAGAATCGTCGCAATCAGGCCGGCAAACGACAGAGAATTTCTCCGTGCAGGACGGCGAACCAGCCGTCCTGCCGCAGCCCCCACTCCCGCCACGCCCCGGCGATCGCCTCCAACTGCTCGCCGGTCGCGTGACCGCCCTCGGTGGCCCGGTCGGCGTACGCGGAGGCGACCGTGCGGTCCGCCCACAGGCCGCTCCACCAGGCCCGCTCCTCCGCCGTGGCGTAGGTCCAGGTGGCGGAGGTGGCCGTGATGTCCGTGAGGCCGGCCCGCAGCGCCCATGACTTCAGCCGGCGACCGGCGTCCGGCTCGCCGCCGTTGCCGCGGGCCACCCGCCGGTACAGGTCCAGCCAGTCGTCCATGCCCGGCGAGGCCGGGAACCAGGTCATCGCCGCGTAGTCCGAATCCCGGACGGCGACGAGACCGCCGGGCCTGGTCACCCGGCGCATCTCGCGCAGCGCCTGCACGGGATCGCCCACGTGTTGGAGCACCTGATGCGCGTGGACCACGCAGAACGTGTCGTCCGGGTAGTCCAGCGCGTGGACGTCCGCGACCGCGAAGTCGACGTTCTCCAGGCCGCGTTCGGCGGCCGTGGCCCTGGCCTGGTCCAGGATGCCGGGCGCGTGGTCGACGCCGGTCACATGGCCGTCCGGGACCAGGGCGGCCAGGTCGGCGGTGATGGTGCCCGGGCCGCAGCCGATGTCCAGGATCTTCATGTGCGGCCTCAGCGAACCGAGGAGGTAGGCCGCCGAGTTGGCGGCCGTCCGCCAGGTGTGCGAGCGCAGCACCGACTCGTGGTGCCCGTGCGTGTAGACGGCCGTCTCCCGTGCCTTCGCCATGACCGTTCCCCTTCCGCGAGGTTCCGTGACGTACTCGAACCGTACGCGGTCATGTCGAATATTGAGACCCACGTCTTGAATTGTGGACAGTCCGGAGTCAGTGGCGGGGGCGGTAGACCGTGAGCGCCTCCGGGAGCTTTCGGAGTGTCAGATCGCCTGCCACGCGGGTGACTTCGCCGTCGTACGCGAGGGGCGTGCCCGGTGCGATCCCTGTCACCCGCAGCCGTCGCACATGGACGGCCTTGTGGGCCGGGGAGCGCGTCAGCGGGCCGGCGACCGCGGCGGCCAGCAGGCGCAGAGCCGGGCGCCGGCCACCGTGCACGACACGGACGTCCAGCAATCCGTCGGCGAGGTCGTAGCGGCGGGCCGGGGAGAGGCCGAGCCGGTGGTAGGTGCCGTTGCCCGCGAAGAGCAGCCACAGCGGGTGCGAGCGCTCCTGGAAGCGGGCCTGGAGCGGATGGTGGTCGGCACGCAGGACGCGCAGCGCCGCGAGCACCCCGGCCGGCCAGGCCCCGAACTTCCGTTCCCAGCGCTCGCGTTCCCGCACCAGCTCGGGGTAGACGCCGAGGCTGCACGTGTTGAGGAAGTGGCCCTCGGTGTCGCCGGAGGCGAAGTGTCCGACGTCCACGCGGACCGCCTCGCCCTGGCGAAGGGCACGGGTCAGACCGAGTACGTCCTCGACGCCGAGGTCCTGCGCGAAGTGGTTGAGGGTGCCGCCGGGGAGTACGGCGAGGGGGATGCCGTGGCGCAGGGCGACCTCGGCGGCCGTGTTCACCGTGCCGTCGCCGCCGCACACGCCGAGCACCCGGGCGCGGGTCGCGGCCTTCTCCAACTCGGCCCGGACGTCCTCCGGTTCGCACTCCACGGTCTCGGTGCGGGGGAGGAAGTCCGTCAGGACGCGTACGCGGTCGGCGGTGCCCGCGGCCGTGTTGGCGACGACGACCAGGCCGTCGCCGTCGGGCAGCGCGGGCGCGTCGGCGTGGGGGTGGCCGGGGAACGGGAGCTGGTCGCGGGTGGGGACGAGGCCCCGTACGGCGTAGGCGGCGCCCGCGCCGAGGGCGGCGCCCACGACGACGTCGCTCGGGAAGTGCACACCGGTGTAGACACGGGACAGGGCGACCGCGGCCGCCAGCGGGGCGATCGCCGCGCCCCAGCCGCGGGACTCCAGGGCGACGCCGGTCGCGAAGGCGGCGGCCGAGGCGGAGTGCCCCGAGGGGAACGACGTGGTGATCGGCTGGCGCTTGAGCTGCCGGACCAGCGGGACGTTGTCGAGGAGCGGGCGGGGGCGGCGGACCGTGCGCTTGCCGAGGGTGTTGATGGTCGCTGAGGCGACGGCGAGGGAGGCGATGCCGCGGGCGGCGGCCCGGCGGGCCCTGGGGCTGCGGGTCGCGGCGAGGGCGGCGGCCGTGGCGAACCACAGGACGCCGTGGTTGGCGGCGCGGCTCAGGCGGGGGAGGAAGGGGTGGGCGCCGGGCCAGTGGCGGGTGGCCACGGCCTCGAACAGGCGGCTGTCGGCGGCGAGGAACTTGTCCCGGAGGATGTGGTGGCCCGGGGGGCGGACGGTGAGGTCGACATCTGGGGTCATGGTCCACGAGTACCCCATGGGAGGCGATGGGTGTCGGGCGGGTCTGTGGTCCGGTCACCCGGCGCCGGGGCTGGGCGGGGGAGGTTCCGCGACTCGGCGGTCACGAGGTGCCGCCGCGCCCGCCCGTGCCGCCCCGGCGGCACGAATGCCCGCAGCCGAGCGTGACCGTCGGCGGATATCGATTTGCTCCCCGCTTCCCGGGGCTCGCACAATGCCGCCCATGGGACACCTCGAAGCCGCTCATCTGGAGTACTACCTGCCGGACGGGAGGGCGCTGCTCGGTGATGTGTCCTTTCGGGTGGGGGAGGGGTCCGTGGTGGCCCTCGTCGGGCCCAACGGGGCCGGGAAGACCACCCTGCTGCGATTGATCTCGGGGGAGCTCAAGCCGCACGGCGGATCGGTCACCGTCACCGGCGGCCTCGGGGTGATGCGGCAGTTCGTGGGGTCCGTGCGGGACGAGTCGACCGTGCGGGACCTGCTCGTGTCCGTGGCGCAGCCCCGGATCCGGGAGGCGGCGCAGGCCGTCGACGCCGCCGAGCACGGGATCATGACCGTGGACGACGAGGCCGCCCAGCTCCGGTACGCGCAGGCCCTCGCCGACTGGGCCGAGGTGCGCGGCTACGAGGCCGAGACGCTGTGGGACATCTGCACCATGGCCGCGCTCGGCGTCTCGTACGAGAAGGCGCAGTGGCGGCAGGTGCGCACGCTGTCCGGCGGTGAGCAGAAGCGGCTGGTGCTGGAGGCCCTGCTGCGCGGCACCGACCAGGTGCTGCTGCTCGACGAGCCCGACAACTACCTCGACGTGCCCGGCAAGCGGTGGCTGGAGGAGCGGCTCAAGGAGACCCGCAAGACCGTGTTGTTCGTCTCGCACGACCGGGAACTGCTCTCCCGCGCCGCCGAGAAGATCGTGAGCGTGGAGCCGGGCCCGGCGGGCGCCGACGCCTGGGTGCACGGCGGAGGCTTCGACACCTACCACGAGGCCCGACGGCAGCGTTTCGAGCGTTTCGAGGAACTGCGGCGCCGCTGGGACGAGAAGCACGCCCAGCTGAAGAAGCTGGTGCTGACGCTCCGTCAAGCCGCTGCGGTCAGCCATGAGATGGCCTCGCGGTACGCCGCCGCCCAGACCCGGCTGCGCAAGTTCGAGGAGGCCGGCCCGCCGCCGGAGCCGCCGCGCGAGCAGGACATCACCATGCGGCTCAAGGGCGGCCGTACCGGAGTAAGGGCCGTCACCTGCAAGGGACTTGAGCTGACGGGGCTGATGAAGCCCTTCGACCTGGAGGTCTTCTACGGCGAAAGGGTCGCCGTCCTCGGCTCCAACGGTTCCGGCAAGTCCCACTTCCTGCGCCTGCTCGCCGGTGACACGGTGGCCCACACGGGGGAGTGGAAGCTCGGCGCCAGAGTCGTACCCGGACACTTCGCGCAGACGCACGCCCACCCGGAGCTGGAGGGCCGGACACTGCTCGACATCCTGTGGACCGAGCACGCCCAGGACCGGGGCGCCGCGATGTCACGACTGCGGCGGTACGAGCTGACCAAGCAGGCCGAGCAGCCCTTCGACCGGCTCTCCGGCGGCCAGCAGGCCCGTTTCCAGATCCTCCTGCTGGAGCTCCAGGGCGTGACGGCCCTGCTGCTCGACGAGCCCACCGACAACCTCGACCTGGAGTCCGCCGAGGCCCTCCAGGAGGGTTTGGAGGCCTTCGACGGTACGGTCCTCGCCGTCACCCACGACCGCTGGTTCGCTCGTTCGTTCGATCGCTATCTGGTCTTCGGTTCCGACGGGCGGGTACGCGAGACTCCGGAGCCGGTCTGGGACGAACGGCGGGTCGAGCGCGTCCGCTGATCCCCGGATCCGGCGGCGGTGAGGCCGGGGACCTCGGATCTTCGTACAGTGGATGGAGACGAGCGAGCTCACCGACGATCGGGGTACGACCATGACCGGAGTCGACCCGGGCCTGCTGGACGACCAGCAGCTGATGAAAGAGCTGGAGTCGATCCACCGCACGCGCCACGACACCCTGCTGCACGGCTCCACCGAGGCGCTGCGTACGCACAACGAACGCATGGCGCAGCTGGAGGGTGAGTACCTGCGCCGCCATCCACGCCGCCCGGTCGTGCCGGGCCGGACGCGTGAGGGGGCCCGGGAGCGAGGACCGGCGACGCCATGACCCATACGCGTATCACCCACAGCCGTATCGCCGGAGCGAATCCGCTGCTCGACCGGCACGCCGAGGCCCTCGATCTGTTCGGCGCCCGGGTCCACGCCGTCCGCGACGACCAGTGGGGGGCGGGCACGCCCTGCGTCGAGTGGACGGTCCGTGACCTCGTCAACCACCTCGTCTCCGAGCAGCTCTGGGTGCCGTCGCTGGTCCGGGACGGCTGCATGATCGAGGAGGTCGGCGGCACGTTCGACGGGGACCTGCTGGGCACCGACCCCGCGGCCTCCTGGGACACGGCGGCCCGCTCGGCGCACGACGCGTTCGCCGCGCCGGGGGCGTTGCACCGGATCGTCCACCTGTCGTACGGGGACACCGCGGCGACCGCGTACTGCGCGCAGATGGTCACCGATCTCGTCGTCCACGCGTGGGATCTGGCGCGGGCGATCGGGGCGGACGAGCGGTTGCCGGGTGTGCTGGTGGAGTTCGCCGTGCGTGAGGTCACGCCCTATGCGGCCGATCTGGAGAAGAGCGGGTTGTTCGGGGCGCCGGTGGAGCCTCCGGCCGGGGCGGATGCGCAGACCGCGTTGTTGTGTCTGCTGGGGCGGCGGCCGTAGTCAGGATCCGTAGAGCTCGGAGAAGTCCTGGAGGAACGCGGCGCAGGTGGTCCCCCCGTCGGCGTCGGCCCGCGCTCGCCCGTCGCCAGGGAGTCGCCGGTGTGGTCGACCGTCACGCCCCGGTCGGTGGTGAACCGTCATGCCCCGGTCGGTGGTGAACCGTCACGCCCCGGTCGGTGGTGAGCGGACCCGACGCCGGGTCCGGCGCGTGGAACGCCTCTCTTCCCTCGCTCCTGTTTGCTGTCGGCTGGCGTGATCACCCGCCCGCCTCCTCGGAGAACACGTCCAGGAACGCCTCGCAGAACGCCTTGAGGTCGTCCGGCCTGCGGCTGGTGATCAGCTTGCTCGGGGCGTGGTCGCAGACTCGCACCTGCTCGTCGACCCAGGTGCCGCCCGCGTTGCGGATGTCCGTGCGCAGACTGGGCCACGAGGTCAGCACGCGCCCCCGTACGACATCGGCCTCCACCAGTGTCCACGGGGCGTGACAGATCGCGGCGACCGGCCGGCCCCGATCGAAGAAGTCCCGTACGAACGACACGGCCTTCTCGTCCATCCGCAGGAAGTCCGGGTTGGCCACCCCGCCCGGCAGGACGAGCGCGTCGAACGACTCGGCGTCGTGGACGTGCGACACGACCTCGTCCACCGGGAACGTGTCCGCCTTGTCGAGATGGTCGAAGGCCCGCACATGACCGGGCTTCGTCGACACCAGCACGGGGTCGTGACCGGCGTCCTTCACCGCCTGCCAGGGGTCGGTCAACTCGATCTGCTCGACACCCTCGGGGGCGGTCAGGAATGCGATACGCATGGCTTCTCGGTCTCCTTGTCTCGGCCTGGGCCGAACCGCCGCCTCGCGACGGCGACCCGACCCGGGCGGCACGGTCTGCTTCGGGGGGTCAGTCCGGGGGCGTTCCCGGCCAGGTGCCGGGCCCCATGCGGTCGATGAAGGCGGGCGCCGGGCGCGAAACCGGGGAGACGGCCAGGTCGCCGAGGCTCACCATGCCCACCAAATGCCCGTTCTCCAGCACCGGCAGGCGCCGCACCGCGTGGTCCCGCATCAGCTCGGCCGCCGCCGACACGGTGTCGTCGGGGCCGACCACCACGGGGTTCGGGGTGCAGACGGCCTGGGCGCTGACCGTGAGCGGATCGGCGCCGTCCGCCACGGCGCGCAGGGTGATGTCCCGGTCGGTCAGGACCCCGAGGACCTGCCCGTCCACGGCGACGAGGACATCGCCGATGCCCTGCGCGCGCATCAACTGGGCCGCTTCCACGAGCGAGGCGTCCGGGCGGACCGCGACGACGCCGGGCGTCATGACTTCCCTGACGAAATCAGCCATGCTCTGGGCCTTTCCTTGCTCCTGCCCGGCTACGGGGCACGAGGGCGACGAACGACGTCGCCCGCAGTACCCCGGGGCGGCTCGACCATGCGCACCGCGCCGGTCACGTCGCCGCAGATCTTCGTGGCCACCGCGTACCCGAAGACCCGGCACCGACACGTCACGACAGGGGGAGCGCGCCTAGGCATGGCTAGGATAGTCAACAATGCGAGTAGGGTATTAGTTGTCTATCTACAGGGAGATCAGATGACCGAGCTGCGCTAAGTCGCCCTGGGCGACAGCCAGACCGAAGGCGTCGGTGACGGTGACGACACCCGGGGACTGCGCGGGTGGGCCGACCGCCTCGCCGAGCGGATGGCCCGGGCCGCGGTCGTGGAACGCGTGGAGCGGGCCGCCGTGAAACTGGCCCGAGAAGCCGACCGGCGCGCGGCGGCGCTCGGCAGCCGGTAAACCGGTCGGTTCGGAACGGGTGGCCCTTGGGGGGACGCGACCTCACCACCCTCGCCGCCGCCGTCGGCGTGCGTTGATCGAGGCGACATCGTCAGCTCGTCCTCGGCAACCATTTCCGCCCCCGGCGGCAACGGGAAGTGGGAGGCTTCCGTCACTGGAGTCTCGTACGCGACACGTGTTTGTTCGGTTCGTCGGACGAACACGTGTTCTTCGGACAACGTAAGGACCTTGACCCGTGGCGTCCTCTTCCCGTCGCCGTCCGCCCCGCGGGCGACGCGTTGTTCTCGTGTCGGCCGCCGTGGCGGCCGTCGTGCTCGTCGTGTCCCTGGTCGTGGCGTTCCTGCCCGGTCACGAGTCCGACGACGGGAAGGGGACGGTCGCCTCGGGTGCCGACCGTCAGGCGTCCGAGTCACCCACGCCCTCGGCCACGGAGTCGGCGCCCGAGCAGTCCAGTGCGTCCCCGACCGCGACGCCCACCGAGACCACCGCCAAGGCCACCCCGAGCGCCCCTGAGGAGACCCCGGCGGCGCGGTCGTCGGCGCCTCGCGCCCCGCAGACGGCTTCCGGCGCGGCACCGCTCGCCGGACGGATACGGCCCGGCGCCGCCCGCCAGGGCGTCGCCACCTCCTACGACGCCGGGAACGGTGACGGCGCCTGCTCGTACGGCCCCAGTGACGACCTCATGATCGCGGCGATGAACACCGCCGACTACGAGACGTCCAAGGCGTGCGGGGCGTACGTCCTCGTCCGTGCGGCGGGCGGAGCCTCCGTCACGGTCCGGATCGTCAACGAATGCCCGGCGCCCTGCGCGGCGGGCCAACTGGACCTCAGCACCCAGGCCTTCGCCAAGCTCGCCCCGCTCTCGGCCGGCCGGATCCCGATCACCTGGAGCCTGCTCAGCCCCCAGAAGTCCGACACGCTCTCGATCCGCTACAAGACCGGGTCCAGCCGATACTGGTGCGGCATCCAGGTGATCGGCCACCGCAATCCACTGGCGCGGCTGGAGGTGCGCACGGGCAGCGGCTGGACCGGCCTGGCGCGTACCGAGTACAACTACTTCCTCTCCGAGCAGGGCGCGGGGTGCGGCGGCGCGCTCAGGATCACCGACATCTACGGCGAGCGGCTGACCGTCGACGGGATCGCGGTACGGCCGGACACAGTGCAGCCGACGCGCGTCCAGTTCGCCGCACGCTGAGGATGTGAAGGGCGGCATTTGCGCCCATACTGGACATCCGGGGGTGGCCCACCACCCCCCGAGTCACCCACCAGACACAGGGGAAACCCACTAGGCGCAGGGAAACCTGAAAAGCGGCAACAGCGCACGGCGCGTTCGCCCGCGAGCATGCTCCGTGGGTGTTTGCCGTGTGTGGTCCGGGGCAGGCGAGACACAGTGCTTCGGACAGGAGGCACGTCCGTGGGACCGGCCATGCGCCGATCGACGGGTGTGCCCCAGTACCCCCTGTGCAGGGCCCGACTCTCCCACGGTGACCGTCCATCCCAAGAGCACCACCTAGGGAGTTGCTCGCACCATGCGTACTCAGGCAAGGGCCAGCGCGAAGCACCACCCTCACGACGACGCCCCCGACACCGCGGAGGCGTTCAGGACACTCGCCAAGCTGCCTCCGGGGCAGGAGCGCGACACATTGCGTGAACAGATCGTGGAGGCCTGGCTCCCGATGGCCGAGCGGCTCGCGGGCCGCTTCCGCAGCCGCGGCGAGAGCTACGAGGACCTGCGCCAGGTCGCCGCGCTCGGCCTCGTCAAGGCCGTCGACCGGTACGACCCGGAGCTCGGCAACGCGTTCGAGAGTTATGCCGTGCCCACCGTCACCGGTGAGATCAAGCGGCACTTCCGCGACCACATGTGGACCCTGCACGTACCGCGCCGTGTGCAGGACCTGCGCAACCGGGTGCGGTTCGCCAGCCAGGACCTGTCCCAGACCGTGTCGGGCCGCAGGCCCACCGTCGCGGAGATCGCCGAGCACGCCGACATGAGCGAGGCGGACGTCAAGGCCGGCCTGGAGGCCCTGGAGAGCTTCACCGCGCTGTCTCTCGACGCGGAGCTGCCGGGGAGCGAGGACGGGTACTCCCTCAGCGACGCGCTGGGGGCGCCCGACCCCGCCCTCGACACGGTGGTGGACCGCGAGGCCGTCAAGTCCCGGCTCGCCGCGCTGCCGGAGCGGGAGCGGACGATTCTGTACATGCGGTTCTTCGGGGACATGACGCAGAGCCGGATCGCCGATGAGCTGGGGATCTCGCAGATGCATGTGTCCCGGTTGATCAGCCGGTGCTGCGATCGGGTGCGGGATCAAGTCATGCGGGATGTGGCGTAGCGCCGTCGGGGCGCGGGGATCCGGCGACTGCGGGTTGCTCGCTGTTGCTCGCGCCCACGCGGCGCCGCCGTGACCGACACAGCCCCGCGTTCCTCAGGGAGCGCTGCTCATCGCCACGGCTATGTGGCGGGCCATCGTGTCCATCACCCGGGCCTCCGCCATGGAGAACGCCAGTCTGGCGCCTGAGCGGAAAAGGGTCAGGACGGCCCTGACGCGGCCGTCGGCCGTGGTGAGAGGCACGGACAGCAGGGATGTCACGTCCGCCCGTACGAGTACGGGCGCGCCCGTCGAGTCGTGGCCGAAGGCGTCCGGGTTCTGGGGGCGGATCTGGAGGGACGTCGAGCCGCCGCGGGCCGCCTCGACCACGAGGGGGCAGGTGGTGGGGTCCTGGGTCGCCAGGAGCTTCGCCTCCTGCTCCGAGGGGGCCAGTACGGTCGTACGAGCCAGTGCGGGGGCGGCGGCGTCGGCGATCACCCAGTCCGCGAAACGGTCGTGCAGCACATGGGCCGCGCGGTCCAGCGCCTCGGCGGCGGGCGCCGTCAGCAGGGCCGTGGTCATCGCGTCCACCAGGTCCATGAGCGCCGCGTGCCGGGTCGCCTCGGTGAGGTCGGGGAGCGGGCGGGACGGGGGCTCGACCGCGGGGACCCGGGTGCCCGTCGGCTGCAGGACGACGAGGACGGTGTTGCGCGGCTCGCCGCTGGGGCGCAGCGCGGTGAGCGTCGCGCGCACCGGTGTCGCGGGGCGCTGCTGGAGATGGACGGTGAGGCTGCGATCGCCGTCACCACGCGCCACGGCCGCCGCCTGGGTACGGAACGCGACCCGGTCGGCATGCGCGAGGAACCCGGTCAGCGGTCTGCCGGTCGCATAGCCCGCGCGTACGCCGGTGAAGGCGGTCGCCGACGGATTGAGCCTGCGCACCACGGTCTCGCGGTCCACCAGCACCACCGGCAGCGGCAGACACTGGAAGACGGCCTTCAGCAGCTGGTTCTCCTGGGCGGTGGGGGAGCCGGTACGGGCCGGCCCCGAGGTGCTGAGCCGTTCGTACTGTGGCCACAACTGGTCGGCCACATGGTCGAGTTCGAAGATCGCGGCGTCCAGCACGGTCGGCAGATCGTCGGCCGGCATCGAACGGGCCGCCTTGAGTTCCGCGACGCGGCGCACGAAGTCCGCAAGTTCCTCACCGAATTCGTCCGTCAGGGTCATACGACGAACGTAACCCGTGCACGGGAGCGAGGGAGTGGAGCATACGGAACCGGCCATGTTCGTTTTCCGCCCGGGTGAGCGGGAAGGCGACCTGAGAGAGGAGGCGTGAAGCATGCCGGATACCGAACACCTCGGCCTACTGGGCGCGGAGTCACCGGAGTCGGCCCTGCCGGGCAGAAGGCTGTCGGAACTCGCCGAGCAGGCCGCCCGCTGCACCAACGACTGCTGCGGCGCCAGCAGCATGGTGTCCGAGAGCGGTTCCGAGGGCGCGTTCGGGGTCGACCGCGGGAGTGACAGGGAGAGCGGGGGCGGTCTCGGAAGCAGTTTAGGAAGCGGGTTCGGGGCAGGCGCGGAACGGCCCGCCGCCGTCACCCATCCCGATCTCGCCGGGCTCGTCTCGGTGCAACTGTGTTCGGGGGACGGGCCGATCCCCACCGCGCTGGAACGCGGCGAACCCGTCGACTCGACGGACCTGCTGCACGAGGAACGCTGGCCGGAGTACCGGGCCGTGGCCCTCGACGCGGGCGTACGGTCCAGTGTCACGATCCCCTTCCGGCGTTCGGGCCTGACCGTCACCCTCAGCCTCTACAGCTTCCGGCCCGGTGCACTCGAGGACGCCCCGCACGGACCCGCCCGCGCACTGGGCGACCTCGCCGCCACCTGTCTGGTGCGCGACCGCTCCTACCGCGCCGCGCTCACCGAGCTCGACCAGCTGGGCACCGCGCTGCGCACCCGGCCGGTCGTCGACCAGGCCTGCGGCATCGTCATGCACGTACTGGCCTGCGACGCGGACGCCGCGTTCACGGTCCTGCGCCGCATCTCCCAGACCACGAACCGCAAGCTGTCCGACGTAGCCGCGGCTGTGGTGGACAGGAGGGGCAGGGGTTTGGAGCGTGAGCTGGCGTCCGTGGCCGATTGACTCCCGGCGGCGTCGAACGACCTCAAGGGCGCGGGAACTGCGTGATCAGCCACGATGAACCCGCACCCCGCGATGAACAGCGGGCCCCCGAGCTCTCGACGGTTCACCCCGACCGTCGCAAGGTCACCCACACGGCCGCCCCCCATCCCGCGAATGGTGCCCGGCCGCGCGCGCAGCGCGCGGTACGGGGCTCTGATGGACCCGCGGGGCGAACTCGCCCCGCAGTCGGCCGAAGGAGCCCCACTCATGCCCCGCAGTGCCCGTGTCCTGTCCGCCACCGTGCTCATCGGTGCCGCCCTGGGCGCCGCCGCGCCGCTCGCGGCGGCGGAATCGGGCGTGGAGGTCAACCCGCACTCCGTCGAGCCCGGCGGCACGATCACCATCTCCGTCGCCTGCGACCCGACGGGCGGCCCCGTACCCGAGACGATCGAAGCCGGATCCGAGGCCTTCGAACAGGGCAGCGTCCAACTGCGACGGGTCCCCGCCAACGACGACGAGGGAGAGCAGGGCGGCCCCTCCTACAACGGCACCGCCCGCCTCGCGCCGGCCGCCGACCTCGAGACCGGCGCCGACGCGAGCGCCGACTCCACCGAGTGGGGCGTCGACGGCACCTGCCCGGCGGCGCCCGGCGGCGCGGGCAAGGAGTGGAGCGGGACCTTCACCGTGCCCCTCGGCGGCTCCGCCCACCACCCGGCAGACGATCAGCCCACCGACCCGGCAGACCCGCAGGCCGATCAACCGGCAGATCTACAGGCCGATCAACCGGCCGACCAGCACACCGATTATCAGGCCGATCAGCAAGCCGTCGAGCAGGCCGATCAGCAGGCCGTCGAGCAGCCCGGTCAGCAGGCAGACCAGCAGCCCACCCACCCGGCAGACCCACAGGCCGACCACCCGGCCGATCAGCAGCCTGCCCACCCGGTGGACCCGCAGGCCGACCACCCGGCCGATCAGCAGCCTGCCCACCCGGTGGATCCTCAGGCCGACCACCCGGCCGATCAGCAGCCTGCCCACCCGGTCGATCCTCAGGCCGATCACCAGGCCGACCGTCAGCCCACCCACCACCCCGCCGTGATCCCGCAGGGCGTCCACGCGGGTGGTGGCGGAGCCTTCACCGACTCCGTGCCCGCGCTCGTCGCCGGCGGACTCCTCATCGTGGGCGCGCTCGGCGCCGCCGTGCACCGGCTGCGCCGCCGGGAGTGAGCCGGCAGAGGGGCGACCGGTTCCCTGGCCCCGGCACAGCCCGGTTGTGTACGTCTCGGCCGGTACGACCGCGATCGTTTCCCCTCGCATGGCGCGACCGCGCCCCTTCCCCCGCGTCCACTTCGACAGCGCCCCTTCCCCCGCGTCCACTTCGACTGCGGCTTCGACTGCGGTCGACCCAACCCGTCCGGGTGCCCATGGCGGCGCGTACGTCTGGGTACTGGCAGGGTGGAGGTGCTCCGTGGCACCCCCCGAGGCGTCACGGAGCACAATCGGCGCACAGCCAAGTCGTCTCGAAGCTCCCCCGGAGTCACTCCGAGCGCCGGACGACCCGACCTCACTGCGCGGAGGCACACATGCGGCGGACGGATCCCGAAGGTCACGGTCCCGTTCGCTACGGGCCGCCCCCACCCGATCAGGGCCTGCCGGTCCTGCCCGAACTCGCCGCCGTACTCGCGGCCGCCGCGGACCGCTCCGACGCCGTACCCCCCGGTGGCCCTCCCGCGCTCCTCGACGCCGCCTGCGGCTACTGGGAGCGGCGCGGTCTGCCCACCGAACCCGACCGGGTCGCCGCCGCCCCCGGCGGCCCCGTCCTGCTGCTGGCGCTGACCGCCGCGCTCGGCGGTGACGTCCTGCTCCCGCGGCCGTGCGCCGCCTGGTGGGAGCCCGAGGCGAGGGCGCTCGGCAGATCCGTCTTCCATGTGGGCACCCCGGCCGACTGCGGGGGCGTCCCGGACCCGTACGCCCTGCTGGAGACCGTGCGGCGGATCCGTGCCGAAGGCGGTGATCCGCGGCTGCTCGTGCTGTGCGTCGCCGACGACCCGACCGCCACCGTGGCGCCGCCCGAGCTGGTGCACGAGACCATGGAGGCCGCCGCGGGCGAGGGGCTGCACCTGGTCAGCGACGAGACCTGGCGCGACACCCTGCACGAGCCGCGGGAGACCGTGCTGCTCAGCCCCGCCGAGATGATGCCCGACCGGGTCACCGTCGTCACCGACCTGGCCGGTGCCCAGCTGCCGCCCGGCTGGCCCGCCGCCGTCGCCCGCTTCCCGGCGAACGCGGCCGGAGCGGAGCTGCACGCCCGCGTCCTCGACGTCCTCACCGCGCTCGGCGCCCGGATCGCCACCCCGGTCGCGGTGGCCGCCGGGTACGCGCTCGACGAGCCCGCCCCCGTCACCGAGCGGCTCGCCGCCGCCGTACGGCTGCACGCGCGCGTGGCCACCGCCGCGCACCGCGCCGTGACGACCGCCGGGGCGCTCGCCCTCCCCCCGCGCGCCGGGCGGCACCTCTATGCCGACCTCAGCCCGCTGCGCTCCGCGCTCACCGCGCACGGTGTCGGCGACGCCCAGGAACTGGAGGACTTCCTCACCGCCCGGCTCGGCATGCCCGCCCCCGGCGGCCACCGCTTCGGCGACGACCTCGGGGCGCTGCGGGTCCGCCTGTCGACGGGCCCGCTGCTCGGCGCGACGGCCGCCGAGCGCATGGCGGCGCTCACGGCACCCGACCCGCTGGAACTCCCGCACGTGGAACGAGCGTTGATCTCCTTCGGAACGGCCTTCGAGGATCTTCGGCAAGACGAACGAGACGAACGAGACGGGCGAGACGAACTAGACGAACGAGACGAGCAGGACGGGCGAGACGGGCGAGACGGATAAGAGGGGCGGCGGGGATGAAGAGACCATGACGCAACAGTCCGAGTGGAGCCGCTGACCCGCGATCAGCCACAACGGAGCCGCACTCCACGATGCACCGTCACCCGGCAGACCGAACCCGCCGCCACACACCGGGCGCCACGCTGATCACCAGGGTCAGCGCGACCGCCGCGACCACACCCTCCCAAGGCTCGCTGAACAGCGACCCGCCCACAATGCCGATCAGCTGATACGTCACCGCCCACGCCAAGCAGGCCGGCAGGTTCCCTCGTGCGAAGCGCCGCATCGGCATCTTCGCCAGCAGACACGCCAGCATTACCGGAATCCGCCCGGCCGGCACCAGCCGGGACAGCACCAGGACGGTCACCCCGTGGTCGTCGAGCCGCTCCTGGGCGCGGGCGAGCCGGTCCTCCGGCGCCCGGCGGCGGATCGCCTCCAGCCACCGGGAGCCGTTCTTCGAGCCCATGCCGCGCCGGCCGAGCCAGTACAGCGCGATGTCCCCGAGGAACGCGGCCAGCGACGCCGTCACGAACACCAGCAGCAGCGAGAACGGCGCCGTCTGGTGGAAGGCCACCACGGCCGCCGAACTGACCAGCGCGCCCGTCGGCACCACCGGCACGAGCGCGCCGATCAGCACCAGCATGAACAGCGTCGGATAGCCGACCGCCTGCTGGGTGGACTCGTGCGGCAGGGTGGTGCCCGCCGCGGACAGGACCATCACCGGGTGCCCTCCGCGACCGCGCTCCGCCGACGCCTCACCGCGTCACCTCCGGCCGCACGGACTCCCCGTGCCCCAGCCGGTGCACGGCCACCTCGGGGGCGTGCGTGGCGGCCAGGCGCACGAACTCCTCGCCGGGGGAGTGGAATTCATGGGGGCGCACGGCGTCCAGGCCGATCGGCCAGTACGTCCCGTAGTGCACCGGCACGGCGCTTCGGGGCGCGAGGAGCGCAAGGGCCTGAGCCGCGCGCCCCGCGTCCAGATGCCCCTCGCCGAGATACGGTCCCCAGCCGCCGACCGGCAGCAGCGCCACGTCGATCCGCCCGACGTCCTCGGCCATCGATTCGAACAGCCCGGTGTCCCCGGCGAAGTACGTCCGCGCCTCGCCCTCGATCACATACCCGAGCGCGGGCGACCGGTGCGGGCCGACCGGGAGGCGCCGCCCGTCGTGCCGCGCGGGCACGGCACGAACGACCAGGTCACCGACCTGGACCTCGTCCCCGGGCGCCACCTCGACGAGTCGTAGACGCGTGAGTCTGCGCAGCCCCGGCACCTGGCGGGGGGCGCCCCTCGGCACCAGCAGACGGGTGCCCGGGGCGAGCCGGGCCAGCGACGGGACGTGTAGATGGTCGGCGTGCAGATGCGACACGAGCGCCACGTCCGCGACCGTCGCCTGCGCCGGGGGCGGCACCCCACGACGCCGGCGCAGATGGGCGAGCCGACGCGCGAAAAGGGGGTCGGTGAGCACGCGAACCCCCGAGTCCTCGACGGTACAGGTGGCATGACCCCACCAGGTGATGTCCACCGGCACTCCGTTCGCCTCCTTCGCGCTACTCCCCCGAGCCTACGGGCTGGAGTAGGGTCTGCGGCCAGGGCTCGTCCGGCATGATCCGGTGGCCCGGCGCTGAACCCGGAGGTGAGGGGGACACCATGGGAGACACGAGTGGCGCCTCTGTCGATGTCGACGCCGATGTCGACTCCGATGTCGTACGGGTCGCGGCCATAGCCAGCCTGACGCCGCTGGAGGAACTCGACGAGGAGCCCTTCCTCGTCGACTCCCGCAGCCAGCACGCGATGTGCGCCCGCTGGGCCGCCGAGCGCGGCTATGTGGTGACCCGCGAACTGCTCGTGGGCGGTCTGCGCTCCGACCACTGCGCCCTGTGGGGCGACGTCGACGCCGGCCTCGTGGACCTGTTCGTCGCCCCCAGCCGCCGCGTCCTCGAACGCGCCCTCACCTCCGTGGACGACTTCACCGCCGAGTGTGCCCGGCGCGGCGTCCGCGTCGAGACCGTGGGTCGCGCGGAACCCGCGTACGACGCCCAGATGAAGGCCAGCGTCCACCGACGTCTGTCGATGCCGACGGCGGGCTACGACGGCCGCTGATCCAGAGCCTCGTCCCCGCCCGTTGTGACAGGCTGGTCCGAGGACCGGGACGTGAGGTGGACGGGCGTGGGCGGCGGGCGTTGGCGGAGGGTGTTGAGCGGGGTCTGGCGGATGCTGGCCGTGTGGGCCGTCTCCGCCGTGACGATGCTGGTGCTCGCGGGGGCGCTGCCCGACTTCCGGCTGCAGTCCGTCGACGGTGACAGCGCGACCCGGATCGCCGTCACCGCCGCCGTGGGCGCCGGCGTCTTCGGTCTGCTGTCCTCCCTCGTGTGGCCCCTGCTCGTACGGGCGTTGCTGCTCGTGCCCGCTCTCGTGCTCGGGCTGCTCGTCTTCTTCCTGAACGGGTCGCTGCTGCTCGTCGCGCTGTGGGTCAACCCCGTCGGGCACGGTGAGGCCGCACCGGAGACCGCCGTGGTCGTCGCCGCCGCGATGTCCGCCGTCGCGTCCGCCACCGGCGGCGCCCTCGCCGTGCGGGACGACGACGCGTACCGACGGCGGCTCTACCGGCTCGCCGACCGTCGCCGCAGGCGCGCCGACGGCGGTCCGGGGCCGGTCGGTCCCGGCATCGTCTTCCTCCAACTCGACGGCGTCGGCCACGAATCACTGCGGCAGGCCGTGGCCGACGGCCTCATGCCGACCGTCGCCCGCTGGCTCGGCGACGTGGTGGACGGACGCCCCACCCACCGCCCCACCCACCGGCTCACCCCGTGGCGCACCGACTGGTCCAGCCAGACCGGCGCCAGCCAGCTCGGCATCCTGCACGGCTCCAACCACGATGTGCCGGCCTTCCGCTGGTACGAGAAGGAGAGCCGGGAGGTGATGGTCTGCAACCGGCCCTCAAGCGCCGCCGAACTCCAGCGCCGGGCCATCGAGCGCACCGGCGACGGCGGCCTCCTCACCGTCGACGGCGCCAGCCGCGGCAACCTCTTCAGCGGCGGCGCCGACCAGCTCGCCCTGGTCCTGTCCATCGCGGCCCGCCGAGGCCGGCGCAACCGCTCCCGCGCCGGGTACTTCGCCTACTTCAGCGACCCCGCCAACGCCGTGCGTACGGCCATGTCGTTCGTCGCCGATGTGCTGCGGGAGATCGGGCAGTCCACCCGGGCCCGGATCGGCAAGCAGCGGCCCCGCGTCAAGCGCGGCGGGCTCTACCCGTTCATCCGGGCCTTCGCGACCGTCGTCGAACGCGATGTCGTCGTCGCCGCGGTCATCGGCGACATGCTCGCGGGCCGCTCCGCCGTCTACGCGGACCTGGTGGCCTACGACGAGGTCGCGCACCACTCCGGGCCGGGCAGCCGGGACGCCGCCCAGGTCCTCGAACGCCTCGACCGTTCCCTCGCGCTGATCGCCCAGGTCGCCGAACACGCCCCGCGCGCCTACCGCATCGTCCTGCTCTCCGACCACGGCCAGAGCCCCGGCGAGACCTTCCTCGGCCGCTACGGCCTCAGCCTCGGCAACCTGGTCCGAGCCGGCTGCGGACTGCCCGTACCGCGCAAGGCGCAGCGCACCCACAGCGGCGCCGAGGCCCGGGCCGCCGTACGGGCCGCGCTGCGCCTGCGCGTCGAGGAGGGCGCCGAACAGCACCGGCCCTCGCGCCGCTCGGAACCCATCGTGCTGGCCTCAGGGAACCTCGGCCTCGTCTCCTTCCCGGACGTACCGCACCGGATGAGCAAGGAGGAGATCGACGCCCGGCACCCCGCGCTGCTGTCCACCCTCGCCAACCACCCGGGCATCGGCTTCGTCCTCGTGCGCAGCGCGGAGCACGGCGGGCTCGTCCTCGGTGCGCACGGTGCCGAGATCCCCGTCGACGAGCTGAGCGACGAACAACCGGGCCCGCTCGCCGACTTCGGGCCGGGCGCCGCCGACGCCGTACGCCGCACGCACACGTTCCCGCATGTCGCCGACATCATGGTCAACTCCTGGTTCGACCCCGCCGACGGCGAAGTCCTCGCGTTCGAGGAGCAGATCGGCTCGCACGGCGGGCTCGGCGGCGCCCAGGGCCGCCCCTTCCTGCTGTCGCCGCTCGCGCTGTCCGAGCCGGTCGGGGACGGCACCGAACTGGTCGGCGCCGAGCACGTCCACCGCGTACTGCGGCGCTGGCTGCGCGAGTCGGACGGGCCGCAGGTGCCGCTGACGGCCCGCGAGGAGGACCGGCGGGCCGCCTGAGCCGGACCCGGTTCAGGTGGGGCCGCGAAAAATGGGCTGCGGTGCGCGGGCCCGGCCGCACACACTGTCGAGGCCGGGCTCGGGCGCATGCGCGCGCCCCGCCTCCGTACCGTCGCCGCGCGTCCGCGCTTTTCTTCTCGCCACCCTCCAGGAGCTGCTGCCTTGCAGGCTGCCACCGCTGTCACGCCTTCCCGTATCCCGGAACTGCTGCTCGGCCTCGCCACCGTGCGGCCCGTCTTCATCTGGGGCGCCCCCGGCATCGGAAAGTCCTCCCTGGTCAGGGAGTTCGCCGAGTCGCTGGGCCTGGAGTGCGTGAGTCTGCTGGGGACGCAGCTCGCCCCGGAGGATCTCATCGGCGTACCCCAGATCCGCGACGGGCGGTCCGTGTTCTGCCCGCCGGAGGCGATCGCCCGCGACGAGCCGTACTGCCTCTTCCTCGACGAGCTGAACGCGGCCACCCCGGACGTCCAGAAGGCCTTCTACTCGCTCATCCTCGACCGCCGTATCGGCAACTACGAGCTGCCGAAGGGCTCGATCGTCATCGGCGCCGGAAACCGGGCGACCGACAACGCGCTCGCCCGCCCCATCGCCTCCGCGCTGGTCAACCGGCTCGCCCACGTCCATCTGGAGGCCTCCCCGAAGGACTGGCTGGTCTGGGCGGCGGGCAACGGCATCCACCCGTGGATCCTCGACCACCTCACCGACCGCCCCGACCACCTGTGGTCGAAACCGCCGAAGACCGAGGAGCCGTTCTCCACGCCCCGCTCGTGGCACATGCTCTCCGACGCGCTGCACTCCTTCGGGCGCGCGCTCGACGAGCAGACCCTGAAGGTCCTCGCCCACGGCACGCTGACGCCCGCGCACGCGGTCGCCTTCTGCGGCTACGTCAAGATCGTGCGCAGCCAGTACGGCATCGAGGCCATCATCAAGGGCGACGCCCGCTGGCCCCACCGCATGGAGGACCGCGACCTGCTGTACTACCTCGCCGAGTCCTTCCGCGGCCGTCTCATCAAGGAGTTGCCCGCCGGCAAGGGGCATCTGTCGGCGAACGGGCGGCAGACCGCGTACCGCGCCAAGTCCCTGCTCGTGCAGCTCGCCGAGATCTCCGTCGAGGTCGCCCAGAGCGTCATCGCCTCCGACGCCGACGGCAACCCCGTCCTGCCCGCCTGGTTCCTGGTCGAGGCGGCGCGGGACATGCCCCGGCTGGTCGAGGCCCGCCGGTGATCACGGCGCTGGGGGAGGGGGCGCGATGAGCGGGCGTACGCGCAAGAAGGCCGCCGACGAGCAGGCAAAGCCGGACCCGGCCACCGAGGCGTTCACGGGCGGGCTGGCGCTCGTGTCGGCCAACTCCGCGCTCGCCGCGCTGAACGCGACGATGTGCCGGAGCAAGGACACCTGTGCCCACGCGCCGGACGCCGGCCTCGTCCGCGTCGACTCCGACGGCGTGCTGCACGCCCACCCGACCCGCCTCGCCGACCCGAAGGAATGGGCCTGGGCCGTCGCGCACGCCCTCATCCACCTCGGCTTCGGCCATGTCCCCGCCGCGACCGGCCGCCGAGTGCAGCCCGACCGCTTCGACCTCGCGGCCCGTTGCGTCGTCGTCAACCGCTTCCTGCTCACCTTCCAGGTCGGCCGCGCCCCGGAGCACCTCCCGGACTCCTATCCCGACGGCGACGAGGAGCGGCTCGCCGCGCGCTGGCGACGCGACGGCATCCCGGCCGCGTACGAGCGCTGCGGCACGGCGGGCGACGAGCCGGACCAGCTCCTGATGCCCTGGAGCAAGTGGATGGGGAACCCGCCGGACCACCAGCTCGCGTTCGCGCACGCCCTGACCCGCGCGATGGCCACGGCGATGGACATGGCGGGCGGCCGCCGGGACTCCATGAGCGGCGAGGCGCTGCCCAGGCAGCCCTGGGACCGGGCGCTGGAGTGGTTCGTCTCCTCGTATCCGCTGCTCGGCGGTCTCGCGGCCGGCATCACCATCGTCGCCGACCTCGAACTCGCCCACGCCTACCGCATCGACATCGCCGCGGTGAACGCCGAGGCCGGGGAGATCTACATCAACCCGTTGTGCCGCTTCGACGACGAGGAGTGGCGGTTCGTCCTCGCCCACGAGATGCTGCACGCCGCCCTGCGCCACGGCGACCGCTGCGGCCCCCGCGATCCGTTCCTGTTCAACATCGCCGCCGACTACGTCATCAACGGCTGGCTGCGCGAGATGCAGGTCGGCACGATGCCCGAGGGGCTGCTCCACGACCCGGCGCTCGCCGGGTTGTCCGCCGAGGAGGTCTACGACCGGATCGCCGCCGACCTGCGGCGGACACGGCGGCTGGCCACCCTGCGCGGCAAGGGCGCCGGCGACATCCTCGGCGGCCCCCTCGGCCCGCCCCGCGACTACGTCGACCTCGACGAGTTCTACCGCCGCGGCCTCGGCCAGGGCCTCGACCTGCACCAGCGGCAGGAGCGCGGCTACCTCCCCGGCGGCCTGGTCGAGGAGATCCGCGCGCTGGTCCACCCTCCGCTGCCCTGGGACGCCCAACTCGCCCGCTGGTTCGACGAGTTCGTGCCCCGCCCCGAACCGCTGCGGACCTACGCGCGCCCCTCGCGCCGCCAGGCGTCCACCCCGGACATCCCGCGCGCCGGACGGTACTTCCCGCCCGAGGAGATCGCCCGCTGCACCTTCGGCGTCGTCCTGGACACCTCCGGCTCCATGGACCGCACGCTGCTCGGCAAGGCGCTGGGCGCGATCGCCTCGTACGCGGAGGCCCGTGACGTACCGGCCGCGCGGGTCGTGTTCTGCGACGCGGCCCCGCACGACGCGGGCTTCGTGCCGGTCACCGAGATCGCAGGGCGGGTACGGGTGCACGGGCGCGGCGGCACGGTGCTGCAGCCCGGGATCGACCTGCTGCAACGGGCGGACGACTTCCCGCCGGGCGCGCCGGTGCTCGTCATCACGGACGGCTGGTGCGATGTGCTGCGGGTGCGGCGCGAGCACGCCTACCTCGTTCCGCAGGGCGCGCGGCTGCCGTTCACGGCGCGTGGGCCGGTGTTCCGTGTGCGATGAGCAGGAGTGCGCCGGAGTGTGATCGGATAGGGTCCGCAACCCGGAAACGGGCCCCCTTGCGAAAGGAATGACCGTGGCTACCACGCGCACCGCACACACCGTCTGGGAAGGCAACCTCCTCGCCGGCAGCGGTAACGTCACCTTCGACTCCTCCGGTATCGGGACGCAGCCGGTGTCGTGGCCGTCGCGCGCCGAGGAGGCGAACGGCAAGACCAGCCCGGAGGAGCTGATCGCCGCCGCCCACTCCAGCTGTTTCTCCATGGCGCTGTCGCACGGTCTGGCCGGTGCGGGCACCCCGCCCACCCGGCTGGAGACCAAGGCCGACGTGACCTTCCAGCCCGGTGAGGGCATCACCGGCATCCACCTCACCGTGCGTGGCGAGGTGCCCGGCCTGGACGCCGACGCCTTCGCCTCGGCCGCCGAGGACGCCAAGAAGAACTGCCCGGTCAGCCAGGCCCTCACGGGTACGACGATCACGCTGACGGCCGAGCTGGCCTGACGCCCGTACGCCGTCCTCCGGTGCCGCGGTCCGTTCCCACGGGCCGCGGCACCGCTGTGTTTCCGCCCCCTGTGCACCCATGCTCCCTTGACAAGAGGGCACTCAAGTTTTGTGCTGGAGTGTGGGACCCCCGGGTGGATTCCTCGCGGGACCGGCGGAAGGGGACAGACGATGGCACGTGCGGTCGGGATCGACCTCGGTACGACGAACTCGGTGGTGGCCGTCCTGGAGGGCGGTGATCCGGCCGTCGTCGCCAACGCGGAGGGCCAGCGCACCACACCCTCGGTGGTGGCCTTCGCGAAGAACGGCGAGGTGCTCGTCGGCGAGGTCGCGAAGCGGCAGGCCGTGACGAATGTGGAGCGGACCGCGCGTTCCGCCAAACGGCACATGGGCGAAGGGAGTTGGCGCTTCCCCGAGCAGGGCGACATCGACGGCACCCGCTACCGGGCGCAGGAACTGTCCGCACGCGTTCTGCAGAAGCTGAGGCGGGACGCGGAGGCCTATCTCGGCGAGGACGTCACCGACGCCGT
This sequence comes from Streptomyces graminofaciens, assembly GCF_030294945.1. Classification (NCBI taxonomy): domain Bacteria; kingdom Bacillati; phylum Actinomycetota; class Actinomycetes; order Kitasatosporales; family Streptomycetaceae; genus Streptomyces; species Streptomyces graminofaciens. The sequence continues at coordinate 3,334,088 of NZ_AP018448.1, read as the reverse complement.
GATCACCGTGCCCGCGTACTTCGACGACGCCCAGCGGCAGGCGACGAAGGAGGCCGGGGAGATCGCGGGCCTGAAGGTCCTGCGGATCATCAACGAGCCGACGGCAGCGGCCCTCGCCTACGGCCTCGACCGCGGCGAGGAGCAGACCGTCCTCGTCTTCGACCTCGGGGGCGGCACGTTCGACGTCTCGCTGCTCGAGATCGGCGACGGGGTCATCGAGGTCAAGGCGACGAACGGCGACACGCATCTCGGCGGCGACGACTGGGACCAGCGGGTCGTCGAGTACCTCACGAAGAAGTTCAGGGGGCAGCACGGCATCGACCTCGGCAAGGACAAGATGGCCGTGCAACGGCTGCGTGAGGGCGCCGAGAAGGCCAAGATCGAGCTGTCGAGCTCGTCGGAGACGACGATCAACCTCCCCTACGTCACGGCGTCCGCCGAGGGCCCGCTCCACCTGGAGGAGAGGCTGACCCGTGCCCAGTTCCAGGAGCTGACCGCCGATCTGCTCGACCGCTGCCGGACGCCGTTCCACCAGGCCGTCAAGGACGCCAAGGTGAAGGTGTCCGTGATCGACCATGTCATCCTCGTCGGCGGCTCGACCCGGATGCCCGCGGTCACCGACCTGGTGCGGGAGCTGACCGGCAAGGACCCGCACAAGGGGGTGAACCCCGACGAGGTGGTGGCCGTGGGCGCCGCGCTCCAGGCGGGTGTCATCCGCGGCGACGTCAAGGACGTCCTCCTCCTCGATGTCACCCCGCTGTCCCTGGGCATCGAGACCAAGGGCGGCATCATGACGAAGCTCATCGAACGCAACACCACGATCCCCACCCGCCGTTCGGAGATCTTCACCACCGCGGACGACAACCAGGCCTCGGTCGGCATCCAGGTCTACCAGGGCGAGAGGGAGATCGCCGCGTACAACAAGAAGCTCGGCGTCTTCGACCTGACGGGGCTGCCGCCCTCCCCGCGCGGGGTGCCGCAGATCGAGGTGGCCTTCGACATCGACGCGAACGGCATCATGCACGTCTCGGCGAAGGACCTCGCCACGGGACGGGAACAGAAGATGACGGTCACGGGCGGCTCCGCCCTCCCGAAGGACGACATCGACCGCATGATGCGGGAGGCCGAGCAGTACGCCGAGGAGGACCGCAAACGCCGGGAGGCCGCCGAGACCCGCAACCAGGCCGAGCAACTCGTCTACCAGACCACGAAGTTCCTGCGGGACAACGAGGAGCGGGTGCCCGCCGACACCAAGGCCGAGGTCGAGGCGGCGGTGACCGACCTGAAGCGACTGCTCAACGAACCGACGGACACGGCAGTGCTCCGCGCCGGTGTGGACAAGCTGGCGACGGTGAGCCAGCGGATGGGCCAGGCGATGTACGCGCAGGCGTCCACCGGAGCGACCGACGAACCGAGCACCACCCCCGCCGACGAGGAGGGCGTGGTGGACGCGGAGATCGTGGACGACGAGAGGGACGCGAAGGGGGGAGCGGCGTAAGGAGCGTGGTCGCGGCCGGGTCGGTGGTGCCGAACCGGCCGCGAGCCTGTTCCTGCCCGCCGTGAGCCCGTGTTCCCTGCGCGGCAGCCCCGCGGTCAGTACCTGTCGCGGTAGCCGCGCAGGATCTCCCGCGTCCGCTCGGCGGACGCCGCGTGCGCCGCCATGTGGTCCAGCACCTCCAGGTGCATGGAGACCTCGTGGCGTGAGTCGAGGTAGAGAGCGCCGGTGAGGTACTCGCTGTAGACCATGTCGGGCAGCTCGGGCTCACCGAACCGGAACAGGCAGAAGGGCCCGTACGTGCCCGGATGCGGGCCGGCGGCGAACTCGGCGACCTGGAGCGTGACGTGGTCCTTCTCCGTCACCTCCAGCAGCCGGTCGAGCTGGTCCCGCATCACCTCGGAGCGGATGCTCACCGGCCGCTTCAGCGCCGTCTCGTCCATCACGACCCACAGATGCGGAGGATCCTCCCGGGCGAGCAGCTTCTGCCGGGCCATCCGCAGCGACACATGCCGCTCGATCGTCTCCGCCCCCGCCTGCCCGACGGTCCCCGCCTCCATCACGGCGCGCGCGTAGTCCTCGGTCTGGAGCAGCCCCGGCACGAAGTGCGGCTCGTACTGCCGGATCAGCCGCGCGGCCCCCTCCAGGCTGACGTACATGCTGAACCACTCGGGCAGCACGTCGTGGAAGCGCTGCCACCAGCCGGGCCGGTTCGCCTCCTCGGCGAGCCTCACGAACGCGGCCACGTCCGTCTCGGCCACGCCGTACGTCGTCAGCAGCACCTGTACGTACGGGATCTTGAGCGCGACCTCGGCGGTCTCCATGCGCCGTACGGTCGCCGGGGCGACCCGCAGGACACGGGCGGCCTCCTCGCGCCGGAGCCCGGAGGTCTCCCTCAGCTCCTGCAGCCGCCTGCCCAGTACCACCTGGCCCACGGTGGGCGCGGCCCGCCGCTCACTCACGCCACGCCTCCCCACGCGCCGATATGCCAACAGTCTGTCATGTTCCGGTGGACCTCTCACGGAGTCGGTCCACGGGGTCGGCCGGAATCCGACGCCCAGGGTGCCCCGCCGGGCGACGCGCCCATCCTGACTTATTGCTGACACGACGACCACAGAGGGTACGGGGTGGCATGACCTCAGAGGTAATCGACCGTGACGGGGCGTGCGCGGCAAGGTGGTGTCCACCGGTTCCCGGACCGGCGTGAAGGCCCGGGAACCGGTCAACCCACCCCTGCACCCCGACCTCGACGGAGGCTGATCCGCCATGTCCGCAGCCCAGTTCGCCACCCTCGCCCGGACGACCGACCCCCGGACCATGCTGCGCCGCTTCCTCGCCCTGGACGCCGTTGTGACCGGCGCGAACGGCCTCGCCTATCTCGTCGCCTCCGGCCCGCTCGGCCGGTTCCTCGGGGTCGGCTCCGGGCTGCTGCTCGCCCTCGGCGCGTTCCTCACGGTGTACGCCGGCGCCGTCGCCCTGCTGGCCTCGCGCGGCCGCCCGCCGGCGCCGGCCGTGCGGGCCGTCGTCGAGGCGAACCTCGCCTGGGCGGTCCTCAGCCTGGTCGCCCTCGCGCTGTGGCTGACGCCGAGCACGGCCGGCGCGGTGTGGACCGTGCTCCAGGCGCTGACCGTCGCCGGGTTCGCGGCGGCGCAGTACGTGTCCCTGCGCTCGACCAGGGGCTGAGCACAGGTCAACTCGGCAGAGACTGCAAGTACTTGACCGTCGCCGGGTCGGCCGGGAGGAACGTCTCGATGGCCAGCTCGGCGACGGTCACGTCCATGGGGGTGTTGAACGTGGAGATCGACGAGATGAACGACAGCACCCGGCCCTCGTGCTCGATCCGCATCGGCAGCGCGAAGTACGTGGCCGCCGTGCCGTCCTCCTCGTCGGGGTCCTCGTCCGACGCGTCCGCCGGCACCGGATACGCCGCGACCTCCTCGTACAGCGCGCGCAGCGGCTCGGAGCGGCGCAGGGCGATCTGGCGTTCCATCTGCCCCAGCAGATGGCCGCGCCAGGCCCGCAGGTTGCGGATGCGCGGGGCCAGGCCCTCGGGGTGGAGGGCCAGCCGCATCGCGTTGAGCGGAGGAGCGAGCAGGGCCTCGGGAACGCCGTCCAGCAGCATGGCGATGCCCCGGTTCGCGGCCAGCACGTTGTACGTGGCGTCGACCACCACCGCCGGGTACGGCTCGTAACCCTGGATGAGCCGCTCCATGCCCTCCCGCAGCGAGGCCATCGTCGGGTCGTCGAGCGGTGTCTCCGGGTAGCGCGGGGCATAACCGGCGGCGAGGAGCAGCGCGTTGCGCTCCCGCACGGGGACGTCCAGGTGCTCGGCGAGCCTCAGCACCATGTCCTCGCTGGGGCGTGACCGGCCGGTCTCGACGAAGCTGATGTGCCGGGCCGAGGACCCGGCTCTGATTGCCAACTCCAGTTGACTGACCCGGCGTTGCTCCCGCCAGGCCCTCAGCAGGGGGCCGATGCGCTGGTCGGGCGGGGGTTTCGGCGAGACGCCGGTGGTGGTCGGGGAGACGGTCATACGGAGAACGTAGTCGAGGTGCTCGGGGAGCGGCGCGTTCGACGGAGGCCGACGTCCGCCCGAGAGCTCGGGGAGAGCGGTTGTCGGGCGGTCTGCGGTCTGTGCGCGGCTTGTCGCACGCCCACGCGGCGGAGCCGCACATGTCGCAGCCCCGCGCCTCTTCAGGGGCGCAGGCCCTGACCAGCGAACGCGGCGGCTCTCCCTGTGGCACGCTGGGAGGGACCGGGTGTCAGCGAGGGGACGTCGCGGAAGGAGTGCGTCATGCCTGTCGAACCCTTGTCGCCGAAGGAGATCCAGGACCGGCTCGCGGAGCTGCCCGGCTGGTCGCTCGACGGGGACCGGATCGCCCGTTCCTACCGGCTCGCCTCGCACCTCGCGGCGACCGCGCTGGTGGTGCACATCGCCCAGGTGCAGGAGGAACTCGGCCACCACTCCGACCTCACCCTCGGCTACAACACCGTCTCGCTCACCGTGAACACCCACAGCGCGGGCGGCGCGGTCACCGAGCAGGACTTCGAGCTGGCCCGCAGGGTTCAGGCGCTCGCGCCCGGCCACGGGGCGAGCTGAGCTAGGTGCTGGACTACGACAAGGAGGCGGTCGAGTACGACGCCCTGCGCGGCGGCGAGCCCCGGGCCGAGGCCGCCGCCGAGGCCGTGCTCGAACTCGTCCCCGAGGCCACCCGCAGCCTCCTCGACGTGGCCTGCGGCACCGGCATCGTCACCCGCCGGTTTGCCGCCGCACGACAGGGGACGCGGGTGACCGGCGTCGACCTGACGCACGGGATGGCGAGCCGGGCCGCCGCCCGGCTGCCGGGCGCGATCGTGCTCGCCGACAGCCGCCGACTCCCCTTCCGGGACGGCGAGTTCGACGCGGTCACCAGCGTCTGGCTGCTGCATCTGCTCGCCGGACCCGAGGACGTCCGGGCCGCCGTCGGCGAGTGCGCGCGGGTGCTGCGCCCGGGCGGCGTCTACGTCACCACCGTCGACAAGGCCGCCTCCCACAATGTCGGCAGCGACATCGACGCGGTTCTCGCCCCGCGCCCACGCCTGACGCCCCTGGACGCGGCGGCGACCGTCGAGGCGTACGCCGCCGAGCACGGCCTCGCCCCGGCGGGCCGAACCCGCTTCCGGGGGCGCGGCCAGGGCCGCAGCCCCCGCCGCGCCCTCACCGACCTGCGACGCGGCTGGTTCGTCACGCTCCCGCCCGGCCATCCGCTGGCCGACGGTTTCGCGGCCCGCCTCGAGGCCCTCCCCGACCAGGACCGTCCGCGCCCGGACCCGGAGTTCGAGCTGCGGGCGTTCCGCAAGAGCTGAGCTGCGAGGCGATCGCCCGTACCGTGGCCGAACTGGCTGAAAAATACTCTGACTTGGCCGACAGTGGCGGCAACGTGGCCGGGTCCGGTGGCGACTGAGTGTGCGGAATCCGTCCGTCCTCATCTGGAGGTTCGTCACGTGCAGCACCCGCACAGGCACCGCAGACGCCAGGTCCTCCGCTCGGCGGTGACAGCGGCCCTCGTCGCCGCCGGACTCACCACCCTCACCGGCACCCCCGCCCATGCCGCCACCGCCCGCCAGGTCGAGAAGCTCGACCGAGGTGTGGTCAGTGTGCACACCGACAGCGGCAACCTGGTCAGCTGGCGCTGGCTCGGCACCGACCCGAACGACGTGTCGTTCAACGTCTACCGCGCCGGCACGAAGGTCAACTCGACCCCGGTCACCGGCTCCACCAACTACTTCCACTCCGGCGCCCCGGCCCAGGCCGACTACACGGTCCGGGCGGTGGTGGGGGGCGTCGAGCAGGGCGACTCCGTCCACGCGGTCCAGCTCCGCACCGGGTACAAGGACGTCCCGATCAGCGCGCCCGCCGGCGGTACGACCCCCGACGGCGTGGCGTACACGTACGACGCCAATGACGCCTCCGTCGCCGACCTGGACGGCGACGGCGCCCTGGACTTCGTCCTCAAGTGGCAGCCGACCAACGCCAAGGACAACTCCCAGTCCGGCTACACCGGCAACACGATCATCGACGGCGTCAAGCTCGACGGCACCCGTCTGTGGCGTGTCGACCTCGGCCGGAACATCCGCTCGGGCGCCCACTACACCCAGTTCCAGGCGTACGACTACGACGGCGACGGCAAGGCCGAGATCGCCATGAAGACGGCGGACGGCACGGTCGACGGCACGGGCGCGGTCATCGGCAGCTCGTCCGCCGACCACCGCAACTCCAGCGGCTACGTGCTGTCCGGCCCCGAGTACCTGACCATGTTCAACGGGCAGACCGGCAAGGCCATGCAGAGCGTGGACTACGTCCCGGCGCGCGGCACGGTCTCGTCATGGGGCGACTCGTACGGCAACCGGGTCGACCGCTTCCTCGCCGGCACGGCGTATCTGGACGGCGCCCGCCCCTCGCTGATCATGGCGCGCGGCTACTACACCCGTACCGTCATCGCCGCCTGGGACTGGCGCAACGGCTCCTTCACCCGGCGCTGGACCTTCGACACCAGTTCGTCCACCAACTCCGGCAAGGGGTACGACGGCCAGGGCTCGCACAGTCTGTCCGTCGGTGACGTGGACGGCGACGGCAAGGACGAGATCGTGTACGGCGCGATGGCCGTGGACGACAACGGCAACGGGCTGTGGACCACCAGGACCGGCCACGGGGACGCACAGCATCTGGGCGACCTCGACCCGTCCACGTCAGGACTGGAGTACTTCAAGGTCTCCGAGTCCACCTCCCAGCCCGCCGAGCTGTACATCAACCCCGCGAACGGCGCGATCCGCTGGCAGCTCGCCGCCTGCTGCGACAACGGGCGGGGCGTGGCCGGTGACATCTACGCCGGCAACGACGGCCCCGAGATGTGGTCCGCCTCCGACTCCTCCATCCGCGACGAGGCGGGCGCGACGAAGGGCCGCGAGCCCTCCTCCGTCAACTTCCTGTCCTGGTGGGACGGCGACCCGGTCCGCGAACTCCTCGACGGCACCCGCATCGACAAGTACGGCACCTCCTCCGACACCCGCCTCCTGACCGGCTCCGGCGTCTCCTCCAACAACGGCACCAAGTCGACCCCGGCCCTCTCCGGCGACATCCTCGGCGACTGGCGCGAGGAGGTCGTCTGGCGCACCAGCGACAACACGGCCCTCAGGATCTACTCGACGCCGGTCGAGACCGGCACGAAGATCACCACCCTGCTCCACGACACGATGTACCGCACGGGCCTGGCCTGGCAGAACACCGCCTACAACCAGCCCCCGCACACCAGCTTCTTCATCGGCGCCGGCATGCCGACGGCGCCCCGCCCGACGGTGTACACGCCCTGACCTGACCGAGTACGGCGAAGGGCGGCACGTGGCCCAGGGCACGTGCCGCCCTTCTTCGTCCCGCGCGGGTTGTCAGGTCACCGTGCAGGACTGGTCACCCAGCTTGAAGGCGGCCGGTTTGCCGTTCGTGCCCGACCAGCTGCCCGTGAAGCCGAAGCTCACGGACGAGCCCGCCGCCACGTTCCCGTTCCAGTTCACGTTCTTCGCCGTCACCGACGAACCCGACTGGGTGAAGTCGGCGTTCCAGATCTGCGAGACGGCCTGGCCGTTGGGGAACGACCAGCCCAGCGACCAGCCGGTCCAGGCGCTCGTGCCCGTGTTGGCGAGCTGCACGTCCGCCTGGAAGCCGCCCGACCACTCGCTGGTGATCTTGTACGTCACCGCGCACGCGCCGGTCGGTGTCGGGGTCGGATCGGTGCCGCCACCTCCACCGCCCCCGGTGTCCGAGGAATCGCCGTAGATGACACCCCGGCCGTTCGTCGCGACGTACACCCGCCCGTAGACACGCGGGTCACCCGTGATCGCCGAGCCCGTCCAACCCCACTGATGGGCGTCGTCGTTGATTCGGGTCCAGGTCGCGCCCTTGTCCGTCGAGCGGAAGATGCCGCGTACGCCGCCGATCTTGGCGCTGGTGTAGAGGGTCTGGTACGAGGCGCCGGACGCCGCCTTGCCGAAGCCGATCGTGTCGGCCTGCTCGACGTTCGAGAGCTTGGTGAAGGTGGCCCCGCTGTCCGTCGAGTGCCAGAGGCCGTACGCGCCGTCGGTCGCACCGCCCGCCAGCCACACATCGCCCTTCCCCCCGGGCAGCGCCTTGAAGCGCACACTGTCGCCGCTCGGCAGACCGCTCGCGTTCGACGCGGTGAAGGTCGCGCCACCGTCCGTGCTGACGTAGAACTTCCCGGACTTGAAGCCGTAGAAGGTCTTCGGGTCGACCCGGTCGGACTCGACGATCGCGCCGGACGGTATCCCGCTCGACGCCTGCCACGACGTACCGAAGCCCGTCGTGTACTGCACGCCCGTGCCCGCCGGGCTCCACACGAACCGGCTGCCGTCCGAGGCCGCCGCGACCGTGCCGCCGCCGCTGACACCCGACGGGTCGGTCCCGGCGAACCAGTTGGCGCCGTTGTCCGTGGAGAACGCGATGTGCGGACCCGAGTCCAGATTGCCGACCCGGACGACCGTGCCGGGGCTGGTCTCCGCGTAGTCCAGGCTCGTGCTCGTCGTGAAGTTCGGGGAGGTGAACATCATCGACGGGACCTTCGTCAGATCCGTGTGACGGAAGCCGCCGACATCACCGAGCGCGCTCAGCAGCGGGGCACCGGACGGGGGCGAGGCCAGGTCGTTGACCGCCGTCTCCTCCAGGCCCTGCACCATCGGTCTGATGCTGAACTGGCCGCCGCTGTCCCAGTTTCCGAGGTTCTCGGTGCCGTAGATCGTCGCGCCCGTCCCGTACATCATCCGGTTCGAGTCGAACGGATCGATCTCCAGCGCCTCCGTCATCCAGCCGAGCTTGGGTGTCTGCTCGGGCGGTGACGGGTTCGCGCCCCACGTCAGCCACGGGGAGGACGAGACGTCCATGGTGTAGCGGTTGGAGCGATTCGGATACGACGTGTAGTCCCACGCCTTGGTCCAGGTGGCGCCACTGTTCGTCGACCGGAAGATCTGGGTGTCCGGCCACCAGGAGCTGTACGCCGTCGCCATGACCGTACCCGGCTTCTGCCGGTCGATCGTCAGCCCGCTGAAGCCGTAGTACGTGTCGGCCTCCGCCACCGGGCTGATGTTCGTCCAGGTGCCCGTCGCCGTCGCGTACCGCCACAGCTGGCCCTTGCCGCCGTCGTACGGCCCGCCCTTGTCGCTGTACGGCACATACAGATAGCCGTTCGTCGCGTCCAGGACGCCCTTGTGGGCCAGATAGCCCGTCGGCTGGCCCCCGACCCGCGACCACGTCGCGCCCGCGTCCGTCGAGCGGTACACGGCGTTGTCCTTGTCGGCGACCCCGATGTAGATCGTCTTCGTGGCGTTCCCGGAGGTGCCAGTCGACTCGTCGAAGGTGACCCAGACGATGCCCTGGTTGTCGGACGCGTAGCCGGACGTGTCGCTCGCGTCCTGCACGTAGTTGCCGACGTTCGGGAAGTTCGTCACCTGCGACCAGCTGACGCCCGAGTCCGTCGACCGCCACAGGCCCTTGCCGCTGGGCGCGCCCAGATACAGCACGCTGTTCTTGTTCGGGTCGACCGCCAGACGCTCGCCCATGCCCCGGCCCGGCATGTTCCCGCCCAGCTTGAACGGCAGATTGGTCTTCGCCCAGCTGGCGCCCCGGTCGGACGACCTCAGGATCGCCCCGTTCCCCGGGTCCCAGCTGTTCGTGTACGTGCCGGCCGCCACGTACACCTTGTTCGGGTCGACGGAGTCGGAGGCGAGGCTCACGACGCCCGTGTGCCCCCAGCTGTCCCAGCCGACCGAGTCGAGCAGCGGGGTCCAGGTCTTCGACGACTGCACCCAGCGGTAGGCGCCGCCGATGTCCGTGCGGGCGTACGCGAGGTTCTTCTCCTTGCGGTTGAAGACGATGCCCGGCACGAAGCCGCCGCCGTCGATACGGGCGTTCTTCCAGGTGTAGGTGTCGGCGGCGATCGACACGGTTTTCTCGGCCTTCTGGGCGGCCAACACGGGTGGGGAGCCCGCGAGGAGACCGGCCGAGAGGGCCAGCACGGCGGTAAGGACGCGGGTTCTTCGCACGGTGGGTCCTCTCCTTCAAGGTGGGGGGAAAGGCAGGGGGACATGGCACAGAACCCGCGCCCCAGTTCTTTGAGGGGCGCGGGGCCGTGTCGATCTGCGGCTACCGCCGCTTGGGCGTGACCAGCCACGGACTACCCGCGGCCGATCTGCGACCGGGAGCTACTCCAACAACTCCGCGTAAGAACCCATGGCCAAGGCGATATCCGCCTGAGCCCAGAACCGGTGATACGTGAACGACGGCGCCGCGCCCCCGGCGAGATACGCCTCGATCTTCGACCAGGCCGGATCGTCCTCGTAGAACGAGCGGATCGAATCGAAGGTCGACGTCGAGTTGATCGCGTCACCGTTCGGCATCGTGCCCGTCCACCCGCTCGGGACGTACACCCGGTCGTCGAACCGGTTGTAGTCCGCGCGGGTCTCCGGTACGGCGATGCCGAGCCCGTCCTGGTGGTGGTCCCACATGCCGTCGAGCAGTGCCTTGGCGACCCGGGCCGCGTCGGCGTCCCCCGAGCGGTCGGCGTAGTACGTCAGGGTCTTGGCGTACGCGGCCGCCACGCCCACGTCGTCGGTGTAGTCGGCGACGGTGACGTGAAGTCCCGCGTTGGAGCCGGGACTCGAGGCGTTCCAGGTGTCCGGGGTGCCCGACCACTGGAGCGTGGAGGGAATCCGGTACGTGCCGTCCGGGTTGATCGTGGTCTTGGACAGCGCCCAGTCGACCCACTTGTCGAGGACCGTCTTCGCGGCGGCGTTCCCCGTCTGCTGGTAGTACTCGGCGACCCGCTCCATGGACCACGCCTGGAAGCCGAACCACTGGTTGGACGGCGGGTCGTGGTACACCGGCTTCTCGTCGTAGAACATGCCGTAGAAGGTCGGCGTACCGGTCGGGGGAGTGGCGTAGCGACCCGCCCAGCTGTTGGTCGCGCCGCCCGCGATACCGCCCTCGTTGGACTGCAGCCAGCGGTAGAACTCGATCTGCCGGTCGAGCGACTTGGCCCAGTCCGCCTGCCCGGTGGTGGACTTGGGCTTCAGCGGGGCGTAGTTGGCCAGCGCGTACGCGGCCAGCGGGTTCTGGTAGCCGCCGTGCGTGTGGCTGGAGCCGATGCGCCAGGCCCAGCCCGCGCTGCTGTCGGTGGCGCCGCCCCACGCGTAGTACCAGGAGAGCAGATAGTGGGAGGCGTCCTTGCCGGTACCGGCCGGGCAGGAGGTGGCCCCGACACAGTTGCCGATCTTCTTGAAGTACTTGTCGTACATGGCGTAGCGCAGGTAGTCGCCCATCTTCGCGGCCTTGCCGACGGTCGCGGAGACGTCCGAGCCCTTGCCCTGCTGCTTCGCCCAGATGTCCGCCCAGTACGCGGCCTGCACGGCCCGCGCGTCGGCGTCCGGCGCGTTGGTGAACTTCCACTGCTTCGCGTACGAGGCGTCACCCGTGAACAGGTCCAGATAGCCGTTCCTGCCACCGTACTTGAACTGGTCGCAGGTGGGCTGCGGGACGGTCTCCCACACCGACTCCTGCGGACCGCGCTGGAAGGTGTTGATGTACGACGGGCCGGTGTCGGCCGGGCCCGCCTCGCACTTGCCGGGCGAGTTGCCGTAGCCGTAGACGTTGTCGACGTCCTGCAGCCAGTGCATGCCGTAGACGTCGTCCGTGCCGTACGCGCTCTTCAGCTCGGCGGCGATCGGGTCCGGACCGACCGAGACCCCGGTGTTCAGCTGCGCAGGGTACTCGTTGGGGGTGTCGTGTTCGGGCGCGTAGGTCGCCGGCTTGCTCGCCGTGTAGAAGGAGTTGGTCGGCTGGTCGGCGTGGGTCGGGATCATGTACTTCTCCATGATCTCCCAGGCGCCGTTGAACTTGGTCCAGTCGCCCGTGACCTTGCCGTACATCGCCTGGAGCCACAGGAGGTAGCTGTACGCCTCCGAGGTGGTCTCATGGCCGTGGTCCGGCGCCTCGACGATCAGCGTCTCCACCGAGTGGTACGGGATGCCCTCGGGGGAGAAGTAGCCGTTCGCCGGGTTGGTGATCTTGCCGTACAGCTCCAGGAAGCGCGCGTCGTACGTCTTGGACGCGGCCAGCTGGGTCACGGTCACCGCGGCCTTGGCGTGTCCGGTGGCCGTCGACTCGAAGACCGCCGAGCCGGTGCCGGAGGAGGCGGCCGTGATGGTCACCTTCTGGGCGGTGCTCCAGTTCTGCGGGGTGAAGGTGAGCGAGGCGCCGCCGGTGACGGAGAGGCCGGAGTTGCCGCTCGCCCGCGCGGTCGTCACGGTCACGTTGCCCGAGGGCTGGGTCGAGAGTTTCACGTCGTACGTGCCGGTCTTGCCCTGCTGTACCCCCAGCTGGGTCGGCGTGGCCACCACGGCGGGACCCGAGGCGACGGTGATGCCGACCGGCGCGGAGTCCGCCGACGCGCCCAGGCTGTCGTACGCCTTGGCCACCAGTGAATGACTGCCCACGGACAGACCGGTGGCCGAGAAGGTGTACGGCGACGTCGTGTCCGTGCCCAGCAGCGTGGTGTCGTCGTAGAACTCGACCTTCGTGACGGTCGCGCTGTCCGCCGCGGCGGCCGTCGCGGCGAGCGGCACCGCGTCGCCCTGCGAGTACGTGGCGCCCGCGGTCGGGCTGGTCAGCACGGTGATCGGCGGCTGATGGGCGCCCACGCACGCGGTGCCGTTGATCGCGAAGCTCGTCGGCGCCGCGTTCGTGCCGCTGTACGTGAACTGCGCGCCGGTGGTCACCGCGGCCCCGACGGCGATCGTGCCGTTCCAGGACGCGTTCTTCGCCGTGACCGTCTTCCCGGACTGCGACCAGGTGCCGTTCCAGCCGTTGGAGAGCGTCTGGTTGCCCGCGTAGGCGTATGTCAGGGTCCAGCCGCTGATGGCGTCGGTACCGCGGTTGGTGATCGTGAGGTCGGCGGTGAAGCCCGAACCCCAGTCGTTGGTCTTGTAGTCGACATTGCAGGCGACGGCCGCCGCGCTGGCGGGGGTCGAGCCGGTCGAGAGCATCGTCAAGGGGAGTGCCATGGCCGCCACTACGGCGGTCCAAAGACGCCGAATGGCACGGCGTCTCCGTCTGGGGTGCATGCTCTGGTTCCTTCCGTGCGGCTCTTGCGAAGGTGGGGGGGGCGGAGCAGCAACAACAAGCCTTGAACCAGTGGGAGCGCTCCCATATTGAGGAGACGGGTGCAAGCGGTCAAGGTGCTTGAAGAGTCGAAAAGATTCGACGAGGGCGAAAAAGATTCGAGGCGTGCAATAACGCAACACCTCTGTCTTTTACCGATACTTGGCGCTACCTTCACCAGCACCAGTGGGAGCGGTTCCAACAGTCGACGCGTCCGTCCCGGACCGTCCGATCTGTAAGGAGTCGCTCATGCGACACCCCGCGCGTTCAGGTCTTTTATTCGCCGGGGCGGCCGGGCTGGCCCTCGTGGCCACCGCGATCGTCCCGGTGGTCACCGCTTCGGGAGCCGCACCCGCCTGCACGGTGGAGTACTCCGTCACCAGCCAGTGGGCGGACGGCTTCCAGGGCGGCGTGAAGATCACCAACAACCAGGCGGCGCTCAGCGGTTGGTCCCTGACCTTCGCCTTCGCCGGCGGTCAGAAGGTCAGCCAGGGCTGGAACGCCCGATGGTCCCAGTCCGGTACGACGGTCACCGCGGCCAACGAGAGCTGGAACGGCTCGCTGGGCACCGGCGCGAGCCTCAGCGCCGGGTTCATCGCGTCGTGGTCGGGGAGCAACGCCGTCCCCACGGCGTTCAAGCTCAACGGCACGACGTGCAATGTGGACAGCGGGCCGACGGATCCGGGGCCGACCGACCCGGGACCGACCTACCCTGGGCCGACGGATCCGCCGCCGAGCGGTGACGGGCCGCCGGTGCTCAAGGTGTCCGGGAACAAGCTCGTCGACGAGACCGGCGCGACCCGCAGGCTGCTCGGCGTCAACCGCTCGGGCGGCGAGTTCGCGTGCGTCCAGGGCAACGGCATCTGGGACGGGCCGGTCGACGACGCCTCGGTCAAGGCGATCGCGGACTGGAACGTCAACACCGTACGCATCCCGCTCAACGAGGAGTGCTGGCTCGGGCTGTCCAACATCAGGCCCGAGTACGCGGGCGCCAACTACATCAACGCCGTCAAGGACCTGGTGGCGAAGGTGGAGGCGCACGGCATGACGCCGATGGTCGAACTGCACTGGTCCTGGGGCCAGTACACGGGCAACTCGGCCGGCTGCTCCGACGTGCACGCCAGCTGCCAGAAACCGATGCCCAACATGGAGTACACCCCCTCCTTCTGGACCTCGGTGGCGAACACCTTCAAGAACGACAGGCACGTGGTGTTCGACCTGTTCAACGAGCCCTACCCGGACCGCGCGACCTCCACGGCCACCCAGGCCTGGACCTGCTGGCGGGACGGCGGCAGCTGCCCCGGCATCACCTACCAGGTCGCCGGGATGCAGGACCTGATCGACGCGATCCGCGGCACGGGCGCGGAGAACGTGATCCTGGCCGGCGGGCTCGCGTACTCGAACGACCTCAGCCAGTGGCTCCAGTACAAGCCCACCGACCCCAAGGGCAATCTGGCCGCCGCCTGGCACGTCTACAACTTCAACACCTGTTCGAACGAGAGCTGCTGGGACTCCACACTCGCACCGGTCGCAGCTCAGGTCCCGCTGGTCGCGGGCGAGATCGGCGAGAACACCTGCGCCCACTCTTTCATCGACCGCGTGATGACGTGGTTCGACGCCCGCAAGCTCTCCTATCTGGGCTGGACCTGGAACACATGGAACTGCGGCTCCGGGCCCGCCCTGATCTCCCACTACGACGGAACTCCCACGTCGTTCGGTATCGGGCTGCGCGATCACCTGCGCTCCCTCAACGGCTAGTCCCCATCTGGCCGTCCCCACGGAGAGGAAACCCGCACAGATGAGCCGTACCGCAAGCCGTACCAGAAGTAGCACGCGCACGAAGACGGCGACCACGCTCGCCGCGCTGTCGCTCGTCGCCGGCGCCGCCGGGACCGCCGTCGCGGCGGATCCGGACGCGAGCGGCGTCAAGGCGATCCCCTGCACGGTCGACTACAAGATCCAGAACCAGTGGGACACCGGCTTCACCGTCGCCGTCACGATCACCAACAACAGCGCGGCCAAGTCGTCCTGGGCCGCGAAGTGGTCGTACGCCGGGAACCAGAAGGTCACCAGCGGCTGGAACGCGAAGATCACCCAGAGCGGGACGGCCGTGACGGCCGCCAACGAGACGTACAACGGGTCGCTCCCCACGGGCGGTTCGGTGAGCTTCGGCTTCAACGGCTCGTACAGCGGCACCAACGCCGTCCCGACGACCTTCACGCTCGACGGTGTGACCTGCAACGTCGACGACGGCGGTGGCGGTCCCACCAACCCGGGCCCGGGCACGCCGGGTACCAAGGTCGACAACCCGTACTCCGGCGCCAAGGTGTACGTGAACCCGGAGTGGTCCGCGAAGGCCGCCGCCGAGACGGGCGGCAGCCGGATCGCCAACCAGCCCACGGGCGTCTGGCTGGACCGGATCGCCGCCATCGAGGGTGTCGGCAGCGGCATGGGGCTGCGCGACCACCTCGACGAGGCGCTGCGGCAGAAGGGCTCCGACCAGCTCGTCGTCCAGCTGGTGATCTACAACCTGCCCGGCCGTGACTGCGCGGCCCTCGCGTCCAACGGTGAGCTGGGCCCGACGGAGATCGACAAGTACAAGTCACAGTACATCGACCCGATCGCGGCCATCCTCGCCGACTCGAAGTACGCCTCGCTGCGGATCGTCACGACCGTCGAGATCGACTCGCTGCCCAACCTCGTCACCAACACCGGCAGCCGTCCGACGGCCACCCCGCAGTGCGATGTGATGAAGGCCAACGGCAACTACGTCAAGGGCGTCGGCTACGCGCTCAACAAGCTCGGTGACGTCGCCAACGTCTACAACTACATCGACGCCGGCCACCACGGCTGGATCGGCTGGGACGACAACTTCGGGGCCTCCGCCAACACGTTCAAGGAGGCGGCGACCGCCGAGGGCGCCACGGTCAACGACGTCCACGGCTTCATCACCAACACGGCGAACTACAGCGCCCTGAAGGAGAACAACTACACCATCAACGACAACGTGGCCGGCAAGTCGGTCCGTGAGTCGAAGTGGGTGGACTGGAACCGGTACGTCGACGAGCTGTCCTTCGCCCAGGCCTTCCGCAACCAGCTGGTCTCGGTCGGGTTCAACTCGAACATCGGCATGCTGATCGACACCTCCCGCAACGGCTGGGGCGGCTCCGCGCGGCCGTCCGGCCCCGGTGCCACGACCAGCGTCGACACCTATGTCAACGGTGGCCGCTACGACCGCCGCATCCACATCGGCAACTGGTGCAACCAGGCCGGTGCCGGGCTCGGCGAGCGTCCGCAGGCGGCGCCCGCGACCGGGATCGACGCCTATGTGTGGATGAAGCCCCCGGGTGAGTCCGACGGGTCCAGCTCCGCCATCGCGAACGACGAGGGCAAGGGCTTCGACCGCATGTGCGACCCGACCTACACGGGCAACCCGCGCAACGGCAACAGCATGTCCGGCTCCCTGCCGAACGCTCCGCTGTCCGGGCACTGGTTCTCCGCCCAGTTCCAGCAGCTGATGCAGAACGCCTACCCGGCGCTCTGACGCGTCCCCGGCAGATCTGGCCGCCCCTCTCCAGCCGGAGCGGGGCGGCCGTTTCGGTAGCGGGCTTGTGTGACCCACGTCACGATGATGGAGGTGGATGAATGCGATGAGTTCCGGGCGGCGCGGCGGTCTGTCTTGCCGTAAAGCCTGTGAACGGAACGAGGAGTGACCCCATGCGCATCGTGATCTGCGAGTTCATCAGCCTGGACGGCGTCGTGCAGGCGCCCGGCGGTCCCGAGGAGGACACCGACGGCGGCTTCGCCCACGGCGGCTGGACGCACCCCTTCTTCGACCCGGAGGTGGTGGGCGGCGCCTGGGACGGCGCGCTGCGCAAGGCGGACGCGCTGCTGTTCGGGCGGCGCACCTGGAAGGCGATGGCCGGGGCCTGGCCCGAGCGGGCGGGCGACCCCTTCGCGGACCGGATGAACGCCATCCCCAAGTACGTCGTCTCCACCACCCTCGGCGACTCCGACCTGACCTGGGACAACACCACCCGCATCCCCGGCGAGGAGGCCGTCGCCCACCTCCGCAAGCTGCGCGAGGCGGACGGCGGCGACCTGCTGGTCATGGGTAGCCCGACGCTCGCGCGCACACTCATCGGCGAGGGCCTGGTCGACGAGCTGGTGCTGATCGTGATGCCGGTGATCCTCGGCGGCGGCAAGACGATCTTCCCCGGTGACGGCGCCGAGCACACGCTGGAGCTGCTCTCCACGGTCACCAACGAAGCGGGCGCGAACGTGTGCACGTATCGGGTGACCGCGAGCGAGTAGCCCCGGGTCCCGCCGTCGCGGATTTTGCCGTTACGGCAACGGAAGTGGCCCCCGTCCGGTGCGTCGGCGCAGGCTGGCGGCATCCGGAAGAGAGGCTCGTTCCCATGGCACACGACCACCAGCACGGTCATCACCACCACGGCGACCATCAGAACCGCACGGACATCGACTGGGCCGACATGGCCGAACACCTGGAGGAGCAGGCGGAGCTGTTCGCGCCGCTGTACCGCAAGGCCGCCGCCTGGGTCGCCACGCAGCAGCCCGAGCCGGGGCTGGTCGTCGACGTGGGCAGCGGCCCGGGCGTGGTGAGCTGTCTGCTGGCCGACGAGTTCCCCGGCGCCCGGGTGGTCGCCGTCGACGGCTCGGGCCCCCTGCTGGAACGGGCCCGGGACCGCGCCGAACGCCTTGGCCTCGCCGACCGGTTCGGCACGCTCGAAGTCGAACTTCCCTCGGGGCTGGCCGATTTGGAGTACCCGGCGGATCTGCTCTGGGCGGGACGCAGCCTGCACCATCTCGGGGACCAGCGGGCCGGCCTCGCCGCCTTCGCCGAACGGCTCGCGCCCGGCGGTGTGGTGGCGCTCGTGGAGGGCGGTCTGCCCGCGCGTTTCCTGCCGCGCGACATCGGCATCGGCCGCCCCGGGTTGCAGTCCCGGCTCGACGCGGCCGAGGAGGCGTGGTTCGGCGAGATGCGGGCCGCGCTGCCCGGAAGCGTCGGGGAGGCGGAGGACTGGGCCGCGCTGCTCACCGGAGTGGGCCTGCGGCACGCCACGTCACGCACCTTCCTGCTCGACCTTCCGGCCCCGGTGGGGGAAGCGGCCCGCGCCTACGCCGTGGCCACGTTCCGGCGCCGCAGGGAGAGCTTCGAGGACCTCCTCGACGCCGGCGACCTCGCCACCCTGGACCAACTCCTCGACCCCGACGACAAGTCGAGCCTGCACCACCGCCCGGACGTCTTCGTCCTCGCGGCCCACACGGTGCATACGGGGCAGGCGCGGCCGGTGGGGTGAGCGGGCACAGCCCGACCGAGGTGCCGGAGACGCGGCGCACACGTGAACCGCCCGCCGGAGCGCGCCGGGGCGGGCGGTTCGCGGCCGTTCGGGGCGGCCCTCAGACCACGTCGAAGGCGGCAGGGTCGGGGCCGATGCGACGGTCCTCGTTCAGCGCGCTGATCGCGGCGATGTCCTCGGTGTCCAGGGTGAAGTCGAAGACCTCGATGTTCTCCTTGATCCGGGCCGGGGTCACGGACTTCGGGATGACCACGTTGCCCAGCTGGAGATGCCAGCGCAGCACGATCTGGGCCGGCGTACGGCCGTGCTTCTGGGCGATGGCGATGATCGCCGGGACCTCCAGCAGGCCCTTGCCCTGGCCGAGCGGCGACCAGGCCTCGGTGGCGATGCCCTGCTCCGCGTGGTACTCACGGGCCGCGCGCTGCTGGAGGTGCGGGTGCAGCTCGATCTGGTTGACGGCCGGGATGACGTTCGTGGCCTCGATCAGCGTCTCCAGGTGCTCCGGGAGGAAGTTGGAGACACCGATGGACTTCGCGCGGCCGTCCGCGTACAGCTTCTCGAACGCCTTGTACGAGTCGACGAACGTGCCCCGGGCCGGCAGCGGCCAGTGGATCAGATACAGGTCCACGTACTCCAGGCCGAGCTTGTCCAGGGACGCGTCGAAGGCGCGGAGCGTGGAGTCGTACCCCTGGTCGCTGTTCCAGAGCTTGGTGGTGACGAAGAGGTCCTTGCGGGGGACGCCGGAGGCGGCGATGGCCTTGCCGGTGCCCGCTTCGTTGCCGTAGATCGCGGCTGTGTCGATGCTGCGGTAGCCGGCCTCCAGGGCGGTGGTGACCGCCTGCTCGGCCTCGTCGTCCGGCACCTGCCACACGCCGAAGCCCAGCTGGGGCATCTCGACGCCGTTGTTCAGGATGATCGGGGGGACCTTGCTGCTCACGAGCTCTCGATCCTTCAGTCGTCGGGTGGTACCTCCCATCGTCAACGATCAGAACCCCTCGTGCATTCCTGAACGCCTTCCCGGGCACGCGTCCCGGCCGCCGATCCACAGAATGGCCGGAAATGGAGCGTTGGCGTCCGCCTGTCGGACCGCGCCGCAGTCCCGTTCCGCGCTACACCCTCGCGCCGAGATAGGCCTCCCGCACCCTCGGATCCGCCCGGACCTCGGCCGCCGCTCCCGTGGCGAGCACCCGGCCCAGGTCGAGGACGGTGACACGGGCGCAGAGGTCCATGACGAAGGCGACGTCATGCTCCACAAGGAGTACGGAACAGCCGTGTTCCGCTGTCAGCCGGCGGATGACGGACGACAGCTGCCGGTGCTCGTCGGCCGTCATCCCGGCCGCGGGCTCGTCCAGCAGCAGCACCTCCGCCCCGTCCACCACCGCCCGCGCCAGCTCCAGCATCCGCGCCCGCCCGACGGGCAGGGCCCCCGCGTACACCTCGGCCACCGTGTCCAGGCCGCACATCCGCAGCACCTCCGCCGCCCGCTCCCGACGCGCCCTCTCGTATCCGCGCCGGGTCGGCGCCGCCAGCAGATCGGCCACGAGGACGCCTCCGCCGCCCCGCCACTCCTGGGCGACGAGCAGGTTGTCGGCCACCGTCAACTGGCCGAAGAGCTGCTGCCGTTGGAAGGTGCGCCGCATCCCGTGGCGGGAGCGCCAGACGGGGGAGCGGCGGGTGACGTCCGCGCCGCCGAGCAGCACACGGCCCGTGTCGGGGCGGCGGATACCGGACAGTACGTCGAACAGGGTCGTCTTGCCGGCCCCGTTCGGGCCGATCAGCCCGCACACCTCACCCGGGCGCAGGGCCAGATCCACCCCGTCGAGGGCGCGCACCCCGCCGAAGCGGACACCGACGCCGACGGCCTCCAGCACGGGGGCGGCTCCGCTCACGGCCGGGTCACCCCTTTGGCGTGTCGCTCCCGGTCAGCGGGGTGGGGGTTCCCCTTGCCGCCGATCCCCAGGTACGCCTCCGTGAGCCGGTCCTGCGCCACCTCGGCACGTGGCCCGCACCATCTGACCCGCCCCTGGGCGAGATAGGCGACCGTGTCCGCGACGCCGAGGACCTCGGCCGCCTTTTCCTCGACGAGCAGCAACGCGGTACCGGCGGTCCGGAGTTCGGTGAGCAGCGCGAAGACCTCGTCGACCACCCGGGGCGCGAGCCCCAGGGACGGCTCGTCGGCGATCAGCACGGCGGGCGGTCGCTGGAGCAGCGGGGCGAGCGCCAGCAGCTGCTGCTCGCCGCCCGACAGCGAACCGGCGACGACCCCGCGCCGCGCGGCGAGCCCCGGGAAGCGGGCGTACACGGCCTCGCGTTCGGGACGGGAGCGCAGCCGCAGGGCGAGGTTCTCCTCGATGGTGAGCGAGGGGAAGATCCCGCGTCCCTCGGGTGCCAGCACCACCCCGGCCCGCGACCGCCCGACGGCACCCTGCCGGGTGGCGTCCCGCCCGGCCACGTACACCTGCCCGTCCAGCGGCGCCAGCAGCCCGGCGGCGACCCCGCACACTGTCGACTTCCCGGCCCCGTTCGGCCCGAGCAGGGCGAGGATCTCACCGGGGCGCACGGCGAGGTCGACACCGTGCACGACCGGTGCGCCGTCGTATCCGGCACGCACGGCACGCAGGTCGAGGGCGGCGCCGGGGGTGGTCTTGAGGGGCGAGCCGGGGGTGGTCTTGAGGGCGGCGCCGCGGGCAGCTTCGACGGTGGTCTTCGAGGCGGCTTCGGGGACGGCGGCTTCGGGGACGGCGGCGTCGGCGGCCGCGCGGGTGGCCCCGGTGGTGGTCTTCAGGGCGGCTTCGGGTGCGGCCCCGGCAGCGTTCTTCAGGGCAGCGCCGGTGCCTCCCCCGACGACGGCCTCACCCGCCGGCGACCCCGACGGCGCCCGCACCTCCGCCACCGCACCCCGCCCCAACCCCCTCCGCTGCCACCGCACCGGCAGTGCCGCGCAGTACCCGTCCGGGTCGTTCGCCAGGGCCAGCCCCGCCAGCCCGAACAGGATCACCGGCAGCTGCGCCGACTCGGTGACGTAGTCCGCCACGACATGCGGCACCACCGCGTACACCAGCCCCGCCACCACGGCGTACTGCGGTCGGCGCAGCCCGGCCGCCACGACCACCGCGAGCCACACCAGCCCCGTCATCGCGGTGAAGTCGGTGGCCGTGATCCGGGTGCTGTACGAGGCGTAGAGCACGCCCCCGAAACCGGCGAGCCCGGCGGACAGCGTGAAGAGCGTCAGCTTGGTCCGGACGACCGAGACACCCGAGGCCATGGCCGCAGCCGGAGCCGACCGCACGGCGAGCATGGCGCGTCCGGAGGGCGAGTCGCGCAGCGCGCCGAGGGCCGCCACGAACAGCGTGACGAGCACGAGCACGGCCACGCCCATCGCCCGGTCGTCGTTCAGGTCCACCGGGCCGAACACGGGCCGCGGGACCGCCCAGCCGGTGTCGCCGTTCCGCAGCCAGCCCATCTGGAACAGCACTTGGTCGGCGAGGAAGGCCAGTGCCAGCGTCGCGAGGGCCAGCGTACGGCCGCCGAGCCGCAGCGCGGGCAGCGCCACCAGCGCGCCCAGCACCGCCGCCCCGCACGTCCCGACCAGCGCGGCGGCCACGAACGGCCAGCCGTGGCTCATCAACAGCCCCGCCACCAGCGCGGCCCCGGTCACAAAGGTCGCCTGCGCCAGCGACACCATCGCGCCCAGCCCCGTGACGACGGTGAACGAGAGGAACACCAGGGAGATCGCGAGCCCTTGCGCGAGCACTCCGCTCCAGAAGGGCGTGGTGACCGTGTAGAAGGCCACCGCCAGTAGTACGGCCGCCGCCGCCCACGGGCCCCAGCGCCTGGCCCAGGACCGCCCGGCCAGATAGTCGACCGGCGGCGCGTCGACCGCGGCCGTGCCCGCCGTCCGCCGCCGCCGGGTCAGCACCAGCAGCCCGGCGAAGAGGATCAGGAACGGCACCGCCGTACGGAAGCCGGTGATCCGCTCGGCGAAGGACGCGTATCCGGCGACCAGGTTCTGCAGCACGCCGAGCCCCAGCCCGCCCGCGAAGGCCAGCGGCACGGAGGCGAAGCGGCCGAGCACGGCGGCCGTCGCCGAGACGAACAGGAACAGGGTGAAGTCATGGGCGGACAGTCCGAGCAGGGGAGTCGCGAGGACACCGGCCAGCCCCGCGAGGCCGCTCGACAGCATCCACGCGATCGACGACAGCCGGTCCGCGCTCATCCCGCGCAGCTCGACCAGCGTCCGGTTGTCCACGGTCGCCCGCAGCCGCAGCCCGAGCGGGGTGTGCCGCATCAGCACCCACAGCCCGCCCGCCACCACCGCGGTCGCCACCCAGGTGATCACCTGGTCGGAGTCGACGCCGACCCCGGCCACCGGCTGCCAGGACACCGCCGGACTCGGCCCGACGCCCGGCAGCCCGAACTGGTTCTCGGCGGGCTTCACCGACGCCCCCGCGTCCGCCAGCAGCTCCACCACCCACAGGCCCAGCGCGGGCAGCGCCACCAGCAGCCCGATCGTGGCCACGATCTGAGCCGTCTCCCCGACCCGCGCCAGCTTCCGGAACATCAGCCGGTCAAGACCCCAGCCCAGTGCGGGCGCCATCCCGCACACCAGCAGCACGGCGGTCGGCACGGCGGGCCAGCCGAAGCCCGAGTGCAGCTCGTAGAAGGCGAGCGCGCACAGGTAGGCGGTGGCGCCGTGCGCGAAGTTGAACAGGCCCGAGGCCGAGTACGACAGCACCAGCCCGGTCGCCAGCAGCGCGTACAGCGCGCCCGAGACCAGCCCGCTCAGCACGAACCCCAACAGATCGGCCATCTCCAGCCCCCAAGTCCCCTTGCCCGTCGGCTACTTGAAGGGGATGGGCGGATAGCACGCGAAGGGTGCCGACACCACGTACTTCCCGCCCTTGAGCTGCACGAGCGCCCCGCACCCGAACGATTCCTTCTGTCCCCGGGGCTCGGCCCGGTCCCCGACCAGCGTCCCCTTGTCCGAGAAGCCCTTCGCCGCCTTCTGGAAGGAGGCCACGGTCAGGTCCTCGCCCGCCTTCTCGGCAATGGCCAGGAACAGATCGGCAGACATGTACCCGGTGACCATGTGCATGTTCAAGGCGACGCCCTTCCCCGCCGCCTTCCGGATGTCCTCCTCGAACTGCCGCATCTCCGCGCTTGCCTGCTCGAACGGCTGGAACGACAGCAGGATGTGCACCCCGTCCAGCGCCTGCCTGGTCGCGTCCTTGGCGAGCAGCGCCGGGTCGTAGTCCGTGGGATCGGTGAGGACACCGTCGTAGCCGGTCCGCTTGAGCGCCGTGAACAGGCCGATGTTGTACGGCGTCTGCATCACGGAGACGACCGCGTCGGGCGCCTTCCCGCCGTCGCTGCGCAGGAGCGCCTTCGTGTACGCCGACCAGTCGCTCGGCACCGAACCTGCGGGCACGGCGGGTTTGGCGTACGCGACCTCGAAGCCCGCCGCCTCGAAGCTCTGGCTGTAGGTGCGGACGGCGAACGTACCGGCCTCGCTGTCGTTGGCGAGGATCGCGACCGACCTGCCCTTCGCGCCGCCCATCACCTGCTTCAGCCCCTCCGGCCAGGTCTGGGAGATGGTGCCGCCGGGGGAGGGGACCATACAGCCGCCGAAGCCGTAGATGTAGGCCGGGCCGCAGAAGGAGGGGAGGGTGCCCCAGCCGAAGGTCGGTACCTTCTGCTGCTGGAGGAAGTCGGCGCCCGAGAAGGTCGTGGAGCTCATCGGCACCACCGCGAACACCTCGTCGCGCTGCACCAGCTTGCGGGCCGCCGCGAGGTTCTTCGCCGGGTCCTGTCCGTCGTCCTCCGCGCCCAGATACTCGATCCGACGCCCGTTGACCCCGCCCTCGGCGTTGGCCCGGTCGAACCGTGCCTTCGCCCCGAGGTCGGTGTCCTTCTTCGAGTACCCCGTACTGGTCGTCATCGAGACGATGCCGCCGACCTTGATCGAGTCGTCGCTCACCCCGCGCACCGCGTTGCCCGGCTTGTCCGAACTCCCGGCGGTGGAGGCGGAGTTGCAGGCGGTGGCGAGGACGAGGGCGGCCACGGCGGCGGTGATGACGCGGATCGGGCGCGACACGGTCGGTCCCCCTTCGTCGGGTGACCGAAAGACTGCGGCAGATCTGACGGATCGTCAATAACCGCCGTCAAGGATGTGATGAACCGTCAGTTCCGAGGAGATGGCGGCTCGGGCCCGCTCCCCGCCCGGTACGCGGGCGGACTCAGGCCCGGTAGAGAGCCTCCACCTCCTTCGCGTACGTCTTCTCGATCGCCTTCCGCTTCAGCTTCAGCGAGGGCGTGAGCAGCCCGTGCTCCTCGGTGAACTGATGGGCCAGGATGCGGAACGTGCGGATCGACTCGGCCTGCGACACCAGCGTGTTCGCGGCGACCACGGCCCGCCGGACCTCGGTCTCCAGTTCGGGGTCGCGCACCAGCTCGGCCGGGGAAAGTTTCTGCTTGTCGTGCATCTGGAGCCAGTGCTCGACGGCCTCGCCGTCCAGGGTGACGAGGGCCGCGATGTACGGCCGGTCGTTGCCGACGACGATGCACTGGGCGACCAGCGGATGGTCGCGCACCCGTTCCTCCAGGATCGCGGGCGAGACGCTCTTGCCGCCGGAGGTCACCAGGATCTCCTTCTTGCGCCCGGTGATCGTGAGGTAGCCGTCCTCGTCGAGTGAGCCCAGGTCGCCGGTGGCGAGCCAGCCGTCCTGGAGGGTCTCGTCGGTGGCCTTGGGGTTGTTGAGGTAGCCCTGGAAGACGTTGGGGCCGCGCAGCCAGATCTCGCCGTCGTCCGCGATGTGCACGGTCATACCGGGGATGGCCTGGCCGACCGTGCCGTAACGGGTGCGCTCGGGCGGGTTGGCGGTCGCGGCCGCCGTGCACTCGGTGAGGCCGTACCCCTCGAAGATGTGGACGCCGGCGCCCGCGAAGAACAGTCCGAGCCGGCGGTCCATCGCGGAGCCGCCGGACATCGCGTACTTGATCCGGCCGCCCATCGCCTCCCGGATCTTGGCGTAGACGACCTTGTCGAAGAACTGGTGCTGCATCCGCAGCCCCGCCGACGGGCCGGGCCCGATGCCCCAGGCCTTGGCCTCCATCGCGTCCGCGTACTTCACCGCGACCTCGACGGCCTTCTCGAACGGCCCCGCCCTGCCCTCCCGCTCGGCCTTGCGCCGGGCCGCGTTGAACACCTTCTCGAAGATGTACGGCACGGCCAGGAAGAACGTCGGCTGGAAGGCGGCGAGGTCCGGCAGCAGCACGGCCGCGTTGAGCTGTGGCTGGTGTCCGAACTTGACCTTGCCGCGGATCCCGGCGACCTGCACCATCCGCCCGAAGACATGCGCGAGGGGCAGAAACAGCAGGGTCGCCGCCTCGTCGCCCCTGCGGGACTTGAACAGCGGCGACCAGCGTTCGATGACGGTCTCCGCCTCGAACATGAAGCTGCCGTGCGAGATCACACAGCCCTTGGGGCGGCCCGTGGTGCCGGACGTGTAGATGATCGTCGCAATCGAGTCGGGCGTGACCGCCTTGCGGTGGCGGTGCACCACGTCGTCGTCGAGATGCGCCCCCGACTCGTACAGCTCCTGCACCGCGCCCACGTCCAGCTGCCACAGCCGCTGCAACTGGGGCAGGCGGTCGATGACCGTCGCGATGGTCATCGCGTGGTCCTCGTGCTCGACCATGGCCGCCGTGCACTGCGCGTCGTACAGCATCCAGAAGACCTGCTCGGCCGACGACGTGGGGTATATCGGGACGACCTGCGCGCCGATGGTCCACAGGGCGTAGTCGAAGAGGGTCCACTCGTAGCGTGTACGGCACATGATGGCGACCCGGTCGCCGAACCGGATGCCCTGCGACAGCAGCCCCTTGGCCAGCGCCAGCACCTCGTCACGGAACTCGGCACAGGTCACATCGCGCCACTCGCCGTGCTCGTCCTTGCGGCCGAGGGCGATGTACAGGGGGTCGTCCTGGGCGTGCTCGAAGACGACGTCGGCCAGGCCGCCCACCGGCGGCGCCGACGCCAACGAAGGGTTGGTGAACTCGCGCAAACCCGCTCCTCGTGGCGCTCCGCACAGCGCGTGAAAGCTACCTCACCACGAGATCGGGCGGGAGGGGGTGCGGAGGGGACGAACCAGCACCGAACAGTATCGACGGCACGGCGTGGCGCCGGAAAATCTACGTGGACAGGGAGGTATCCGACGCAATTACTGACGCCTCAGTAAGTTTCGGCACCGTAATCTCCACCGAATCTGTACGTCCCGATTGCGGTGCGCGTCCCCTCAATAGACCTGATCCGGGTGAACGCGAACAAATTTCGCGTTCGGGCCCCGGTGGGGCCGGGGCGCGCCGCTTCATGCCGGCCCCAGCGATACCGGTCGGGGGTGTCGGGGGTCGATGCCTGTTCCAGCGGCCTAACCGGTTATACCGGTTACAACTCGGCTGTCGTACCCCGGCTCTCAGACGCCCCGGGCGCCGCCGTGCAGCCGGTCCCCGCCGGAGAGGATCGCGGCGGCGAGGGCGTCGGCCGCGCTCGACGCCGCTCCCGGCCGCCGCCCGTGGACCAGCACGAAGTCGACCTCGCCCAGCTCCGGCAGCCCGGCCCGCTCCGGCATCCGCACCAGCCCCGGCGGCACCAGGCGCCGCGAGTGGGCCATGACGCCGAGCCCGGCGCGGGCGGCGGCGATCAGGCCGTTGAGGCTGCCGCTGGTGCAGGCGATGCGCCAGGCGCGGCCCTCGCGCTCCAGGGCCTCCAGGGCGAGGGCACGGGTGATGCCGGGCGGCGGGAAGACGATCAGCGGCACCGGGCGGTCGGCGTCCAGCCGGAGCCGTTCGGCGCCGATCCACACCAGACGGTCGTGCCAGACGAGCTCACCGCGCGGCTCCTCAGGGCGCCGCTTGGCCAGCACCAGATCGAGCTTGCCCGCCGCGAGCTGCTCGTGCAGCGTGCCCGACAGCTCGACCGTCAGCTCCAGGTCCACCTCGGGATGGTCGAGCCGGAAGCCCTCCAGGATCTCCGGCAGCCGGGTCAGCACGAAGTCCTCCGAGGCGCCGAAGCGCAGCCGCCCGCGCAGCCGGGTCCCCGTGAAGAACGCCGTCGCCTGCTCGTGCACCTCCAGGAGTCGGCGCGCGAAGCCCAGCATGGCCTCGCCGTCCTCCGTCAGCTCCACCGAGTGCGTGTCCCGGGAGAACAGCTGCCGCCCGGTCGCGTCCTCCAGCCGGCGCACATGCTGGCTGACCGTGGACTGGCGCAGCCCGAGCCGCCGGGCCGCCTGGGTGAAGCTCAGGGTCTGGGACACGGCGAGGAAGGTCCGCAACTGCGAGGGGTCATACATACCGACACCGTATCCAGTTATCGCGATGTGCGATCGCAGTCAGAACGGTATGACGGATTCCCGATCACGGGCCGGGAGAGGACGATGGAGAGGGGCTCTCCGGCCCCCGACGCACCCCCATCGAACGTACGTGGAGCACCGTGAAACGCCTGCAGTGGCCCGGTTGGATGCCGATCGACCCGTACATCCTGCTGTTGCTCGCGACGGTCGGTCTCGCGGCACTCCTGCCGGCGCGGGGCGTCACCGCCGACGTCGCCTCGGGCGCCTCCACGGCCGCGATCGCCTTCCTCTTCTTCCTCTACGGCGCCCGGCTCTCCACCCGCGAGGCCGTGGACGGTCTCAAGCACTGGCGCCTCCATATCACCGTCCTGGCCTGCACGTTCGTCGTCTTCCCGCTGCTCGGCCTGGCCGCCCGGGCCCTCGAACCGGTGTTCCTGACGCACTCCATCTACACCGGTCTGCTCTTCCTCACCCTCGTCCCGTCGACCATCCAGTCCTCGATCGCCTTCACCTCGATGGCCCGCGGCAACGTCCCCGCCGCGATCTGCGCGGGCTCCTTCTCCTCCCTCGCGGGCATCGTCATCACTCCACTGCTCGCCGCGACCCTGCTCGGCGGCAGCGTGGGCGGCTTCTCCGCCGACGCGCTCGTCAAGATCGTGTTCCAACTGCTGGTGCCGTTCCTCGCCGGGCAGATCGCCCGCCGCTGGATCGGCGACTTCCTCACCCGCCACAAGCAGGTCCTCGGCCTCGTCGACCGCGGCTCGATCCTCCTCGTCGTCTACGTCGCCTTCAGCGAGGGCATGATCCGCGGCATCTGGAGCCAGGTCAGCCCCCTGCGGCTCGTCGGGCTGCTGGGCGTCGAGGCCGTCCTCCTCGCCGTGATGCTGGCGCTCACCTGGTACGGCGCGAAGGCGCTCCGCTTCGACCGGGCCGACCGGATCGCGATCCAGTTCGCCGGCTCGAAGAAGTCCCTCGCCTCCGGGCTGCCCATGGCGAGCGTCCTGTTCGGCGCCGAGGCCTCCCTCGCCGTACTGCCGCTGATGCTGTTCCACCAGATGCAGCTCATGGTCTGCGCGGTCATCGCCAAGCGCCGCTCCCTCGATCCACTGGAGCCCGAGACCACCCAGGAGCGGGACGAAGCGATACGAACCGCGGTCGGTACAGGCACACCTTCCGCGTGATGTTCAGCTGCGCCGAGGCCCCGCCGGCGTACGTGACCGGGGAGGGCTTCGAGGGGCGCGGGGAACTGCGCGACAAGCCCCCACCTGGGCCGCGGCCGACGCACATGCCCGGGTGCCTGGGTGCGGAGCCCCCAGCTTGTGGATGGGATGGGCAGGGGCGGCGGGGGCGAAAAGGCACCCGGCCGTCCGGGCGGAGCTAGAGGCGGAGCCCCTGCGCGGCGCAGGGGGCGCTCCCCGCCGGTCGGGGCCCCGCCGCCGTGTCGCGGGGAGCCGGTCAGCCCTGGGCGGCCGCGGCCCGCAGTGCGACCCGATGCTCACCCGCGTACACGTTCATGGAGGTGCCCCGAAGGAACCCGACCAGCG
Source organism: Streptomyces graminofaciens (assembly GCF_030294945.1). Classification (NCBI taxonomy): domain Bacteria; kingdom Bacillati; phylum Actinomycetota; class Actinomycetes; order Kitasatosporales; family Streptomycetaceae; genus Streptomyces; species Streptomyces graminofaciens. Next base: position 3,304,683 of record NZ_AP018448.1, on the reverse strand, counting down.
TCAGCCCGGTCTCGACCGCGAGGTCCACCGCCAGCGACGACGGCGCCGACACCGCCGCCAGCACCGGTATCCCCGCCATCACCGCCTTCTGCGCCAGCTCGAACGAGGCCCGCCCCGAGACCAGCAGCAGCACACGGGACAGCGGCAGATCGCCGCTCTGCAGAGCCCGTCCCACCAGCTTGTCCACCGCGTTGTGCCGCCCCACGTCCTCCCGTACGTCGAGCAGCTCCCCCTCCTCGCTGAACAGGGCCGCCGCATGCAGACCCCCGGTCCGGTCGAAGACCCGCTGGGCCGCGCGCAGCCGGTCGGGGAGGCCGGCGAGCAGTTCGGGGTCCACCCGCACCGGGGGAGTGTCACCGCCGTGCGTGTCGTCGATCGCCCAGCGGGCCGTCGTACGGACCGCGTCCAGCGAGGCCTTGCCGCACAGACCGCACGACGAGGTCGTGTACACGTTCCGCTCCAGCGTGATGTCCGGGATCACCACCCCCGGCGCGGTCCTCACATCCACCACGTTGTACGTGTTCGAGCCGTCGACCGTGGCGCCCGCGCAGTACACGATGTTCTGCAGATCGGCCTGCGCGCCGAGCACACCCTCACTCACCAGGAACCCGGCGGCGAGCGCGAAGTCGTCACCGGGGGTGCGCATGGTGATCGCGAGGGGCTTGCCGTTGAGCCGGATCTCCATGGGTTCCTCGGCGACGAGGGTGTCCGGGCGGGTGGAGACAGCCCCGTCCCGGATACGGATCACCTTCCGTCGTTCCGTGACTCGTCCCATGCGTCCCTACCCCTCTTTCCGTCCTCGTCCCCATCGGCCCCGGTCGGCCGTCCCGATCAGTCCCGGTTCTGTACGTGCTGGTAGCCGAAGCGGCCCTTGATGCACAGGTTGCCGTGGGTCACCGGATTGTCGTGCGGAGAGGTGACCTTCACGATCTCATTGTCCTGCACGTGCAGAGTGAGATTGCAGCCCACACCGCAGTACGCGCACACCGTGGTCGTCTCGGTCTGCGCCGACTCGTCCCACGTACCGGCAGCCCGCATGTCGAACTCCGACTTGAACGACAGCGCCCCCGTCGGGCACACCTCGATGCAGTTCCCGCAGTACACGCACGCGGAGTCGGTGAGCGGGGCGTCGTGCTCGACGGCGATCCGGGCGTCGAAACCGCGTCCGGTGACGGAGATCGCGAAGGTGTTCTGCCACTGGTCACCGCACGCGTCGACGCACTTGTAGCAGAGGATGCACTTGTCGTAGTCGCGGACGTAGAGGTCGTTGTCGATCTTCGGTTGCTCGTTGAGGCGGGCCGCGTCCGGGCCGAAACGGTCCGGTTTGGCCTCGTACTCCTTGAGCCATTCCGCGACTCTCGGTGTGGTCGACAGATCGACCGACGAGGCGAGCAGTTCGAGCACGACCTTGCGGCTGTGCCGGGCCCGCTCGGTGTCGGTCCTCACCTCCATACCGGGCTCGGCCTTGCGTGAGCAGGCCGGGACCAGGGTCCGGGCCCCCTCGACCTCGACGACACAGACCCGGCAGGCGTTCTTGGGGGTGAGGGTGTCGCCCTGGCAGAGCGTCGGTATGTCCTTCCCGGCCGCCCGGCAGGCGTCGAGGATGGTCGAGCCCTCGGGGACCCGGGCCTCGTCGCCGTCGATGGTGAACTCCAGGAGGCGGCGCGGCACTCCCAGCGGTATCACGGTCATTCGTACGCCCCCAGACGGTCGATGGCGGATTCCACGGCGTTCCACGCGGTCTGGCCGAGACCGCAGATCGAGGCGTCCCGCATCGCCCGGCCGACCTCCCTGAGCAGGGTGATGTCCTCGGCGGCCGCCGCACCCGTCCGCTCCACGATCCGGTGCAGCGCCTCCTCCTGCCGTACGGTCCCGACCCGGCACGGCACGCACTGCCCGCAGGACTCGTCCCGGAAGAACTCCGCGATGCGCAGCAGCAGCCGGGGCAGCGGAACCGTGTCGTCGAAGGCCATGACCACCCCCGAGCCGAGCGTGGTGCCCGCCTCCCGGGTGCCCTCGAAGGTGAGGGGAATGTCCAGCTCGTCGGGCCGTACGAAGCCGCCGGCCGCGCCACCGAGAAGCACGGCCCGCAGCCGGCCGCGCACCCCGGCCAGTTCCAGCAGCTCGCCCAGCGTCGCGCCGAACGGCAGCTCGTAGATGCCGGGCCGGTCCACGCTGCCCGACACACAGAACAGCTTCGGCCCGGTGGAGCGGCCGGTTCCGATCGTCGCGTACGCCGGGGCGCCCAGGGTGAGGATCGGCAGGACGTTGACGAGGGTCTCGACGTTGTTCTCGACGGTCGGCTTGCCGAACAGGCCCTTCTCCACGGGGAAGGGCGGCTTCGAGCGTGGCTCGCCGCGATACCCCTCGATGGAGTTGAAGAGAGCCGTCTCCTCGCCGCAGATGTAGGCGCCGGCCCCCCGGCGGATCTCGATGTCGAAGGCGTACCCCTGGCCGAGGATGTCGTCGCCGAGCAGTCCGCGGGCGCGGGCCTGTGAGATGGCGTGCTCCATGCGCCGCAGGGCCCTCGGGTACTCGCCCCGCAGATACAGATACCCCTGGTGGGCGCCGGTCGCGTACGCCGCGATCGTCATCGCCTCCACGAGGGCGTACGGGTCGCCCTCCATCACCACCCGGTCCTTGAAGGTGCCGGGCTCCGACTCGTCGGCGTTGCACACGAGGTAGTGCGGATGGTCGGGCTGCGACGCCGTGGCCTGCCATTTCCGCCCGGTGGGGAAGGCGGCGCCGCCGCGGCCGACGAGGCCCGAGTCGGTGACCTCGCGGATGACTCCGGCGGGGCCCAGGGCGAAGGCGTGGCGGAGGGCCGTGTAGCCGCCGTGGGCGCGGTAGTCGTCGAGAGAGGCGGGGTCGACGACGCCGACGCGGCGCAGCAGGATCAGCGAGGGGGCGCCCGCCTGGGGCACGGCCATGGCGGCCGGGGGTTCGGCAGCAGCCATTTCCGGGAGCGTGGCGGTGACGACGGTCGTGTCGACGGTGGCCGGTGCGACGACGGCCGTCACCCGGGAGGGAATTCGCCCCCGCCGCCCCTTCCCATCCCCGAGCCCTGGGGGCTGCGCCCCCAGACCCCCCTCATCGGCCTGAACGGCCTCGTCCGCAAACGCCGGACGGGCTGGTGGTGCCTGGCCCGGGCGATCGTCCAAGCCAGGTCCAGGGAATGTCAGCCCCCCCGGCGTTTGAGGAGCGGGGGGCCGGGGGTCGGCCCCCGAAACGGGGTCCGGGGCGGAGCCCCGTGGCGGGTCGAAGGGGCGCGGCCCCTGGCGGACGGGACGGGTAGGGGAGGCGGTGTCGACATCCCCGTCCGGCGCGGAGCCCCCCGCCCGCACCACCAACGCCGCGGGCGCCCGCTCGCACAACCCCAGACACGGACTCCGCTCGACCCGCACCCCACTCCCGAGCCCCAGCCGCGCCTCGACCCCCGCGCACAGCTCAGCCGCGCCCGCCGCCGCGCACGCCAGATCCGTGCACACCTGCAGCACGGTCGCCGGCCGGGGCTTCACCGAGAACATCGCATAGAACGTGGCGACCCCGTACGCCTCCGCCGGCGGCACCGTCAGCCGACGGCACAGATAGTCCAGCGCACCCTCGCTGATCCACCCCACCCGGTCGTTGATCGCGTGCAGCCCCGGCAACAGCAGATCGCGGCGCTCCCGGGCCGCCCGCCCGCCCCGCGCCCAGCGAAGGTCCGCGTCGGAGCGGTCCGCGCCCTCCCAGGAGGATTCCGGCGGGCCGAGCAGCGCGTCGACGGCCGCCTTCTCCTTGTCCGTGGGCTTGCTGTCGCCGAAGTGCAGATCCATGTCCTGTCTCAGCTCCTCACGGCCGTGGCGGGCGATTTCTCGGCCAGCTTCTCGACCAGCTTCTCGATCCGGATCGCCGACGCCTTGAACTCCGCCGTCCCCGCGATCGGGCAGTTCGCCTCGATCGTCAGCTGGTTGGTGTCCACCTCGTCGGGAAAGTGCATGGTCATGAAGGCGAGGCCCGGCCGCAGGGCCAGGTCGATCCACACCGGCGCCACCACCGACCCGCGCCGCGAGGACACCCGAACCTCCTCGCCGACCACGACCCCGTAGCGCTCCGCGTCCTCCGGGCACAGCTCGATGTACTCCCCGCGCCGCAGCGGGGACGCGTAACCCCCGCTCTGCACACCGGTGTTGTACGAGTCGAGCCGCCGCCCGGTGGTCAGCCGGACCGGGTACTCCTCGTCCGTCAGATCGACCGGCGGATCGTGCTGGACGATCCCGAACGGGGCGAGCCTGCCCCGCTTCGCCGGGTCGGGGTCCCACAACCGGCCGTGCAGATAGGTCGGTTCCAACTGCTCCGTGCTCGGGCACGGCCACTGGATGCCCTGGTGCTCCTGAAGACGCTCGTACGTCATCCCGTAGTGGTCCGGCGACACCGACCGCAGCTCGTTCCAGACGGCCTCGGCGTCGGCGTACTTCCACTCGTGCCCGAGCCGGGAGGCCAGGTCGCAGATGATGTCGATGTCCTCGCGCGCCTCGCCGGGCGGGGTGACCGCCCTGCGCACCCGCTGAACGCGGCGCTCGCTGTTGGTCGTCGTACCGTCCGTCTCCGCCCACCCGGCGGTCGCGGGCAGCACGACGTCCGCCAGCTCCGCCGTCTTGGTCAGGAAGATGTCCTGCACGACGAGGAAGTCCAGCTGCCGCATGCGCCGTACCGCCTGCTCGCTGTCCGCCTCCGACTGCGCCGGGTTCTCCCCGATGCAGTACACGGCCTTCAACGAGCCCTTCTCCATGGCCTCGAACATCTCCGTCAGGTTCAGCCCGTAGTGCGGCTGGATGACGGTGTCCCACGCCGACTCGAACCTCAGCCGGCTGTCGGGGTCGAGGATGTCCTGGAAGCCGGGCAGCCGGTTGGGGATCGCGCCCATGTCGCCGCCGCCCTGCACGTTGTTCTGGCCGCGCAGGGGCTGCAATCCCGAGGCCCAACGCCCCACATGGCCCGTCAACAGCGACAGATTGATCAGCGCGCGTACGTTGTCCGTGCCGTTGTGGTGCTCGGTGATGCCGAGCGTCCAGCACAGCTGGGCGCGCTCGGCACGGGCGTACGCGTGCGCCAGCTGCCGTATGGCGGCGGCCGGTACGCCCGTCACCTTCTCGGCGAGGGACAGCGTCCATGGCTCGACGAGGGCCCTGTACTCGTCGAAGCCGCTGGTCGCCCGCTCGATGAACGCCTCGTTGGCGAGCCCGGCGTGGATGATCTCGCGGCCGATCGCGTGGGCCATCGGGATGTCGGTGCCGACGTTCAGCCCCAGCCAGCTCTCCGCCCACTCGGCGGTGGACGTCCGCCTCGGGTCGACCGCGTACATGCGGGCCCCGTTCCTTATCCCCTTCAGCACGTGCTGGAAGAAGATCGGGTGGGCGAAGCGGGCGTTGGAGCCCCACATCACGATGACGTCGGTGTGCTCGATCTCCTCGTACGAGGAGGTGCCGCCGCCGGATCCGAAGGCAGCGGTCAGACCGGCGACGCTCGGTGCGTGGCAGGTCCGGTTGCAGGAGTCGACGTTGTTGGTGCCCATGACCACCCGGGCGAACTTCTGCGCCACGTAGTTCATCTCGTTGGTGGCACGGGCGCACGAGAACATGCCGAACGCACCCCGTGCGGCTGCCAGGCCCCGGGCGGCGCGGTCCAGGGCCTCGTCCCAGCCGGCCTGCCGGAAGGGTTCGTCGCGGGAGTCCCGCACCAACGGGTGGGTGAGACGGGTGTAGGTCTTCGGTTGACGTTTCCTCATGCGGCGCTCCTCAGTGCGAGCAGGTCCGAGATGGCGTGCACGGTGCGGAGCGTGGGCACCTCGACACCGGTGATGTCCGCCAGCTCGACGACGGCGGCGAGGAGTACGTCGAGTTCCAGCGGTTTGCCGCGCTCCAGGTCCTGGAGCGTGGAGGTGCGGTGGTCGCCGACGCGCTCGGCGCCCGCCATCCGCCGCTCGATGGAGACACCGACCTCGCAGCCCAATGCCTCGGCGACGGCCAGCGTCTCGGCCATCATCGTCTCGATGACCTTGCGGGTGCCGCCGTGCAGACACATCTGCCGCATGGTCGCGCGGGCCAGGGCGCTGATCGGGTTGAACGAGATGTTGCCGAGCAGCTTGATCCAGATGTCGCCCCGGATGTCGGGCTCGACCGGGCACTTCAGGCCACCCGCCACCATGGCCTCGCTGAACGCCCGGCAGCGCGCCGAGACCGTGCGGTCCGGTTCCCCGATGGAGAACCGGGTGCCTTCCAAGTGCCTTACGACACCAGGGCCTTCGAGTTCGGTCGCCGCGTAGACGACACAGCCGACGGCCCGTTCGGGCGCGAGCACCGCACTGACCGCGCCGCCGGGGTCCACGCTCTCGACACGGTGGCCGTCGTGGGGGCCGCCGTGCCGGTGGAAGTACCACCAGGGGATGCCGTTCTGGGCGGCGATCACCGCCGTGGTGCTGTGCAGCAAGGGCTCGATCAGCGGCCCGCACGCCGCGTACGAGTTGGCCTTGAGGCCCAGGAGGACGAAGTCGACCGGGCCGATCTCGGCCGGGTCGTCGGTCGAGTGGGCGCGGGCGGTGAAGTCCCCGCGCGAGCTGAGCACACGCACCCCGTCCCGCCTCATGGCCGCCAGATGCGGTCCACGGGCGACGAGATGCACGTCCGCGCCGGCGCGGTGGAGCGCGGCGCCGACATAGGCGCCGATCGCACCGGCGCCGAGAACTGCGACTTTCATGGTGAGGGAGCTCCGTTCGGTCGAGGGATACCGCGGAGATGGCGCACTGCCGAACACTGTCGACGAAATATTGTCTACAGTATGGAAGTTGGCTCGACAAGGGTTCACGCACGGGCCGGACAAGGCATTACCCGGACATGAAGGTGGCCGGGCCGCGACCGTTCGGCGCGCGGTGGATACCGCTCATCGGACACGGTCGACGCGCCGCCTTCTCAACTCCCCTGTCACTGCCTACCGTCCGGGATCATGAGTCCCCCCGTCGCCCCTCCGGGCTGGAGCCGATGGCTCGTCCCCCCGGCCGCCCTCTCCGTCCACCTCTCCATCGGACAGGCCTACGCCTGGAGCGTGTTCAAGCCGCCGCTCGAAGCCGCCCTCGGCCTGAGCGGCACCCAGAGCGCGCTGCCCTTCCAGCTAGGCATCGTCATGCTCGGTCTGTCCGCCGCGTTCGGCGGGACGCTCGTGGAGCGCAACGGCCCGCGCTGGGCCATGACCGTGGCCCTGATCTGCTTCTCCTCCGGCTTCCTGCTCGCCTCGCTCGGCGCGGCCACCGAGCAGTACTGGCTGATCGTCTTCGGCTACGGCTTCGTCGGCGGCATCGGCCTGGGCATCGGCTACATCTCGCCCGTCTCGACCCTGATCAAGTGGTTCCCGGACAGGCCCGGCATGGCCACCGGCATCGCGATCATGGGCTTCGGCGGCGGTGCGCTGATCGCCTCGCCCTGGTCCGCGCAGATGCTGGAGTCCTTCGGCGCCGACTCCTCCGGCATCGCCCTCGCCTTCCTCGTGCACGGACTGTCGTACGCCGTGTTCATGATGCTCGGCGTGCTGCTGGTGCGGGTTCCGCGCGGCGAGGCCCCTGTGAGCACTGACAGCGGACCGAGCGTCCTGGAGGGCCCGCAGGTCTCCGCCCGCAACGCCATCCGCACCCCGCAGTTCTGGTGTCTGTGGGTCATCCTCTGTATGAACGTCTCCGCGGGCATCGGCATCCTGGAGAAGGCCGCCCCGATGATCACGGACTTCTTCGCCAAGTCCGCCACCCCGGTCTCCGTCACCGCCGCAGCCGGTTTCGTCGCGCTGCTCTCCGCGGCCAACATGACCGGCCGTATCGTCTGGTCGTCCACCTCCGACCTGATCGGGCGGAAGAACATCTACCGCGTCTACCTGGGCGTCGGCGCGCTGATGTATCTGCTGATCGCGCTGTTCGGCGACTCCTCCAAGCCGCTGTTCATCGTATGCGCCCTGGTGATCCTCTCCTTCTACGGCGGCGGTTTCGCCACCATCCCCGCCTATCTGAAGGACCTCTTCGGCACCTACCAGGTCGGCGCGATCCACGGCCGGCTGCTCACCGCCTGGTCCACGGCCGGTGTCCTCGGGCCGCTGATCGTCAACTGGATCGCCGACCGACAGGAGGAGGCGGGCAAGGACGGCCCCGACCTCTACGGCCTCTCCTTCTTCATCATGATCGGCCTGCTCGCCATCGGCTTCGTCGCCAACGAGCTGGTCCGGCCGGTCCACCCCCGTTTCCACATCCCGTCCCCGAGGGAGGCAGCCGATGTCGTCGAGCGAAAGCAGTCCGAATCCGCCTGACCGGCGGCCACTGATCGTCCTGGCCTGGCTCTGGGTGGGGATTCCACTCGGGTACGGCCTGTACGAACTGGTCCGCAAGGCCACGCAACTGTTCACCGGGTGAGCGTTCGTCCTTCCGAGGTCTGACAGAAGCCCACAACCTGAGCTGCTCTTTCCTGTCGCCTCACCCGCCCTCGTACCCGTGAGTCACTGATCAGACTGGTGAATCCCGCTGACCGCTGACCGCTGACCTTAGGCAAAACGAGGGGATCCACCCATGAACGGCTCGCGCATCGCCGCCGTCGGCCACTACCAGCCCGCCAAGGTTCTCACCAACGAGGACCTGGCGGGCCTGGTCGACACCAGTGACGAGTGGATCAGGAGCCGTGTCGGAATCAACACCCGGCACATCGCCGGACCCGACGAACCCGTCGACGAACTGGCCGCGCACGCCGCGGCCAAGGCACTCGCCACCGCCGGCCTCGGCGCCGACAGCGTCGACCTGGTCGTCGTCGCCACCTCCACGGCCGTCGACCGCTCCCCGAACATGGCCGCCCGGGTCGCGCACCGGCTCGGCATCCCGTCCCCGGCCGCCATGGACGTCAATGTCGTCTGTGCCGGGTTCACCCACGCCCTCGCCACCGCCGACCACGCCGTGCGCGCCGGGGCCGCCACTCGCGCCCTCGTCATCGGCGCCGACAAGATGTCCGAGGTCACGGACTGGACCGACCGTACGACCTGCGTCCTCGTCGGGGACGGGGCGGGCGCCGCGGTCGTCGAGGCCGCCGACTCCGATGTGCCCGGCATCGGCCCGGTGCTGTGGGGCTCGGTGCCCGAGATGGGGCACGCCGTACGCATCGAGGGCACGCCCGCGCGGTTCGCCCAGGAGGGGCAGAGCGTCTACCGCTGGGCCACCACCAAGCTGCCGCCCATCGCCCGCGCGGCCTGCGAGAAGGCCGGGCTCGCGCCCGCCGACCTCGCCGCGGTCGTCCTGCACCAGGCCAACCTGCGCATCATCGAGCCCCTCGCGGAGAAGATCGGCGCGGTGAACGCCGTGGTCGCCCGCGATGTCACCGAGTCCGGCAACACCTCGGCCGCCAGCATCCCGCTCGCCTTCTCCAAGCTGGTCGAACGCGGCGAGATCTCCACGGGCGACCCCGTCCTGCTCTTCGGCTTCGGCGGCAACCTCTCCTACGCGGGCCAGGTCGTCCGCTGCCCGTGAGCCGCGGCCGTTCGTGGCGATGTGACGAGGCATACGCGTCGGCTCCCTGGCCAACACGAGTCGTAGACTGTAGACGAAAGACAATCCATACTGGCTGTTGACTTCGACTTTCCAGTACGGGCCGTTGACTTTCCGTGTGCAGTACACCCGGTGGTGCTCTGGAGGGGATCCGATGTTGTCGACAGGACTTCCGCAAGGGGCGGTGCCCAAGCTCGAACGTCCCGGTCCGCTCCGCGACCGCGTCTACGAGGCCCTGCTCGAACTCATCACCACGCGCGCCCTGCGCCCCGGCCAGCACCTGGTCGAGAGCGAGCTGGCCGGGCACCTCGGGGTGTCCCGCCAGCCCGTGCGCGAGGCACTTCAGCGGTTGAACACCGAGGGCTGGGTCGATCTGCGGCCCGCCCAGGGCGCGTTCGTGCATGAGCCGACGGAGGAGGAGGCCGACCAACTCCTCACCGTACGCACGCTGTTGGAGGCAGAGGCCGCCCGGCTCGCCGCCGCCAACGCGGGCACCGCCGGGATCACCGTCCTGGAGGAGCTGTGCGCCGAGGGCGAGCGCGCGGTGGCCGCCGACGACGTGGACGGCGCGGTCGCGATGAACGCCCGCTTCCACGCCAAGATCATGGAGCTGGCGGGCAACGCGGTCCTCGCCGAACTCGCCGCCCAGGTCGACCGCCGCGTCCGCTGGTACTACACCCCGGTCGCCCGCCGGCGAGGCCACCAGTCCTGGGTGGAGCACCGCGACCTGATCGCCGCGATCTCGGCCCGCGACGAACAGCGGGCCACCGAGGTGATGCGCGCGCACACGGAACACACGCGGAAGACGTACCACGAGCGCGAGAAGTAGCCGCGCTCATCTCGGCGGCGGCCGCGCCCGAGGTGGCCGCCGCTTTCGCGTGTTCCGGCGCGGACACCGCTCCCACCCGTGAAGGTTCGTCCTCGCGCCTGACCGTGGGTCGCCCTTTGTCCTGTGAGTGGAGAAAGTCGGCGGCAATCTCTGCGTAACTTCTTCCCAGACTCGGCGGTCACTGCTACGTTCCCTGCGAAAGCAAGCCACACACAGGTGGCCGGAACCCAGTGGACACAGGCCGGTTGAGGCATGGGAGGGGCTCGTGAGACGTATGACGGCTCGACCTGCGAACGCCCACCAGGCCCGGCTGCTACGGCTGTTGCGTGACGGCGGCCCCAACTCCCGTGCCCAACTGGGCGATCAGATCGACCTCTCCCGTTCGAAGCTGGCCGTCGAGGTGGACCGACTGCTGGAGACGGGCCTGGTCGTGGCCGACGGACTCGCCGCCTCGCGCGGCGGTCGCCGCTCGCACAACATCCGACTCGCCCCCGCACTCCGCTTCCTCGGCGTCGACATCGGCGCGACCTCCATCGACGTCGCCGTCACCAACGCGGAGTTGGAGATCCTCGGACACATCAACCAACCCACCGATGTCCGGGACGGCCCCGTCGCCGTCTTCGAACAAGTCCTCGCCATGGCCGCCAAGCTGAAGGCCTCCGGGCTCGCGGAAGGGTTCGACGGCGCCGGCATCGGCGTACCCGGACCGGTCCGCTTCCCCGAAGGCGTCCCCGTGGCCCCGCCGATCATGCCCGGCTGGGACGGCTTCCCGGTCCGTGAGGCGCTCAGCCAGGAACTCGGCTGCCCGGTCATGGTCGACAACGACGTGAACCTGATGGCGATGGGGGAGCAGCACGCGGGCGTCGCCCGTTCCGTGGGTGACTTCCTCTGCGTCAAGATCGGCACCGGCATCGGCTGCGGCATCGTCGTCGGCGGCGAGGTCCACCGCGGTACGACGGGCAGCGCCGGCGACATCGGGCACATCCTCGCCGTACCCGACGGCCGCCCCTGCGCCTGCGGCAACCGGGGCTGCCTGGAGGCCCACTTCAGCGGCGCCGCGCTCGCCCGCGACGCCAAGGACGCCGCCCAGCAGGGCCTCTCGGCGCAACTCGCCTCCCGCCTGGAGGCCAACGGCACCCTGACCGGTGTCGACGTCGCCGCGGCCGCCGCCGCCGGTGACGCCACCGCGCTCGACCTGATACGCGAGGGCGGCAATCGCACCGGCCAGGTCATCGCCGGACTCGTCAGCTTCTTCAACCCCGGCCTGGTGGTGATCGGCGGCGGGGTGACCGGCCTCGGCCACACGCTGCTCGCCGCGATCCGCACCCAGGTCTACCGCCAGTCACTTCCCCTCGCGACCGGCAACCTGCCCATCGTCCTGGGGGAGTTGGGCCCCACCGCCGGAGTCATCGGCGCCGCCCGGCTCATCAGCGACCACCTGTTCTCGCCCGCGTAAGCCACTCGCCCGCGTAAGCCACTCGTCAGCAGAGACCACCAGTTCAGCGCCCCACTTCGCTCTGCTCTGCTCTCTTCTTCACCCTGCCCTGCCCTGAACCCGCCTGCCCACGCACGCGCATAGCCCTGAAACCGGCCCGCACGCCCGCCAAGGGGACCTCATGGCACCAGAACCACCGCTGCTCACCATGTCCGGCATCACCAAGTCGTTCCCCGGAGTCCGGGCCCTCGACGGCGTCGACCTCGACGTCCAGGCCGGAGAAGTGCACTGCCTGTTAGGCCAGAACGGCGCCGGCAAGTCCACGCTCATCAAGGTCCTGGCCGGCGCCCACCAGCCCGACGGCGGCACGATCACCTGGCGGGGCGAGCCCGTCACCCTCAAGTCCCCGATCGCCGCCATGCGCCTCGGCATCGCCACCATCTACCAGGAACTCGACCTGGTGGAAGGCCTGTCGGTGGCCGAGAACGTCCACCTCGGGCACGAACCCACGGCCGCCGGCTTCGTCGTACGGGGAAAGGCGGCGCGCTCCTCAACTGCCGCACTGCTCAGGCGACTCGGGCATCCTGAGATCGATGCGGCCCGGCTGGTCGGAGAGTTGCCGGCCGCCCAGCAGCAGATCGTGTCGATGGCCCGGGCGCTCTCCCACGACGTACGGCTCATCGTCATGGACGAGCCGTCCGCCGCGCTCGACCCGGACGAGGTCGACAACCTGTTCAGGATCGTCGGGGACCTGACCGCCGACGGGGTCGCCGTCGTCTACATCTCGCACCGCCTGGAGGAGATCCGCCGCATCGGCGACCGGGTGACCGTGCTGAAGGACGGCCGGGCCGTGGCCGGTGGGCTGCCCGCGAAGTCGACGCCGACGCGCGAGGTGGTGGCGCTGATGACCGGCCGGAACGTCGAGTACGTCTTCCCGGACCGCCCGCTTGCGCCACCCACGGCCGGCGCCCCTGTGCTGGAGGTACGGGGGCTGGCCCGCGACGGCGAGTTCGAGCCCTTCGACCTGGAGGTCCGGCCCGGTGAGATCGTGGGCCTCGCCGGACTCGTCGGTTCGGGGCGGTCGGAGATCTTGGAGACCATCTACGGCGCCCGCAAGCCGACTTCCGGTCAAGTATCGGTAGCGGGGCGGCAGTTGAGGCTCGGCAGCGTACCGGCCGCCGTACGCGCCGGGCTCGGGCTCGCCCCCGAGGAGCGCAAGGCGCAGGCGCTGCTGATGCTGGAGTCCGTCACCAGAAACGTCTCCGTGTCGTCCATGTCCCGCTTCGCACGCGGCGGCTGGATCGACCGGGGAGCGGAGCTGAAGGGCGCACGGGCCGCCACCCGGGAACTGTCGCTGCGCCCCGACAACCCGTCCGTACCGGTACGCACCCTCTCCGGCGGCAACCAGCAGAAGGCGGTCCTCGCCCGCTGGCTGCTGCGCGGCTGCCGGGTGCTGCTGCTCGACGAGCCGACCCGGGGCGTCGACGTGGGCGCCCGCGCCGAGCTGTACGCGGTCGTGCGGCGCCTCGCCGACGAGGGCCTGGCCGTCCTGCTGGTCTCCAGCGAGGTCCCCGAGGTGCTCGGCCTCGCCGACCGGGTGCTCGTACTGCGCGAGGGCCGCGTCGTGCACACCGCGCCCGCCCGTGAACTCGACGAGCACCGCGTGCTCGACCTCGTGATGGAAGGAAGCCCCGTGACTGTTGAAGGGAGCCCTGCGTCATGACGCAGCCCGTGTCCCCGCCCCGGGGCGGCACCGACAAGGTGACACCCGTCAGCGCACCACCCGCCTGGCGCACCCTCGTGTTCCGCGCCGACGTCCGCACCCTCTCGCTGCTCGGCGTCCTCGCCGCCCTGATCGTCATCGGCGGCATCACCAAACCGGACGAGTTCCTCGACACCCGCAATCTCCAACTCGTCCTCACCCAGGCCTCGGTGATCGGTGTCGTCACCGTCGGCATGACCTTCGTCATCACCTCCGGCGGCATCGACCTCTCCGTCGGCGCGATCGTCGCACTGGCCTCGGTCTGGGCGACCACGGTCGCCACCCAGGAGTACGGCTTCGCGGGCATCCTCTTCACCGCCGTGATCGTGGGCGTCGGGTGCGGCCTGGTGAACGGACTGCTCATCGCGTACGGCGGGATCGTCCCCTTCATCGCCACGCTCGCCATGCTCGCCTCGGCCCGGGGGCTCGCCCTCCAGATCACCGACGGCAGCACGCAGATCGTCAGCGTCGACACGATCCTGGACCTCGGCGAACGCGACGCGTATGTCCTCGGCGTCCCGCCGCTCGTTCTCGTCTTCGCGGTCGTGACCGCCATCGGCTGGCTGTTGCTGAACCGCACGACCTTCGGGCGGCGCACGGTCGCCGTCGGTGGCAACGCGGAGGCGGCGCGGCTGGCGGGCATCGACGTCCGACGGCAGCGGCTGTATCTGTACCTGCTCTCCGGGCTGTGCTGCGGCATCGCCGCGTTCCTGCTGATCGTGCTCTCCGGTTCCGGCCAGAACACCAACGGCAACCTCTACGAACTCGACGCCATCGCCGCAGCGATCATCGGCGGCACCCTGCTCAGCGGCGGCCGGGGAACCATCACCGGCTCCGTGCTCGGCGTCCTGATCTTCACGACGATCACCAACATCTTCGCGCTGAACAACCTACAGAGCGACGTCCAGCAGATCGCCAAGGGCGCGATCATCGTCGCGGCCGTGCTGGTCCAGCGGCGCACGGCGACCACCACCTGAGACGCCTGATCACTTCTGTACGCCCGACACGGAAGGCCCATCGCCATGGCACACCTCACGAGCCGTAGAGGACTGCTCTTCGGGACCGCCGCCGTCTCGGCCGGCGCCCTCCTCGCCGGTTGCACCAGCAACGAGTCCGACAGTGACGACGCGGCGGCGAACGACCGGCCGGCCGCCGACGACAAGCCCGGCAAGAAGGTCACCATCGGCTTCGCGGGGCCGCAGGCCGACCACGGCTGGCTCAACGCCATCAACGAGAACGCCAAGAGCCGCGCGGGCAGCTACGAGGACGTCACCCTGGAGATCACCGAGGGGTCCAATGACACCGCCCAGCAGATCGGTCAGATCGAGACTCTCATCAACAAGAAGGTCGATGTGCTGGTCGTCCTGCCGGCCGATGGCAAGGCCCTCACCCAGGTCGGCCTGAAGGCGATGCGCGCGGGCATCCCCGTGGTGAATCTGGACCGGATCTTCAACTCCCCGCAGGCGTACCGCTGCTGGATCGGCGGCGACAACTACGGCATGGGCCTCAACGCCGGTCACTACATCGGCGAGCAGCTCAAGGACAAGAAGAACGCCCGGGTCATCGAACTCGCCGGGCTGGACAACCTGGAGCTGACCAAGCAGCGGACCAAGGGCTTCGACGACGCCCTGAAGAACTACCCGAACATCGAGAAGGTGGCACGGCAGGCCGCCGAGTTCACGGTGGAGTCCGGGCAGGCCAAGATGGCCCAGCTCCTCCAGGCCCAGTCGAAGTTCGACGCGCTGTGGAACCACGACGACGACCAGGGCGTGGGCGCGCTGCGCGCCATCGAACAGTCCGGGCGCGACGACTTCCTGATGGTCGGCGGCGCGGGCGCGCTGTCCGCCTTCCAGGCCATCAAGAAGGACGACGGAGTGCTGAAGGCGACCGTCCTCTACCCGCCGACCATGGCGGCCTCCGCGATCGACCTCGCCCGGGCACTCGGCCAGGGCAAGGGAGTGAGCGGCCTCGCCGAGTTCGAGATCCCGTCGTCACTCACGCTCTACTCGGCGGTCGTCGACAAGGCCAACGTCGACCAGTACATGTCCACCGGCTTCAAGTGACGGACCCTGCCGGAGTCCTCCCGGACCGGCCTGACCGAGCTAACCGGTTAAACCGGTTACACCGGGCCGGTCGGGTCGGCCGGGGGACCCGAGGCAGACCCCACTCCACCGCGACCACGAGGAGGACACACGCATGGGACACCCGCAGCAGCCCGACCAGGCCGAGGCGGAGCCGGACACACGAGCCGCGGGGCTCACCGCCGGGGCCGGCAGCGGAGCCGGGGATACCTCTCTTGCCGGAGGCTCGGCGGCCGGGGCCACCGGCGTGGGGAGGGAGGCCCTGGCCGGGGCGTTGGCCGGGGTCGGGGGTGGGGGTTATGACAGGGCTGGAAGTGAGAGCGGCATCGGTGCGGGGGGTGCGGCCGGTGCCGCGGGCTTGGTGGCCGGCGGCCGAGGGCGTGGGGCCCCGGTCGGGGCGGTGGCCGGGGCCAGGGACGGGTTCGATGCCGGGGGAGAGGGCGGGGCTGGGGGCGGGGCGAGGCCTGGCACCGGAGCCGGGATCGTGTCTGCTGCCGAAGGCTCGCCGGCCGAGGCCGAGGGCGGCGTCGGGACCGAGTCCGAAGCTGGGCGGACGCCCGGGGCCACGAGTTCGTCGACCAGGGGCGGGACCGACGCAGGAAGCGGCTCCGGGAGCGCTGCCGAGCCCGGGCCCGAAGCTGGAGGCTCCGTGGCCGGGCTCGACGCGGGAACGGCGCCCAGGACCGTCACCCACCCCGGAATCACACCCACCCCCGCGGGCACCGGCCCCCGGAAACCGCCGCTGCGCGTCGGCATGGTCGGCTACTCCTTCATGGGGGCCGCCCACTCCCAGGGCTGGCGCACCGCGGGCAGGGTCTTCGAGCTGCCGCTCACCCCGGTCCTCGCCGCCGTCTGCGGCCGGGACGGCGAGGCCGTACGTGCCATGGCCGACCGGCACGGCTGGGCGACGACCGAGACCGACTGGCGGGACCTGATCGCCCGGGACGACATCGACCTCGTCGACATCTGCACCCCCGGCGACAGCCACGCCGAGATCGCGCTCGCCGCGCTCGCCGCCGGCAAGCACGTGCTCTGCGAGAAACCCCTCGCCAACACCGTCGAGGAGGCGGAGTCGATGACGGCGGCTGCCGAAGCGGCCCGCGCGCGCGGCCAGTTGGCGATGGTCGGCTTCAACTACCGCCGGGTGCCCGCCACCGCGCTCGCCCGCCGCATGATCGCCGAGGGACGGCTCGGCGCCCTGCGGCACGTACGGGTGACGTACCTTCAGGACTGGCTCGTGGACCCCCGGTTCCCACTGACCTGGCGACTGCGCAAGGAACTGGCCGGATCGGGGGCGCTCGGCGACCTGGGCGCGCATATCGTCGACCTCGCCCAGTACCTGGCCGGGGAGCCGGTCGTCGGGGTGTCGGCGATGACCGAGACCTTCGTACGCGAACGGCCACTGCCCGCCGGGGCGTCGAGCGGCCTCACCTCGTCCGGCTCCACACCCGGGCGGGCGGCCGTCACGGTCGACGACGCGGCCCTGTTCACGGGAAGGTTCGCCTCCGGCGCCCTCGCCTCCTTCGAGGCGACCCGCTTCGCCACCGGCCGCAAGAACTCCCTGCGCATCGAACTCAACGGCGAACGCGGCTCGTTGGCCTTCGACCTGGAGCGCCTCAACGAACTCGCCTACCACGACCACACCGAACCCGGCACCCACGCCGGCTTCCGCCGCATCCTCGTCACCGAACCCGACCACCCCTACCTGGACGCCTGGTGGCCGCCGGGCCACGGCCTCGGCTACGAGCACACCTTCGTCCACCAGGCCCGCGACCTCGTGCACGCGATCGCCGAGCACCGCGAGCCGAAGCCCTCCTTCGCCGACGGACTCCAGGTCCAGCGCGTACTCGCGGCCGTCGAGGAGAGCGCCGAGAAGAACTCCGTCTACACGCCCATCGCGGTCTGAGGAGGCCGAGACAGAATGCCGCGCACCTTCACGCTCTTCACCGGTCAGTGGGCCGACCTGCCCCTCGAAGAAGTCTGCCGCCTCGCCCGCGACTTCGGCTACGACGGACTCGAACTCGCCTGCTGGGGCGACCACTTCGAGGTCGACAAGGCCCTCGCCGACCCCTCGTACCTCGACTCCCGCCACCAACTCCTCGACAAGTACGGCCTGAAGTGCTGGGCGATCTCCAACCACCTGGTCGGCCAGGCCGTCTGCGACGCCATCATCGACGAACGCCACCGGGCCATCCTCCCCGCCCGCATCTGGGCCGACGGCGAGCCCGAGGGCGTACGACAGCGGGCCGCGGCCGAGATCGCCGACACCGCGCGGGCGGCGGCGGCCTTCGGCGTCGACACCGTCATCGGCTTCACCGGCTCCGCCATCTGGCACCTCGTCGCCATGTTCCCGCCCGCCCCCGAGTCGATGATCGAACGCGGCTACGAGGACTTCGCGACCCGCTGGAACCCGATCCTGGACGTCTTCGACGCCGAGGGCGTGCGGTTCGCGCACGAGGTCCACCCGAGCGAGATCGCGTACGACTACTGGACGACCCAGCGCGCGCTGGAGGCGGTCGACCGGCGCCCGGCCTTCGGCCTGAACTTCGACCCGAGTCACTTCGTGTGGCAGGACCTCGACCCCGTCGGCTTCCTGTGGGACTTCCGCGACCGGATCTACCACGTCGACTGCAAGGAGGCCCGCAAACGCCTCGACGGCCGCAACGGCCGCCTCGGCTCCCACCTCCCCTGGGGCGACCCGCGCCGCGGCTGGGACTTCGTCTCCGCAGGCCACGGCGACGTCCCCTGGGAGGACGTCTTCCGCATGCTGCGCTCCATCGGCTACCGGGGCCCCATCTCCGTGGAGTGGGAGGACGCCGGCATGGACCGGCTCCAGGGCGCCCCCGAGGCCCTGACCCGCCTCAAGGCGTACGACTTCGACCCGCCGTCGGCCTCGTTCGACGCGGCGTTCGGCGGCAACGACTAGGGCACAGGGCCCACCCAGCTCTCCCTCTGTCTCCGGGGTGACGGCGCACCCCGGCGTACCGCACACACCCGTACACCTCCGTACGACCGGCCCCTCCCTGGAGGCATTTCGTGCACCCGTACGACGACAACAGACGCCACATAGGCCGAACAGGCCACACCAGCCCCTTCGTACGCCGGAAAGTCCGAGGGACCCTCGCACTGCTGACCGGTCTGCTGCTCGCGGGCGCCTCGCTCGCGCTCACCTCGCCCTCTGCGGGCGCGGCCGAAGCGGCCCCGCAGGCCGCCGCGGCCGAGGACTTCCAGCAGGTCACCCTCGCCAAGGGCGAGCCCGAGGTCGGCGAGCCGATGTCGCTCGCCGTCCTCCCCGACCGCTCGGTGCTCCACACCTCCCGCGACGGCGAACTGCGCCTGACCGACGCGGCGGGCAACACCCGCCTCGCGGGCAAACTCGACGTCTACAGCCACGACGAGGAGGGCCTGCAGGGCATCGGCGTCGACCCCGGCTTCGCCGACAACCGCTTCATCTACCTCTACTACGCGCCGCCACTGAACACCCCGGCCGGCGACGCCCCCGAGACCGGAACCGCCGCCGCCTTCGCGCCCTTCGACGGCGTCAACCGCCTCTCCCGGTTCGTCCTGAAGACCGACGGCACGCTCGACACCGCCAGCGAGAAGAAGATCCTCGACGTCCCCGCCTCCCGGGGCATCTGCTGCCATGTCGGCGGCGACATCGACTTCGACGCGGCGGGCAACCTGTACCTGTCGACCGGCGACGACAGCAACCCGTTCCAGTCCGACGGCTTCACCCCCATCGACGAGCGGGCGAACCGCAACCCCGCCTTCGACGCCCAGCGCACCTCCGGCAACACCAACGACCTGCGCGGCAAGATCCTTCGCATCAAGGTGAACGCCGACGGCTCGTACGCCGTCCCCGACGGCAACCTCTTCGCACCCGGCACGGACAAGACCCGCCCCGAGATCTACGCGATGGGCTTCCGCAACCCGTTCCGCTTCAGCGTCGACAAGAAGACCGGCATCCTCTACGTCGGCGAATACGGCCCCGACGCGGGCGCCGCCAACCCCTCGCGCGGCCCGGCCGGCCAGGTCGAGTTCGCCCGTGTGACCAAGCCCGGCAACTTCGGCTGGCCGTACTGCACCGGCAAGAACGACGCCTACGTCGACTACGACTTCGCCACCGGCACCTCCGGCGCGGCCTTCGACTGCTCGGCCCCGAAGAACACCTCGCCGAACAACACCGGCCTCACCGACCTCCCGCCCGCCCAGCCCGCCTGGATCCCGTACGACGGAGGTTCCCTCCCGGAGTTCGGCGACGGCTCCGAGTCCCCGATGGGCGGCCCGGTCTACCACTACGACGCCTCGCTCGACTCCCCGGTGAAGTTCCCGGAGGCGTACGACGGGGACTTCTTCGCCGGTGAGTTCGGCCGCCGCTGGATCAAGCGGATCGACTCGGACGCGGACGGTACGGTCCAGTCCATCAACGACATCCCCTGGACCGGCACGCAGGTCATGGACATGGCCTTCGGCCCCGACGGCGCGCTGTACGTCCTCGACTACGGCATCTCCTGGTTCGGCGGCGACGAACACTCCGCCCTCTACCGCATCGAGAACGCCACCGACGGCCACTCCCCGGTCGCCCAGGCCACGGCCGACCGTACCTCCGGCCAGGCGAAGCTGAAGGTCCGCTTCTCCTCGGCGGGCTCGACGGACGCGGACGGCGACGCGCTGACGTACAGCTGGGACTTCGGCGACGGCGGTACGTCGACGGCGGCGAACCCGACGCACAAGTACAGGACGAACGGCACCTACACCGCGACCGTGACCGCGAAGGACGCCTCCGGCCGCACCGGCGGCGCCAGCGTGCAGATCGTGGTCGGCAACACCGCACCCGAGGTGACCCTCCAACTCCCGGGCGACGGGGAGCTGTTCAGCTTCGGAGAAGCCATCCCGTTCAAGGTGAAGGTCTCCGACCCCGAGGACGGCAGGCCGATCGACTGCGCGAAGGTCAAGGTCACGTTCATCCTCGGCCACGACAGCCACGGCCACCCGGTGACCTCCGCCAACGGCTGCACCGGCACCATCCAGACCAGCGCCGACGGCGGCCATGACGAGAACGCCAACATCTTCGGGGTCTTCGACGCCGAGTACACGGACGGCGGAGGCGGCGGCCAGGCCCCGCTGACCACCCACGACCAGAACGTGGTCCAGCCCAAGCACCGCCAGGCCGAGCACTACGGCGACTCGTCGGGCATCACCGTCCAGAACAAGGCCACCGCACACGGCGGAAAGACGGTCGGTGACATCTCGGGCGGCGACTGGATCTCCTTCGAGCCGTACGTCCTCTCGAACGCCACGAAGCTCACCGCACGGATCGCCTCGGGCGGCACCGGCGGAAAGCTGGAGGTCCGCGCCGGTTCGGCGACCGGCCGACTGCTCGGCTCCGCGACCGTACCCGTGACCGGAGGCTGGGAGAACTTCCAGGACGTCACCGCGAACCTGTCCCGCGCCCCGCGCGGCACCACCAAGCTCTTCCTGGTCTTCAAGGGCAGCGGCAGCGGCGGTCTGTTCGACGTGGACGACTTCACCTTCACCACGTCCTCGACTGCTTCGAAGTCATCGACGGTTTCGAAGTACTCGACGGCTTCGACGGACTGAGGTGGATGCCATGCGGCCGATGACGAGAACGGGAACGGCTGTCGCGGGTGCCGCCCTGCTGATCGGGTGCGTGTCGGCACCGGCGGCCTCGCAGAGCTCCGGCTCGGGCCCGGATGCCCGGGTGCTGGTCTTCTCCAAGACCGCGGGCTTTCGCCACGACTCGATCCCCGAGGGGATCGCGGCCGTACGGGAGTTGGGAGCCGGCCATGGCTTCGCGGTGGACGCCACCGAGGACGCGGGCGCCTTCACCGCCCGCAACCTCGCCCGCTACGACGCCGTCGTGTTCCTCTCCACGACGGGTGACGTCCTGAACGACACCCAACAGAGCGCGTTCGAGCGGTACATCACGCGGGGCGGCGGCTATGTGGGCGTCCACGCGGCCGCCGACACCGAGTACGACTGGGCCTTCTACGGCGGCCTCGCAGGGGCGTACTTCCAGTCGCACCCGGCGATCCAGCCGGCGACGGTGACCGTGGAGGACCGCTCCCACCCGGCGACCTCCGGCCTGGACGAGTCCTGGACCCGCGTGGACGAGTGGTACAACTACCGCTCCAATCCACGGGAAAAGGTGCACGTCCTCGCCTCCCTCGACGAGTCGTCGTACACCGGCGGCACCATGAACGGCGACCACCCCATCGCCTGGTGCCACGACTACCAAGGCGGCCGCGCCTTCTACACCGGCGTCGGCCACACCAAGGAGTCGTACGCCGAACCCGCCCTCCGGCAGCACCTGCTGGGCGGCATCCGCTGGGCCATCGGCGAGGCCCGGGCCGACTGCCGCCCGGAGAACGGCTACCGACCGCTGTTCGACGGCACCGCCGAGTCCTTGTCGGCGTGGCGCCAGGCAGGGCCGGGCTCCTTCGAACTCGACGGTGACGGGACCCTGACGTCGTCCGGCGGCATGGGCATGCTCTGGTACGCCGCCTCGGAATACCGGTCGTACTCGTTGAAGCTCGACTGGAGAATGGCGAGCGCCTCCGGCGACGACAACTCCGGAGTCTTCGTCGGCTTCCCGCCCTCCGACGACCCGTGGTCGGCCGTGAACAACGGCTACGAGATCCAGATCGACGCCACGGACGTCCCCGAGCGCACCACCGGCTCGGTGTACGGCTTCCGCTCCGCCGACCTCAGGAAACGCGACCGCGCCCTGAACCCGGCGGGGGAGTGGAACACGTACGAGATCCGTGTCGAGGGCGAACGCCTCCGCGTCTGGCTCAACGGCGTGAAGATCAACGACTTCACGAACACGGATCCGGCCCGAAGCCTGCGAGACGGTCACGTCGGCATCCAGAACCACGGCGCCGACGACCGGGTGTCCTTCCGCGACATCCGCATCAAGGAACTGCCCGAGCGATCGGTCGGGACGATGCCCCCGGCTCCGAGTGCCGCCCCGGCTCCGGCTGGGGTCCCGGCTCCGGCTCCGGGCGACTGAACGGCGGCGGGCGGGGACGCCGGACCCCGCCCGCCGTCTCACCCGACGTCTTCCGCAGAGGCCCGTGTACGTCTGCGCGTGCCTGAGTACGTCCGGGCGCATCGATGTACGGCCCTTTATGCCCACTTGCATCCGCTGGTGTCCGTGTGTGACGAGGAGGCTTCCCATGCCCGTGTCCACGTCCGTGCCCCGTTCCGAACCCCGGGTGGGGGTCTGGCTGATCGGAGCGCGTGGTTCCGTCGCCACCACCGTGGTCGCGGGCTGCGCGGCCGTGGCAGCGGGCCTCCACGACCCGACGGGCATGGTCACGGCCACGCCACTCTTCGCCGACACCGGCCTCCCGGAACTGTCCTCACTGGTCTTCGGCGGCCACGACACGGTCGACTGCCCCCTGCCCAAACGGGCGGAAGCCCTCGCGGCAGGAGGCGTCCTCCCGCACGGTCTGCCGGCGGCGGTGGCGTCCGAACTGGCGGCAGCGGACCGGGAGATCAGGCCAGGCGGTCCCCTGCCCGGCGACACGAGGCACCCGGACGAGTTGATCGCCTCCTTCACGACCGACATCCAGGACTTCGTACGACGACGGGGCCTGACCCGGGCCGTGGTGGTGAACGTGGCCTCGACGGAACCCGGGCCCACCGGCACCGCCCTCCCGCCGAGCTCCCTGTACGCGGCAGCCGCCCTCCGAGCGGGCTGCCCCTACGCCAACTTCACCCCCTCGACAGGCCTGAACCACCCGGCACTGGCCCCGCTCGCCTCCGCATCAGGCCTCCCGTACGCGGGCCGCGACGGCAAAACGGGCCAGACCCTTCTGCGCTCGGTCCTGGGCCCGATGTTCGCCCAGCGGGCGCTGACCGTCCGGGCCTGGTCCGGCACGAACCTGCTGGGCGGTGGCGACGGCGCGGCCCTCGCCGACCCGGCCGCCGCCGCGGCCAAGAACGCCGGCAAGGAACGCGTCCTCACCGACACCCTGGGCACCACCCCCGAGGGCGAGACCCACATCGACGACGTCCCCGCCCTCGGCGACTGGAAGACCGCCTGGGACCACATCTCCTTCGAGGGCTTCCTAGGCACCCGCATGACCCTCCAGACCACCTGGCAGGGCTGCGACTCCGCCCTCGCCGCCCCCTTGATCCTCGACCTCACCCGCCTTCTCACCCGCGCCCACGAGGCAGGCGCCACGGGTCCCCTGCCCGAACTGGGCTTCTATTTCAAGGACCCTGCCGGCGACGGCCCGTCGTCCTTGGGGGAGCAGTACGCGGCACTGGCGGGGCTCGCGGAGCGATTGCGGGAGCGGGAGCCGGGTCGGCCGGGGGAGGGGCGGTGAGCCGGGGCCAGGGCCCGGGTCGGGCGTGGCGCCATGGCTGGGACCGGGGTCGGAGCTCAGGACCGGCGGGTGGGCGCGACTGGGACTGCGACTACGACGGGAATCGGAGTCGGCGCCGGGACCGGAGCCTGAGTCGGGACCGGAGGCCAGGCTGGGTGTGGGGCCGCAACCGGGGCCGGCACCGGAGCTCGGACCCGACACGTGGACGTGGCTGGGACTGGGACTGGGACTGGAGCCCAGCCCAAGGCCCGGACGCGAGGTGGCACGGAGGTCTGGCCGCAGGACGAGACCACCGACACCGCAGCCGGGGTGAGGGACTCGACGGCCGTCGACAACCTCGACGAGGCGGCCCGGCCCCCGCGCGGGCCGGAGACCGGTGCCGGCGCTGGGCCCGCATGGAGCGAGACGGCGGCCTGAGCAGGGCCCCGGCCCGCCCGGGCCAGGTCGGCTGCCGGGACCGATGCCCGCGCGGCAGCACCCGCAGCGCGTGCCCCAACCCGCTCCCCACCCCTCCACCCTCGCCCACCCAGATCCTCGGCGGCAGGAAGGCGCGCACCTCATGAACACACGCCCGCCCCTTCCGACGAACGCCGATGGATCCTGTGGATCCACGCAACTCCCGCCCCCAGCAGCCAAGTCGCCCCACTCGTGGACTCGGAGCACCACCCCACAGGCGCCCCCGAGGACAACACGCCTGTCCTTCGGCTACGGCACCAACGGCCTCACCGACCTCCGTCTCGACGACGCCCTCGCCCTCCTCGCCGACCTCGGCTACGACGGCGTCGGCCTGACCCTCGACCACATGCACCTCGACCCACTTGCCCCGGACCTCGTGACCCGGACCCGGCGTCTCGCCCGGCGGCTGGCCACGCTCGGCCTGACCGCAACCGTGGAGACAGGCGCCCGCTACGTACTCGACCCGCGCCGCAAGCACGGCCCCACCCTCCTGGACACCGACCCCGACGACAGGGCCCGCCGAGCCGACCTGCTCGTCCGCGCGGTACGGGTCGCCGCCGACCTGGGCGCCCACGCCGTGCACTGCTTCAGCGGAGTCACCCCACCCGGCACGGACGAGGCCACCGCCTGGAAACGGCTCCCCGACGCGCTCACCCCGGTCCTGGAGGCCGCCACCACCGCCGGCATCCCCCTCGCCGTCGAACCCGAGCCCGGCCATCTGCTCGCCACGCTCACCGACTTCCACCGCCTCCGCGAGTCCCTGGACAGCCCGGCCGCGCTGGGCCTCACCCTCGACATCGGCCACTGCCAGTGCCTCGAACCCCTCCCTCCCGCCGACTGCGTACGCGCCGCCGCCCCTTGGCTGCGCCACGTCCAGATCGAGGACATGCGCCGAGGCGTCCATGAACACCTGCCGCTGGGCGACGGCGAGATCGACTTCCCACCCGTACTCGAAGCCCTCTCCGACATCGGCTACCAGGCCCTGACAGTCGTCGAACTACCCCGCCACTCCCACGCCGGCCCCCACTACGCCGAACAGTCCCTCTCCTTCCTGCACGCCCCGCCCTACCACCCCGCTCCCATCCCCGCCCGTGCTCCCGGCCCAGAAGCCTCTCTCAAAGCCGACGCCCGCCCTACCCGTCCCGCCGACCGGGGGCCTGCTCCCATGCCCGCCCCTGCTCCCGGCCCAGCGGCCTCTCGCAAGGCGGACGCCCGCCCCGCCGACCGGGGCCCCGCCCCTGCCCCCACCCCCACCCCCGAGCCGGCCCTCCCCGACCACCCCCACACCCCACCCAGCCCGACCCACCCGGACGGCCCCCGCGACACCACCACCGCCCGCCCCGAACGGGAGCACAAAGTGACCCACCCCCGCACCTCGGCCACCCCGGCGGCCCAGCCGACCCGCTCCGCGCACCCCCAGCCGCCCCACTCCGCGCACCCCCACCCGTCCCTGGCCACCCCCGCCGAGCTACGCAGCCACCTCACCCCCCGGCTCACCGGCGCAGCCCGCTCATGGCTGAATCGAGCCCTCGGTGACGCCGCCGCGCATCCAGGAAGCCACGGCCCCATCTCCGTCTGGGAGTTGCGCCTCGCCGAGGCGGGCCGACGCTGTGGTGCGGAGCACGCCGACGCCGTCCGCGTCCTGATACTGGACGCGGCCCGCGCCGACACGGACGCGCTCACCCGGGTCTACCGCCAGGGCACCGCCGCCGAACGCCGCGCCGTCCTGCACGCCCTGCCCCACCTCGTACCCGGCCCCGACGCGCTGCCGCTCGTCGAGGACGCCCTACGCACCAACGACACCCGCCTCGTCGCCGCAGCCCTCGGCCCGTACGCCGCCCGCCACCTGGCCCCGCACAGCTGGCGGCACGCCGTCCTCAAGTGCCTCTTCACCGGCGTGCCCGTCGACGAGATCACCGATCTGCCCCGCCGCGCCCGGGCCGACGCCGAACTGGCCCGCATGCTCGGCGACTACGCCGAGGAACGCACCGCCGCGGGCCGTCCCGTACCCGAGGACCTGTACCGCGTCCTGACCCTGACCGCGCCCCCGCCCGTCGACGACAGCGGTCTCGACGGCAAGGAGTCCTGATGCGCATCTTCGACCCCCACATCCACATGACGTCACGCACCACCGACGACTACGAGGCGATGCAAGAGGCGGGCGTCCGCGCGGTCGTCGAACCGGCCTTCTGGCTGGGCCAGCCCCGAACCTCCCCCGCCTCGTTCTTCGACTACTTCGACTCCCTCCTCGGTTGGGAACCCTTCCGCGCCGCCCAGTACGGCATCGCCCACCACTGCACCCTCGCACTGAACCCCAAGGAGGCGAACGACCCGCGCTGCACCCCCGTTCTCGACCAGCTGCCCCGCTATCTGGTCAAGGACCACGTCGTGGCCGTCGGTGAGATCGGCTACGACTCCATGACACCGGCCGAGGACCGCGCCCTCGAACACCAGCTGCAACTCGCCGCCGACCACGGCCTCCCCGCCCTGGTGCACACCCCGCACCGCGACAAGCTCACCGGCCTGCGCCGCACCCTCGACGCAGTACGGGCCTCCGAACTCCCCACCGAGCGTGTGCTGGTGGACCACCTCAACGAGACCACCGTCAAGGAGGCCAAGGACAGCGGCTGCTGGCTCGGCTTCTCCGTCTATCCGGACACCAAGATGGACGAGGAGCGGATGGTCGCCGTCATCAAGGAGTTCGGCCCCGAGAAGGTGCTGGTCAACTCCGCCGCCGACTGGGGCAGAAGCGATCCCCTCAAGACCCGCAAGGTCGGTGACGCCCTGCTCGCCGCAGGGTTCGACGAGGACGACGTCGATCTGCTGCTGTGGGCCAACCCGGTCGCCTTCTACGAGCTCAGCGGCCGCCTCGCCCTCGACGTCACCCCGACCGGCGCCGTCCACGAGGGCAACAGCATCCTGCGCGGCGGGGAGTGACAGATGCGGTTTCGCCACCCCGACGGCAGTACCGTCCACCTCGCCTACTGCACCAACGTCCACCCGGCCGAGACCCTCGACGGAGTCCTCGCCCAACTGCGCGACCACTGCGAACCCGTGCGCCGACGCCTCGGCCGCGACCGGCTCGGCATCGGCCTGTGGCTTGCCCGCGACGCCGCCCACACCCTGGCCACCGACCCCTCCGCCCTGCGCGGCCTGCGCACCGAACTCGACCGGCGCGGCCTCGAAGTGGTCACCCTCAACGGCTTCCCGTACCAGGGCTTCGGCGCCGAGGAGGTCAAGTACCGCGTCTACCGGCCAGACTGGGCCGACCCCGAACGCCTCGAGCACACCACCTCCCTCGCCCGCGTCCTCGCCCAGCTCCTCCCCGACGACGTCACCGAGGGCAGCATCTCCACCCTCCCCCTGGCCTGGCGGACGGCCTACGACGACACCCGCGCCGCCCGGGCCCGCACGGCACTGCGCACCCTCGGCGAACGCCTCGACGCCCTCGCCGAACTGACCGGCCGCTCCCTGCGCGTCGGCCTCGAACCCGAACCGGGCTGCACCGTCGAGACCACCGCCGACGCCATCGGCCCTCTCACCGCCATCGACCACGACCGCATCGGCATCTGCGTCGACACCTGTCACCTCGCCACCTCCTTCGAAGATGCGCACACCGCCCTGCAGGCGCTCGCCCAGGCCCGTGTCCCCATCGTGAAATCCCAGCTCTCCGCCGCCCTGCACGCCGAACACCCCCACCTCCCCGACGTCCGCGAAGCCCTCGCCGCCTTCGACGAGCCCCGCTTCCTGCACCAGACCCGCACAGCCACCGCCGCCGGCCTGCGCGGCACCGACGACCTCGGCGAAGCCCTCAAGAGCGATGCCCTCCCCGACGCCTCACCGTGGCGATCCCACTTCCACGTTCCGCTGCACGCGGCCCCCGCCGCGCCCCTCACCTCCACGCTCCCCGTACTGAAGGACGCCCTGACCCACCTTGTCGGCGGCGCCCACCCGCTCACCCGCCATCTGGAGGTCGAGACCTACACCTGGCAGGCCCTCCCACCCGCACTGCGCCCCCGCGGCCGCACCCAGCTCGCCGACGGCATCGCCGCCGAACTCACCCTCGCCCGCGACCTGCTGACGCACCTCGGCCTCAAGGAACTGCCATGACCATGACCCGACAACGAGCCTCCACGCCCCGGCACACAGCCGCCTCGCCCCGACCGGCCGACACCCCGGCCAGCAGGCACCTGTCATGACCGGCCAAGCCCCAGCAGGGCCCACCCCCCTCCTCGTCCTGGACGTCGTCGGCCTCACCCCCCGTCTCCTCGACCACATGCCCCACCTCAAGGCCCTCGGCCAGTCCGGCTCCCTCGCCGCTCTCGGCACCGTCCTGCCCGCCGTCACCTGCGCCGCACAGTCCACCTTCCTCACCGGCGCGCTCCCCGCCGAGCACGGCATCGTCGGCAACGGCTGGTACTTCCGCGAACTCGGCGACGTACTGCTGTGGCGCCAGCACAACGGCCTCGTCGCCGGAGACGAACTGTGGGACGCCGCCCGCCGCGCCCACCCCGGCTACACGGTCGCCAATATCTGCTGGTGGTACGCCATGGGCGCCGACACCGACATCACCGTCACCCCCCGCCCGATCTACTACTCCGACGGCCGCAAGGAACCCGACTGCTACACCCGGCCCCCGGCCCTGCACGACGAACTCACCGCGAAACTAGGCACGTTCCCCCTCTTCCACTTCTGGGGGCCGGGCGCCGACCTCGTCTCCAGCCGCTGGATCATCGACGCGACCCGCCACATCATCCGCACCCGCCACCCCGACCTGGCCCTGTGCTACCTCCCTCACCTCGACTACGACCTGCAGCGCCACGGCCCCGACGACCCGCGCTCCCTGAAGGCGGCCACCGATCTGGACGCCGCGCTCGCCCCGCTGCTCGACGACGCCCGCGCCGAGGGCCGTACCGTCGTCGCACTCTCCGAGTACGGCATCACCCGGGTGAACCGACCCGTCGACATCAACCGCGCCCTGCGCCGCGCCGGCCTGCTCGAAGTGCACACGCAGGACGGCATGGAGTACCTCGACCCGATGGCCTCACAGGCCTTCGCGGTCGCCGACCACCAGATCGCCCATGTCTACGTACGCAGGCCGGAGGACCTGGAAGCGACCAGGGCGGCGCTCACGGACCTCCCCGGCATCGAGCAACTCCTCGACGGCGAGGGCAAGAAGGCCCACCATCTCGACCATCCGCGCTCCGGCGAACTCGTCGCCGTCGCGGAGCCGGACGCCTGGTTCACGTACTACTACTGGCTCGACGACGCCCGCGCGCCCGACTTCGCGCGACTCGTCGAGATCCACCGCAAACCCGGCTACGACCCGGTCGAGCTGTTCATGGACCCGCTCGATCCGTACGTGAAACTCAAGGCGGCCACGGCACTGGCCCGCAAGAAACTCGGCATGCGCTACCGCATGGCGGTCGTGCCTCTGGACCCCGCGCCTATTCGCGGCAGCCACGGCCGCCTGCCCATGAGCGACGACGACGGTCCGCTCATCATCTGCTCCACCCCCCGCGCTGTCGGCGACCGCCTCGCGGCCACCGATGTGAAAGCACTACTGCTCCAACTGGCCGGTCTCGACCGACCGGAGCCGTCGGGCACGCATGGCCCGCCGGTCCCACCCGACCTGTCTGTTCCGACTGGTCACAAGTGAAGCACTCGACACTGACAACGCCCTTCGATCCCGAGGAGTTCCAGGCATGAGCCGCATCGACCGCACGGATCCCGAACTCACCCACCGCCTCAGCAGAAGAGGCATGCTCGGCGTGGCCGCGGGCGCCACCGCCGCCGCACTGCTCGGTACAGCCACCGGCACCGCACAGGCCGCCACCGCCACAGCCACCGCCGCCGGGACCTCGACCGCCGGCCGGGGCCGCCCCGTCCTCCCGCCCGGCCGACTCGGCATCCAGCTCTACAGCCTCCGCGACAAGGTCTCCACCCTCGGCTTCGCGCCCGTCTTCGCCGAGCTGGAGAAGTACGGCTACGACGAGGTCGAGTTCGCCGGCTACACCCAGGGATCAGCGGGCCCCATCAGCCTCGCCCAGCTCAAGCGCCTGGCCCGCAACCACGGCCTCACCCCGATAGGCAGCCACGTCGGCTACTACGCCGCCGACCCGAACGCGTACACCTTCGCGCAGAACCTCACCAAGGTCCTCGACGACGCCCAGGCTCTCGGCCTCAAGCACATCGGCACCGCAGCCGGACCCTTCCGCTACGGCACCACCGTCGACGCGATGAAACGGGCCGCCGAGGAGTTCAACACCTACGGCGCGGCGGCCAGGGCACGCGGCATGAAGTTCTACCAGCACAACCACTCCGAGGAGTTCTCCTTCGCCACCGACAACCCCAGGGTCCGCCTCTACGACGTGCTGCTCCGCGAGACCGACCCGAACCTCGTCTACCTGGAGATGGACATCTTCTGGGCGTACGTCGCCCAGTTCCGCTTCTCGAAGCGGCCCGACGGCACATCTGCGCCGTTCGAGCCCCTCGACTACGTCCTCAGGCGCCCGGACCGCTACCCGCTCTTCCATGTGAAGGACGGCGAGAGCGATCCGTCGAACCCGTACGGCTACCGCATGGTGGACGTCGGCGACGGGGACATCGACTACAAGAAGTTCATCTCCGCCGTGACGAGCCTCAGGGGCCACCGCCTCGCCCACCACTGGCAGGCCGAACACGACAACCCCACCGAGTCCTTCACCTTCGCCCGCCGCTCCAGCGAGCACCTGCACTCCCTGCGGGAGAAGTGCTGACCCCACACGCGGACCTGGCAGCAGGCGGCCTCCCCGTGGTGCGAGACCACAGGGCGGCCGCCTGCTGCCGTGTGCGAGAGCGTCAGGCCATTTCCTCACCCAGCGGCTGCGGGTTGGCGACCACCCGCCGCGCACTCGGCTTGTTCGGCGATTTCAGGAACAGCGCGAGCACCGCCGACCCCAGACCGATGCACCCGGCCAGGACGAACGCGCCCTCGTAGTCCCACGCGCTCACCACGACCTTGCCCACCCCTGCGCCCACAAGACCCGAGATGAGCTTCGAGCTGTAGACCATGCCGTAGTTGGAGGCGTTGTTGTTCTCTCCGAAGTAGTCCGCCGTCATCGCCGCGAACAACGGGAAGATCGCGCCGCCGCCGAAGCCGGAGACCATGGAGCAGAACAGGAAGAACGGCATACTGCCCATCTGGCCGGAGACCAGCACACCGAACTGGGCGGTGCCCAGCACGAGACACACGATGATCAGCGTGTTGCGGCGCCCGAACCTGTCCGAGATCCAGCCGATGACACCGCGGCCCGTGCCGTTGACGATGGCCTTCAGGGACATCGCCGTGGCGACGATCCCCCCGGCGAAGCCCATGTCCTTGCCGAACGGCACCTGGAAGGCGATGCCGAAGATGTTGATCCCGGCCGTGCACAGCAGACAGAACCACATCATCCACAGGACGGGCGTACGAGCGGCCTCCCTGGGTGTGTACTGCTTCATCGCCGGGGGGTTCTTCTCCAGGGCCCGCCGGATCTTCGGGTCGTCGGTGACCCTCAACGGGTCGACGTGCGGCGGCCACCAGTTCTTCGGCGGGTCCTTGAAGAACCAGCCCGCGAACGCCACGACCGAGCAGCAGATGAGGCCCACCATCACCAGCACGCCCTGGTAGTTGCTCAGATCCATGTACGAGGTGAACAGGAACACGAAGGGCACCGAGCCGTAGGCGAAACCGCCGTTGACCATGCCGGTCTTGCCGCCCTTGCGTTCCGGATACCACTTGCCGACCATGTTCACGCAGGTCGCGTAGACGAGACCGGCACCGATGCCGCTGAACATGCCGAAGCCGATGTAGGCCACGATCACATGCGGCGCGAACGCGAGCGACAGATAGCCGCAGACGGTGCCGACCGCGCCGAGCATCATCGCGTACCGCGCGGGCAGCTTCCCGCTCTCGCGCAGCTGCCCGGCCGGGAAGGCGACGGCGGCCTGGAAGAACACCCAGACACCCATCAGCCAGAAGATGTGCCCACTGTTCCACAGGTGGGCCTCGTGCAGCGTGTCCTCGGCGGATGTGAACGCGTACTCCGAGGAACTGATGCCCAGCATCCCCATCCAGGGGAAGAGCACCATGGTCCAGCGGGGTCGCCCCATGATGTCCCGGTCGGTCTCCCCGATCCGGTACAGGCGGCCGTTGCGGTCCGTCACCTCCCTGTAGGGGACGGACGTCGTGAGGTCGGTGGTTGTCATGTCGCGAAGCACCCCTTGCGTCGAAAGCTCTGGCCAGCGCCCCCTGTCCAATGCCTTTCGTGTGCGCACGGGTCCCGGGGCGGGCCGACGCGCACCGTCGGCCCACCCCCGCACTCGGTCACCTCATGAACCGCCCCCCAACATCCCGCCCGTCTCCCGCCACCGCCCTACCGGAGGGTCTTCGGCCCGCAGCTTTGCTGCCGCCCGAGCCCACCGATACTTGGCGCCCAGCACGGCCACCGGCTTCTCGGTCGTGTACGGGTACGCCACGACCCCCCGCTCGAAGAGGTACTGACAGGCCTCCTCGACCTCGACATCGCCCGCGAGAGACGCCACCACGGGCTTCTCGATGCCGCGCTCCCGGAACTCGGCCACCACGCGCGCGGTGAGCTCGGCGAACACCATGGGAGGCGTGACGATCGTGTGCCAGTAGCCCAGCACGAGCGCGTGGATCCGCGGGTCCTCGAGCCCCAGCCGGATCGTCGCCTCGTACGTCGACGGCGGCTCGCCCCCGGTGATGTCCACCGGGTTGCCCGCGGCCCCGAAGGGTGGGATGAACCTCCTGAAGGACGCGTCCAGGTCCGCCGGGATCTCCATCAGGGACAGCCCGTTGTCCGTCACCGCGTCCGACAGCAGTACGCCACTGCCGCCGGCCCCGGTGATGATCACGACGTTGTCGCCCTGCGGAGCCGGAAGCACCGGCAACGCGCGCGCGTATTCCAGCATTTCGTTCAGCCCGGGCGCCCTGATGACACCGGCCTGCTTCAGGATGTCGTCGTACACGGCGTCGTCGCCCGCCAGCGCACCCGTGTGCGAGCCCGCCGCCTTCGCCCCGGCCGCAGTACGGCCCGCCTTGAGGACCACGACCGGCTTCTTCGGGACGGTCGCCCGGGCCGCCTCCACGAAGGCACGCCCGTCCTTGAGGTCCTCCAGGTGCATCGCGATGCACTCGGTGTGCGGGTCCTCGCCGAACCAGGTCAGCAGGTCGTCCTCGTCCAGGTCCGACTTGTTGCCGAGCCCGACGATCGCCGACACACCCGTCTTCGTGGTGCGTGCGAAGCCCAGGACGGCCATGCCGATGCCGCCGGACTGCGAGGTCAGCGCGACACCGCCCTTCACGTCGTACGGCGTGCAGAACGTGGCGCACAGGTCCTGCCACGTCGAGTAGTAGCCGTAGATGTTAGGCCCGAGCAGCCGGATGCCGTGCCGCTCGGCGATCGCCACGATCTCTTCCTGGAGCGCGTGCTCCCCGGTCTCCGCGAACCCCGACGGGATCAGTACGGCGTTGGGGATGCCCTTGCGACCCACCTCCTCCAGCGCCGCTGCCACGAACTTCGCGGGGATCGCGAAGACCGCCACATCCACCTCTCCGGGAACGTCCGTGACACTCTTGTACGCCTTGCGGCCCAGAATGTCATCGGCCTTGGGGTTCACCGGATGGATCTCGCCCGCGAAACCGCCGTCGATGAGGTTCCGCATCACCGAGTTGCCGATCTTGCCCTGCTCGTTGGAGGCCCCGATCACGGCCACCGAGGAGGGCTGCATCAGGCGGCGCATGGAGGTGAGGATCTCCTCGCGCGTGTATGTGCGCCGTGGCTTCGGCACCGACTCCGCGAGGATCACCCGGATGTCCGCCGCGACCGCGCCCTCCGGAGTGGCGATCACCGGGTTGAGGTCCACCTCCGCGATCTCCGGGAAGTCCGCGACGAGTTCGGAGACCCGGCGGATCTGCTCGGCGATCGCCCACCGGTCCACGGCCGCGGCGCCGCGCACCCCGTGCAGGATTTCCGCCGCGCGGATCGAGTCCAGCATGGAGAGCGCCTCGTCCGCGTCGACCGGCGCGAGCCGGAACGTCACGTCCTTGAGGACCTCCACCAGCACCCCGCCGAGGCCGAAGGCGACGACCTTCCCGAACGTCGGGTCCGTCACCGCGCCGACGATGACCTCCTGCCCCTTCGGCAGCAACTCCTGCACCTGGACGCCGTCTATCCGGGCATCAGGCGCGTACGCGCGCGCGTTGTCGACGATCTGGTGGAACGCGGCCCGTACGTCGGCCGCGCCCTCCACCCCGACGATCACCCCGCCCGCGTCGGTCTTGTGCAGGATGTCCGGCGAGACGATCTTCATCACCACCGGCCCGCCGAACCGCGCCGCGAACGCCACGGCCTCGTCGACGTCCCGCGCCAACTCCTCACCGGGTACGGCGATCCCGTACGCGTCGGCGATCACCTTGCCCTCGGGAGCGGTCAGCGCGCTTCGGCCCTCGGCCCGCACGGTGTCGAGGAGTGCGCGCACCCTCAGCACCCGGTCTTCGGCCATCAATCAGATCACCCCGTTCGACTTCAGCAGGCGTAGCTCCTCGTCGCCGAGGCCCAGCTCGCCGACATACACCTCTTCGTTGTGCTCGCCGAGCAGCGGCGAACTGGTCACGTCCACGGGGGAGTCGGAGAGCTTCAGCGGGCTGCCCACGGTCACGAACTCGCCGCGCTCGGGGTGCGGCACGGTGACGACCATCTCGTTGGCGACCAGCGAGGCGTCCTCGACGATCTCCTTGGTGGAGAGGATCGGCCCGCACGGGATGTTGTGGGCGTTGAGCTTCTCCAGCACCTCCCACTTGGGGAGCGTGGACGACCACTCCTCGATCAGCTGGAACATCTTGCCGAGCTTGGGCAGGCGTGCCTCGGGCGTCGCCCACTCGGGGTCGGCCGCCAGTTCGGGCCGGCCGATGAGCTCGCTGAGCGGCTGCCAGCCGACGGGCTGCACGATGACGTAGACGTAGTCGTTCGGGCCGCCAGGCGCGCACTTGACCGCCCAGCCGGGCTGGCCGCCCCCGGACGCGTTTCCCGAACGGGGAACTTCGACGCCGAAGTCGTCGTTCGGATATTCACGGAGCGGCCCATGTGCCAGGCGCTGCTGGTCCCTCAGCTTCACCCGACAGAGGTTGAGGACCGCGTGCTGCATGGCCACGTTGACCCGCTGCCCGCGCCCGGTGTGCTCCCGCTGGAACAGAGCGGCGAGTATCCCCGCGACGGCGTGCACACCCGTCCCCGAGTCCCCGATCTGGGCTCCCGTCGCCAGCGGCGGCCCGTCCTCGAAACCGGTGGTCGACATCGACCCGCCCATGGCCTGCGCGACGACCTCGTACGCCTTGAAGTTGGTGTACGGGCCCTCGCCGAACCCCTTGATGGAGGCATAGACGATACGCGGATTGATCTCCTGGATGCGGTCCCAGGTGAAGCCCATGCGGTCGACCGCGCCGGGTCCGAAGTTCTCGACCATGACGTCGGAGCGCCGGATCAGCTCGGTGAGGATCTCCTTGCCGCGCTCGGTCTTGGTGTTGAGGGTGATGCTCCGCTTGTTGCAGTTGAGCATCGTGAAGTAGAGGGAGTCGACGTCCGGGAGGTCGCGCAGCTGCTTGCGTGTGATGTCCCCGCTCGGCGCCTCCAGCTTCACCACGTCCGCGCCGAGCCACGCCAGCAGCTGGGTGGCGGAGGGACCGGACTGGACGTGCGTCATGTCGAGGACACGGATGCCCGCGAGCGCCTTGCCGGGCGGCGAGGGCTGGGCGGTGGCGTCTGTCGTGGCGGTCTCGGTGGTCACCGGGGTCACCTCACTTGTACATCGTCTGGTTCATGGTTCCGGGGGCGTACGCGTCCGGGTCGACCCAGACGTTGATCAGCGACGGCTTGCCCGACTCGCGAGCACGCCGCAGCGCGGGGCCGATGTCGGCGGGGTCGCGGACCTCTTCGCCGTAACCGCCCAGCATCTGAGCGAACTTGTCGTAGTGGACGTCGCCGAGGGTGTTGCCGACCCGCTCGCGCTCCAGGCCGTACTTGGCGGCCTGGCCGTAGCGGATCTGGTTCATGGAGGAGTTGTTGCCGACGATGCCGACGAAGGGGAGGTCGTAGCGGACGAGGGTCTCGAAGTCCCAGCCGGTGAGGGAGAAGGCGCCGTCACCGAAGAGGGCCACCACTTCCTTGTCGGGCCGTGCCTTCTTGGCGGCGAGCACGAAGGGGACGCCGACGCCGAGCGTGCCGAGGGGGCCAGGGTCCATCCAGTGCCCGGGTGACTTGGGCTGCACGACCTGACCGGAGAAGGTGACGATGTCGCCGCCGTCGCCGATGTAGACGGAGTCCTCGGTGAGGAAGTCGTTGATCTCGCTGACCAGCCGGTACGGGTGGATCGGCGAGGCGTCGGACTTCAGGCTGGGCAGCCGCTTCTCGATGGCGGTCTGCTCGGCGGCGCGCAGCTCGTCGAGCCACTCCTTGCGTTTCGACGCGCCCCCGTTGATGCGCCCGGAGGCCGCCTCGGTCACCGACTTCAGGACCAGCCCGGCGTCGCCCACGATCCCGAGGTCGATGTCGCGGTTCTTGCCGACGGTCCGGTAGTCGAGGTCGATCTGTACGACGGTCGCGTCCGGCGACAGCCGCTTGCCGTAGCCCATGCGGAAGTCGAAGGGCGTACCGACGATGACGATGACGTCGGCGCCTGAGAAGGCGTAGCGGCGGGAGAGCTGGAAGTGGTGCGGGTCGCCGGGCGGGAGCGTGCCGCGGCCGGCGCCGTTCATGTACGCAGGGATGTTCAACGTACGCACCAGTTCGATGGCGGACTCGGTGCCGCGGGTCGTCCACACCTGGCTGCCCAGCAGGATCGCGGGCTTCTCGGCGTGCACCAGCAGGTCGGCGAGCTTCTCTATGGCCTCGGGGTCGCCGGCCGAGCGGGTCGAGGCCCGGTAGGCGCCCGCCTTCGGTACCCGTGCCTTCTCCACGGGCACCTTGGCGTCCAGGACGTCGCGCGGGATCTCCAGGAAGGAGGGGCCGGGCGCGCCGTGGTAGCACTCGCGGAACGCCATCGACACCATGTCGGCGGCGCGCGCCGTGTCCGGCACGGTCGCCGCGAACTTGGTGATCGGCGTCATCATGTCGACGTGCGGCAGGTCCTGCAGGGACCCCATCTTGTGTTGCGTGTGCGCGCCCTGGCCGCCGATCAGCAGCATGGGGGACTCGGCGCGGAAGGCGTTGGCGACACCGGTCACGGCGTCGGTCGTACCCGGACCCGCGGTGACGACCGCGCAGCCGGGCTTGCCGGTGATGCGTGCGTAGCCGTCGGCCGCGTGCGCGGCCACCTGCTCGTGGCGTACGTCGACGACCTCGATGCCCTCGTCGACGCAGCCGTCGTAGATGTCGATGATGTGGCCGCCGCACAAGGTGTAGATGACCTCCACACCCTCCGCTTTGAGTGCCTTGGCGACGAGGTGACCACCGGAAATGAGGTCCTGGCTGTTGCCGTCGGGCATGGCGAAGTCCTGTCCCTTCGTAGGGGTTGGAACGCTCTCGCGGTTGATTGCATACAGTCGACGAATACTGTATGAAGCTTGTTATCCCGCATCCGATGGGTGGTGTCCAGGGGGCGTGCGGCACTTTTGAGTCAGGAGCCGGAATGGACCTGTACGAACACCAGGCAAGGGAACTCTTCGAGGAACACGGCATCTCCGTGCCACGGGCCGAGGTCACCGACTCGCCCAAGGAAGCACGCGAAATAGCCCGCAGGCTGGGCGGACGCGTCGTCGTCAAGGCCCAGGTGAAGACCGGCGGGCGGGGCAAGGCCGGCGGAGTGAAGCTCGCCGCCGACCCCGCCGCCACCGAACTGACCGCACGGCAGATCCTCGGCATGGACATCAAGGGCCACACCGTCCACAAGGTGATGGTGGCCGAACCCGTCGCGATCGACAGCGAGTTCTACGTCTCGTACGTCCTCGACCGCGCGGCCGGCCGCTTCCTCGCGATCGCCTCGGCCGAGGGCGGCATGGAGATCGAGGAGGTGGCGGCGACCAGGCCGGAGGCCGTGGCCCGCATTCCCATCGACCCCGTCGAGGGTGTGACCTCGGCGAAGGCGGCCGAGATCGCCGAAGCGGCGGGCCTGCCGCCGACGACCGTCGACGTCCTCGTGCGGCTCTGGCAGGTACTGATCCGCGAGGACGCCCTTCTCGTCGAGGTCAACCCGCTCGTCCGCACGGAACAGGGCCGGATCCTCGCCCTCGACGGCAAGGTCACCCTCGACGACAACGCGGGCTTCCGACAGGCCCGTTGGGGAGACGAGGGCTTCGCCCGCGACGACCCGCTGGAGGCGGCCGCCGCCGCGAAGGGCCTCAACTACGTGAAGCTGGACGGCGAGGTCGGCATCATCGGCAACGGCGCCGGTCTCGTCATGTCCACCCTCGACGTCGTCGCGGGCTGCGGCGCCCGCCCCGCCAACTTCCTCGACATCGGCGGCGGAGCGTCGGCCCAGATCATGGCCGACGGGCTCTCCGTCATCCTCTCCGACCCGGCCGTGAAGTCCGTCCTCGTCAACGTCTTCGGCGGCATCACCGCCTGCGACGCGGTCGCCGACGGCATCGTGCGGGCCCTGGAAGCCGTCCAGTTGACCAAACCGCTCGTCGTCCGCCTCGACGGCAACAACGCCGTACGCGGTCGCGCGATCCTCGACGAGCGCGCACACCCGCTGGTCCAGCAGGCCGCCACGATGGACGGCGCCGCGCGCCGGGCCGCCGAACTCGCCGACACAGCCTGAGGAGACCGGACATGGCCATTTACCTCACCCGGGAGAGCAAGGTCCTCGTCCAGGGCATGACCGGTGGCGAGGGCATGAAGCACACCCGCCGCATGCTCGCCGCCGGCACGAACGTCGTCGGCGGTGTCAACCCCCGCAAGGCCGGGCAGACGGTCGACTTCGATGTCCCCCACTGCCTTGAGGGCCTGGGAGGCGCCCCCATCGCCGTGCCCGTCTTCGGCTCCGTCGGCGAGGGTATGGAGGCGACCGGTGCCGACACGACCGTCGTCTTCGTCCCGCCCGCCTTCGCCAAGGGCGCGGTCGTCGAGGCCGCCGACGCCGGTATCGGCCTCGCGGTCGTCATCACCGAGGGCATCCCCGTCCACGACTCCGTCGCCTTCACCGCGTACGCGCAGGCCAGGGGCGTCCGCGTCGTCGGCCCCAACTGCCCTGGACTGATCAGCCCCGGCCAGTCCAACGCGGGCATCATCCCCGCCGACATCACCAAACCGGGACGCATCGGCCTGGTCTCCAAGTCCGGCACGCTCACCTACCAACTCATGTACGAACTTCGCGACATCGGCTTCTCCACCTGCGTCGGCATCGGCGGCGACCCCGTCGTCGGCACCACCCACATCGACTGCCTGGCCGCCTTCCAGGACGACCCCGACACCGAACTCATCGTCCTCATCGGCGAGATCGGCGGTGACGCCGAGGAACGGGCCGCCGCGTACATCCGCGACCACGTCACCAAACCGGTCGTCGGCTACATCGCCGGCTTCACCGCTCCCGAGGGCAAGACCATGGGCCACGCGGGCGCCATCGTCTCCGGCTCCTCCGGCACCGCGCAGGCGAAGAAGGATGCGCTGGAGGCGGCAGGCGTACGCGTGGGCGGCACGCCGACCGAGACCGCTCGCCTCGCACTCGCCGCGCTGGACGAGGAGGCGTGACCTCATTCGTCGGCGAGACGCGGTGACTTGACGCTGCGTCTCGCCGACGTGCTCAACAGCCATGCACGACCCCGCCCCCGACTGTGCACCGAGAGCGGAGCAACCCGATGGCAACCACCCCAGCCACCCCAGCCACCCCAGCCACCCCGACCACCCCGACCACCCTCACCCTCAAATCAGGCACATCCTGGAACGACGCCTGGCAACGCTGCCTCGCGGTCGCCCCCGAGGCCTTCCGGGACGACCGCGTCCTCAACCTCTGGAACGGCTCCTGGCAGGCCGACGGCCGCGTCCTGCCCGCCACCAGCCCCGTCGACGGCCGCCCCATAGCGGGCCCGCCCCGTCTGGACGGCCCCACCGCCCACCACGCCGTACGCGCCGCGCTCGACCAGCACCGCGCGTGGCGCCACGTCCCTCTCGACGAACGCCGCGCCAGGGTCGCCGCGACCCTCGACGCCCTCACCCAGCACCGTGAACTCCTCGCCCTCCTCCTCGTCTGGGAGATCGGCAAACCCTGGCGGCTCGCCCAGGCCGACGTGGACCGGGCCATCGACGGGGTGCGCTGGTACGTCGACGGCATCGAGCCCATGGTCGAGGGCCGGGTCCCGCTGGACGGTCCGGTGTCCAACATCGCCAGCTGGAACTACCCGATGAGCGTGCTCGTTCACGCAATGCTGGTACAGGCACTGGCAGGGAACGCGGTCATCGCCAAGACCCCGACCGACGGCGGCGTCTCCTGCCTCACCCTGGCCGGTGCGCTCGCCGCACGCGAAGGGATCCCCGTCACCCTTGTCAGCGGCAGCGGAGGCGAGCTGTCCGAGGCGCTCGTCCGCGCTCCCGAGATCGGCTGCGTCTCCTTCGTCGGCGGCCGCGACACCGGCGCCGCCGTGGCCACGGCAGTCGCCGACCTCGGCAAACGACACGTACTCGAACAGGAGGGACTGAACACCTGGGGCATCTGGAACCACACCGACTGGGACGCGCTCACCGCGGTCGTCCCCAAACTCTTCGACTACGGCAAACAGCGCTGCACGGCGTACCCGCGCTTCGTCGTCCAGCGTGAGCTGTTCGACGAGTTCCTGGCGGCGTACCTCCCGGCGGTCCGCACCCTCAGGGTCGGCCACCCCCTGGCGGTGGAGCACCCCGACGACCCGTACCCGCGGTTGGACTTCGGTCCCGTCATCAACGCGGCCAAGGCCAAGGAACTGACCGACCAGGTCACCGAGGCCATCGACCGCGGGGCCGTCCCGCTGCACCGGGGCAGGTCGGCCGAGGCGCGCTTCCTGCCGGGTCAGGACACGGGGGCGTACGTCCAGCCCGTCACGCTCCTGAACCCGCCGCCGTCCTCACCGCTGCACCACGCGGAACCCTTCGGCCCGGTCGACACGATCGTGCTGGTCGACACCGAGGCCGAGCTGCTCGCCGCCATGAACGCCTCGAACGGCGCGCTCGTCGCCACCCTGTCCACCGACGACCGGGCGACCTACGAGCGGCTCGCCCCGCAGATCCGCGCGTTCAAGGTCGGCCATGGCGCCCCCCGCTCGCGCGGGGACCGCGAGGAGCTGTTCGGCGGCTTCGGCGCGTCCTGGCGCGGGGCCTTCGTCGGTGGCGAGCTACTGGTGAAGGCGGTCACGCAGGGCCCCGCGGGGGAGCGGCTCCCAGGGAATTTCCCCGAGTACCACCTCATGCCCTCCGTGGCCTGACATGGCCGGTTCGTGATCGCCCGATCACCCCCGGTGAGGTCGCGCGCGCCTGCCCGTGAGAGGTGCGCGCGGCCCCGCCAGAGGCCCGGATATGCAGGTGAAAGGCACTCCGAAAGCTTGGTATTGTTGTCCATGTCGCCGCGGGGAACACCCCTGGCAAGGCGGCAGACACCTAGTCCGGGTGGCGGAATGGCAGACGCGCTAGCTTGAGGTGCTAGTGCCCTTTATCGGGCGTGGGGGTTCAAGTCCCCCCTCGGACACTTTCACCGCACTGACCGATTCCCGGTCGGTGCGGTTTTTTGTGTTCCCTTCCGTCGTTTGTGTTCCCTTCCCTCGCCCTCCCTTGCGATCCATCGGGTCGGGGGCTACGGTCACCCTCGTCAGTAAACGTTTTCTGCTCCCTGTTCTGACTCTGGAGTGCCCCACCCATGTCCACGTCCCACCTTCGCTGGGGATCCGACGCGCTGTCCTTGCTCATCGACCTCGGCCAGGAGGGCCCCGCGCGGCTGCTGGCCGCCGGTGACGTGGCCTCGATGCCCGACCCCGTGCGCGAACCCGACGTATGCGCGTGGCTGACGCACCGGGCGTTGCCGCTGGTCGAGGTGCAGACCACGGGCGGGGGCCGGCTGGGGACCTCCGGCAAACGGCATGTGGACGGCGCCGCCGCGAGGGCGCTGCGTTACGTCGGGCACGAGGAGGGCTCGGGCGACGGCGGCGCGGTGCGGACTCTGCGGGTCCGTATGTCCGACGCAGTCGGGGGACTG
Source organism: Streptomyces graminofaciens (assembly GCF_030294945.1). Taxonomy (NCBI): domain Bacteria; kingdom Bacillati; phylum Actinomycetota; class Actinomycetes; order Kitasatosporales; family Streptomycetaceae; genus Streptomyces; species Streptomyces graminofaciens. Next base: position 3,262,027 of record NZ_AP018448.1, on the reverse strand, counting down.
AGTGTCACGGCCCTGTACACCCTGCGCGGTGACGTGCCCGTGCTGCATGCGGAGGCGCAGGTGGAGAACGTCGGTGACCAGCCCGTCACCCTGGAGTACGTCTCCTCCTTCGTTCTCTCCAACCTCGCCCGTCGGCTGCCCGAGGACGAGCGCTGGGAGGACGGGCTGGCGTTGTGGCTGGCCGCCAATCCGTGGAGCGGGGAGTTCCGGTGGGCGCGGGCCACGCTCGCCGAGCGAGGGCTGTACGACGTCGGGATGGTGCCGTTCGGACAGACCGGGTCGAAGAACCGGGTCGCCGTGACCAGCACCGGGTCATGGTCCTCCTCCGAGCACCTGCCGATGGGCTGCGTTCAGGAGACGGCGACCGGCCGCGCCCTGATGTGGCAGATCGAGCACAACGGCTCCTGGCACGCCGAACTCGGCGACCGCTTCGACGACGTGTATCTCGCCCTGTCCGGGCCCACGGACCGCGAACACCAGTGGCGCCGCCGTCTCGCGCCCGGTGAGTCGTTCCGAACCGTCCCCGTCGCGGTCGCCCTCGTACCGTCCGGAGGCTTCGAGGCCGCGCTCGCGGCGCTCACCGAGCACCGCCGCGCCACCCGCCGTCCGCACCCCGACCACGAGCGGTTGCCCGTCGTCTTCAACGACTTCATGAACAGCCTCATGGGCGAACCCACCACCAAGGCCTTGCTGCCGCTGGTGGACGCGGCGGCCGCCACCGGTGCCGAGGTGTTCTGTATCGACGCCGGCTGGTACGACGCCGAGCCGCCCGGCACCGTCGGCCCCGGCGGCGTGCCCGGCTGGTGGGACGCGGTCGGTGCGTGGGAGGAGTCGGCGTCCCGCTTCCCCGGGGGACTCGGTGAGGTGCTGGACCGGATCCGGGCGGCGGGCATGGTGCCAGGTCTGTGGCTGGAGCCGGAGGTCGTCGGCGTACGCAGCCCGATCGCCGCCGCGCTCCCCGACGAGGCGTTCTTCCGCGGGGACGGCGTACGGGTCGTGGAGTGGGGCCGTCACCAGCTCGACCTTCGGCACCCGGCCGCCCGCGCCCATCTCGACGGGGTCGTGGACCGCCTCGTACGGGAGTACGGGGTCGGTTATCTCAAGCTCGACTACAACATCGACATCGGCGCGGGGACCGACGGTGTGGTGGGGCAGAGCGTCGGCGACGGGCTGCTCGGTCACAACCGCGCCTACCTCGACTGGCTCGACGGCGTCCTCGACCGCCATCCCACCCTGGTCCTGGAGAGCTGCGCGGCAGGCGGCAGCCGCACGGACCAGGCCATGCTGTCCCGACTGCCCATCCACTCCGTCACCGATCAGCAGGACTTCCGGCTTCTGCCCGCCATCGCCGCCGCCGCGCCCACGGCCGTCACCCCGGAGCAGGGTGCCGTCTGGGCGTACCCGCTGCCGGAGCACACCGACGCCGAGCTGGGCATGGTGCTGGTGTCCGCGATGCTCGGCCGGGTGCACCTGAGCGGACGTCCGGATCTGCTGACTGAGGCCCAACTGGACCTCGTACGACGTGCGTTGGAGACGTACAAGAGCTATCGGCAGCTGCTCCCGGGGGCTCGTCCGCGCTGGCCCCTGGGGTTGCCGGGGTGGCGTGACGGGCTGCTCGCCCTCGCGCTCACGGCCGTCGACGGTACGACCCTGCTGGCGCTGTGGCGTCGGGACGGGGCGCCGGAGCAGGTGACCGTGCCGCTGCCGTGGGTCGGGGGTGGGCGACGGCCGCGGGTGCTGTTCGAGGCGGGGGCGGCTACGACGCTGGACTGGGACGAGGGCGGGCGTGTCCTGCGGGTGGGGTTGCCGGAGGAGCGGTCGGCGGTGCTCGTCGCCATCGATCCGGGCCGGTGAGGGAAGCTGACTCGGTGAAGGCATCGGGGCCGGTGAGGGCATCCGGGCCGGAGGAATAAATAGCGTGCTCCGTCGGCGTCGGCTTCCCTAGACTCGCTGCACATCGCGCGCCGCACGAGTATGCGGCGCGCTCTTCGTGACGAGTGACGAACACTGACTGAGGGGAGCCCGGCCGTGTGTGACCGCACCGCTGTCGTCGTTCCCCGTTCCCAGTACGAGGTGATCCTCGTGTCCTCGTCGGTCCGGTGCCCGCTGCGCGGCCGGTACCGGATGCCCGTGACGCATCTCTGACCTTCCTCGACTTCGACTCCCGTCCCCGTGACGGAGCGACAGGTCGTCCGGTCCGTCCCGGGAATCGCGCTGCCCGAACTGCCCTGACGCAGAGCACTCGAAAGGCCATGGGCCATGCGCAACGACCTCAACCCCACCCGCGTCCTGAACGCCGTCCGCAACCTGGGCATCCTCGCCCACGTCGACGCCGGGAAGACCACCGTCACCGAACGGATCCTGTACCTCACCGGGACCACGCACAAGCGTGGCGAGGTCCATGACGGCACGACCATCACGGACTTCGATCCTCAGGAACGCGACCGCGGGATCACCATCTTCGCGGCCGCCGTCAGCTGTGACTGGGACGGTCACCGGATCAATCTGATCGACACCCCCGGGCATGTCGACTTCGCCGACGAGGTGGAGCGTTCGCTTCGGGTGCTCGACGGCGCGATCGCGGTGTTCGACGCGGTCGCCGGCGTCGAGCCGCAGAGCGAGTCGGTTTGGCGGCAGGCGGACCGGCACGGCGTACCCCGGATCGCGTTCGTCAACAAGCTGGACCGCGCCGGTGCCGACCTCGACGCGGCGGTCGAGTCCATCCGGCAGCGGCTGCATCCGGCCCCGCTGGTCGTGCAGTTGCCGATCGGCACGGAGGACGGGTTCACCGGTGTCGTGGATCTGCTGCGGATGCGGGCGCTGGTCTGGGCCGACGGCAGTGACGTGGTCGAGGAGCAGCCGGTGCCGGACGACCTGCGGGACGAGGCGCACCGGCGGCGACGGCGGCTGGAGGAGACCGTGGCGGAACTCCATCCCGTGGCACTGGACGAGTTCTGCGCGGAGCACACGCTCTCCGCGGACACGCTGGCCTCGGCGCTGCGCGACCTGACCCGTACCGGCGACGGTGTGGTCGTGCTGTGCGGCTCCGCCTACCGCAACCGCGGTATCGAACCGCTGCTCGACGCGGTCGTGGCCTATCTGCCCTCGCCGGTCGACGTGCCCGCCGTACGCGGTACGCACGCCGGAGTGGAGCAGGAGCGGGACGCCGACCCGCAGGCGCCGTTCGCGGCCCTGGCGTTCAAGGTGAACGCGACGGCCACTGGGCGGCTGACCTATGTACGGGTGTACTCGGGGACGATCCGGAAGGGAGACGTGGTGATGGACGCGGGTACGCGGCGCGGTGAGCGGATCGGCCGGATCCTGCGGGTCCAGGCGGACCGGCACGCCGAGCTGGACCGGGCCGTGGCCGGCGACATCGTCGCCCTGGTCGGGCTGAAGACCGCCCGCGCGGGGACGACGCTGTGCGCACCGACGGCGCCGCTGCTCCTCGAACCGCCGTCCGTCGCCGAACCGGTCGTGTCCGTGGCGGTCGAGGCGCGCCGGAGTACGGACACCGAGCGGCTGGCGTCGGCGCTGGTACGGCTGGTCGAGGAGGACCCCTCGCTGGTCGTCCGGACCGATCCCGAGACCGGGCAGACCGTGCTGTCGGGCATGGGCGAACTTCATCTGGAGGTCGCGGTGGAGAAGGTCCGGCAGACACATGGGCTGGAGGTCGGGGTGGGGCGGCCTCGGGTGGCCTATCGCGAGACGATGGTCCGAGGGGTGTCCGGGCTGGTTTACCGGCACGTCAAACAGGACGGTGGGGCGGGGCAGTTCGCGCATGTCGTCCTCGACGTGGCGCCCCTGGCGGCGGATGTCGACGGTGTCGGCGGTGCGGCCACCGGGTTCGCCTTCCGGTCCACCGTCGTCGGTGGGCGTGTGCCGCAGGAGTTCGTTCGTGCGGTGGAGGCCGGGTGTCGTGACGCGCTCGCTGAGGGGCCGCTCGGGGGGCACCCCGTGACCGGGGTGAGCGTCACGCTGACCGATGGCGCGACTCACTCCAAGGACTCCTCGGAGATGGCGTTCCGTGCGGCCGGGCGGTTCGGGTTGCGGGAGGCCATGCGTGTCGGTGCGATGGCGGTGCTGGAGCCTGTTGCCGAGGTGACGGTCAGTGTGCCTGCGGATGCCGTGGGCGGGGTGATCGGTGATCTGGCGGCTCGGCGTGGGCGGGTGTCGGAGTCGGTTGCGCGGGCGGGGGCCGTGGTGGTCACCGCGACTGTGCCGCTGGCTGAGCTGTTCGGATACGCGACCCGTTTGCGGAGTCGGACGCAGGGGCGGGGGACGTTCACGGCTCGGCCTGCGGGGTATGTGCCGGCGCCTGGCGCGGTGGCGACGCGGTAGTCGGTAGTCGGTACCGTCCCGTTCGGCGTTCGGCGTTCGGCGTCCGGCTGGCGGCGGGGGATTTTCTCGCCCCCGCCGCCCCTACCCGTCCCATCCCTGGGGGCTGCCGCCCCCAGCCCCCCGCTTCGGCCTGAACGGCCTCGTCCTCAAACGCCGGACGGGCTGGGGGCATCCGGTTTCCAGCGTCGGACGGGGTGGGTGTGGTGGGCTCGGCTTCCGAGTGCCGAGCGGTGTTGATCGAGCGCCGGGCGGGCCGGAATGTCCGGCCCGCCCGGCGCTCGTGGGTGCTCTCAGGAAGGCAGGGCCGTCATGCCCAGGGGTTCACCGCCGTGAAGGAGCTGTCGGCGCGGAACGTGTCCGTGGCCTGGTACTGGTCCACACGCAGCTCGTAGTTGTAGTGGCGGATGTAGCGGCCGGGGTAGTTGTACGACTCCAGGCGGACCGAGCCGGAGGTCGTGCCCGGGCGGGCGCAGTACGTGGCGTCCTTGTCGAACACGGTCGTGCCGTCGTCCGCGTCGAAGCGGACCCGGAAGTCCCAGTGCCGGAGGTAGCGGCCGGAGGAGTTGCGGAACGAGTAGCAGTTGGAGTCCGCGAGACCGGGCACGATCGTGAACGTCGCGCTCTGCTTGACGGCCGTGGTGCTGGAGGACGTCACCGGGTCGACGTAGCCGAGGTTGTCGGAGCGGGCCACGGCGTAGCGGCTCGTGTAGTTGACGGACTGGAGGGACCGGGTGGTGTTCGTCGGCAGGGTGACGCCGCCGGAGACGGTCTCCTTCAGCACGGTCAGATGGCGTACGAAGCCCGTGAGACCCGGCAGTTCGGTCGGGGTCGACCAGGTGGCGAAGTTGTCGTAGCTGTCGCTGTACCAGTACTTCCCGGCGCCGTAGGCGTCGTAGTAGATCCGCCAGCCACCGTTGTCGAGCTGGACGAGCGCCGGGCCCTCCATTCCGGAGCCGAATCCCGCCCAGTTGCCCGTCTTCTGGATGGTGTACGGGCCGGTGAGGCTGGAGGAGGTCGCGTACTCGATGTACTTCGTCGTCTCGTTCTTGGTGAACGCGTGGTACGTCGAGCCGATCTTGACGATGAAGGTGTCGATGTAGTTCGGGCCGATGCCCGACAGGAGGGTCGGCGTGGACCAGGCGGTGAGGGAGGAGTTCGTCGCCGTCAGCTTGTACGGCTTGAAGATCCACTCACCGTCGGCCGCGATCGACGCCGACAGGATGATGTTGACGCTGCCGTTGCTGTCGACGAACCACTCCGGCGCCCAGGCGCGCTGCAGACCGCTGATCGGGACCGTGTAGTCGTACAGGAAGGTCCAGTTGACACGGTCGGTGGAGCGGGCGAAGCCGATGGTGGTCGACAGCGCGGACCAGGTGCGGGTGGTGTACGTCAGGTAGTAGTAGCCGTCCGTGTGCTTGAAGATGCTGGGGTCGCGGATCAGGCCGGAGGGCGGGGTGTACGCCGGGCCCTTCTGGAGGGTGAAGCCGGTCGCGTCGGGCGAGTCGTAGACGTACATGTTCGACTCGCTGCTGTTGGTGAACGCGGTCATGGTGTACCGCGTCGCCTGCCCGGCGGGCGGGGCCGCGGCCGTGGCCGAGCCGCCGAGGGCGGTGGTGAGGCCCAGCAGGGCGGCCACCGAGGTGAGCAGGGCGAGGACCGCCCTGAGGGTTCTGTTCAACGCTCGTCCCATTTCTGCGTGAACTGCCCTGAGGCGTGAGGTTGTTGTTCGAAATTTCGTCTCTTGTACGGAACTTCGGTCAGAAGATAAGAGGGAGGCATGTGCGCGTCAATGGATTGCGCAGGGCTTTCTGCAAGACAGGGTTCCGCTTTGAGTCCGCCATGTGCCCGCCATGACTCCGCTGTGGCGCTCGCCCGCCTTCGCGTACGACTCCGGCGTTGCCTCCAACCCCGTGTTTCCCCTGGTCACTACCTGTTTCCCGGCCGCCCGCCCGGCGGGCAACAGGAAACCCGTCGACCCCGGTGAGCGGCGGGGCAACTCTGGATTCGTCAGCACGCAGCAGGACGGACCACTGAGGCCAAAGGGGGGCTGGACCCATGAGACGCACGCTCATGTCGCTGTGCGCAGTCGTGACGGCCGTGACGGCCACCGCGACCGGATGCACCGAAGACACCGGTGCCGCAAGGTCGGGCCCGGCCACCACGGCCGCCCGTCAGGCCCGGCCCGAGCCGCTGACCTGGCAGCAGGAGCTGCGCGTCAGCGACGCCCAGCAGCGCCTGACGAAGCGGTGCATGAAACGCCACGGCTTCGAATACTGGGAGGACCGCACACTGACCCTGCGCGAGAGCCGCCCGGTGCGCTACGTCCAGGACGACGTGGCGTGGGCCCGTACGTACGGCTACGGCGGCCGGATCGACGCGAAGAGCGAGCGCGTCCATGAGCGCAACCCCATCGGCACCTACCGCCAGGGCCTCTCCGCGTCCAGGCGCGCCGCCTTCGACACCGCGCTCGACGGCGGCGAAAGCGCCCGCATGCTCACGGCACCGCTGCCGGGCGGCGGGGAGATCCGCAAACAGCTCGGCGGCTGCACGGAAGAGGCCGAGCGCAAGCTCTACGGCGACCCGGCCGAGTGGTTCCGCACGAGCAAGGTCGCCATGGGCCTCAACGCCCTCTACGCCGATGAGCTCATGAAGGACCGCCGGCTCACCTCGGCGCTGGCGGCGTGGTCCCGGTGCATGAAGAAGGCCGGACAGCCCTACAAGGACCCCCAGGCGGCCCGCGACGCCGCCCGGGTCAACACCAGTCGGCTGGGCGCCGCCCGCGCCGACGAGGCGTTCGCCGCCGAGCGGAAGACCGCCGTCGCGGACGCGACCTGCGCCCGTGAGACGTCCCTCCGAGCCGTGGCGTCGGCCCGGGAGACGTACTACCAGGACCGCCTGCGCGACCGGTTCGGCAAGGACGTCGACACCTACCGCGACCTCGGTCGGCAGGCCTACGACCGGGCGGTGCGCATCGTTCCGGAGCGCGACTGACCACCTCGTGCCCCGGACGCACACCGCCCACCGGTGACGGCACACGGGCCACCGCCCGACGTGCCGCCACCGGCGCACCACCACCCACGCATCACCAACGAAACGAGGGGAAACACCATGCGCAAGTTCACCGTCACGGCAGCGCTTCTCGGGCTCACCGCCCTGGGTGTCGTCGTACCCGCCACCACCTCGCAGGCGGCCGACAGTGCCGTCCGCGGCCCCGGCTGTGACAGCAAGTGGGGGGCGCGCAACGGCAACATGTACGCCTGGGACTTCCAGGACTGCCAGGGCGACCCGATCATCGTCGACGCGGGGAACAGCGACAACTGGGGCAACGCCAGCAACAGGGCCTCGTCCGTCATGAACCGCGGCTTCACCGGCAACAACGCGATCGTCAAGTTCTACTACCTGACGGGCCGCGGCGGAGGCCACACCTGCCTCCTGCCGGGCGAGCTGTACGCCGACAACCTGACCGACAACACGTTCACCAACAACATCACGGTGGACAACAACATCATGTCGCACCAGTGGGTGAACCGCGACGCCTGCGGAACCCTGCTGACCTGATCAGTCCGGCCGGCACGGGCGGCCCGGGACCGACCACCCCGGGCCGCCCGGCCCCTGCCCGAGCCGCACGTCACACCAACGCGAGGGGGGAACACACGATGCGCAGGCTCACCACCACAGCGACGCTCCTCGGGCTCACCGTGCTCGGCGTCGCCGTTCCCACCACGGCCGCGCAGGCGGCCGAAAGCGTCGTCGCGGGCTGCGCCGACAAGGTCGGTCCGCGCGACGGCAGGATCTACGCCTGGGACGCCCCGAACTGCCTGGGCAACCCTCTGCCGGGCATCCCGGTGAGCGGCGACTGGGGACCCGACGCCGACGACAGGGCGTCGGCGGTCATGAACCGTGGATATCCCGGCGGCCCGGACGTCGCCAAGTTCTACGAGAACTCCGACGTCAGCGGCGGCCACGTCTGCCTCCTGCCGGGGGAGCTGTACGCAGACGACCTGTCCGACAGCCGGTTCAGCAACGGCGCCCCGGTGAACGACAACATCAGCTCGCACCAGTGGGTGAACAGAAACTCCTGTGCGGTCTTTCTGACCTGACCGTCCGACGAACGTCCGGAACCGACTGCCCGCGGTTCCGGACGTTCGTGTTTTCGCCACTCCGAGTGAAAGGCTTGGTTGCCCCGACCGCCCCCGCAGTAACCTGGGCCCCCGCCGTCTCACGGCTTGGGCACACTGCCATGGGGGACGCCTTGGGCGAGCCGCTGTACGGAGATAGAACAGACCACCGGAACGAACGGGACCAGGCCGCGCCGACCACGCGGTCCTTCCCCGCCCAACTGAGAAGACTGAGGCAGGAACGCGGGCTGTCGCTCACCGACCTGGCCCGTCAGACGCACTACAGCAAGGGCTACCTCAGCAAGATCGAGACCGGTACGAAGCGCGCGACCGTCGACGTCGCCCGGCTCTGCGACCAAGTGCTGTGCGCCGACGGCGAGTTGCTGCGGCTGGTGCAGCAGCAGCCGTCGTCGCCGGAAGACGTCGGCCGGGCCGAGTCCGGCGGCCCCGAAGGGCAGGCCGACGTCGCCTGTCCGTACCGCGGTCTGTCGGCGTTCACCCCGCAGGACGCGGAGTGGTTCTTCGGACGGGAGCGGGCGACGGCCGCACTCGTCGAGCGGGTCTTCGCCCGGGTCGGGAGCGGACCGCTGATGCTGGTCGCCCCCTCGGGCGCGGGAAAGTCGTCCCTGCTCAACGCCGGTCTCGTCACCGCCCTGCGGCGCGGCGACTTCCCCATGCCCGGGGCCGACCGCTGGCCGGTGGTGCCCCTCACGCCCACCTCGCGCCCGCTGGACGAACTGCTGGAACGCACCGCGAAGGCGGTGGGCGGCGACCTCGGCATCACCGTGGACGACGTGCGGCGCAACCCTGACGCGCTGCTCGACGCCGTACGCGCGATGGCGGACGATCCGTCACCCGCGACCGCCGGGGACCGGCGGCCGCCGCCCCCGCGACCCGTCCTGATCGTCGATCAGTTCGAGGAGCTGTTCACCCTGTGCACCGACGCGGAGGAGCGGCGCGCCTTCGTCCGGGTGCTCTGTACGCTCGCGACCGCGCGATCGGCGGAGCGCGCGCACGACCCCGCCGTGGTGGTGCTCGGCATGCGGGCCGACTTCACCGGCAACTGTCTGGACCACCCCGAACTCACCCCGGTCCTCACCGACGGACTCTTCGTCCTCTCCCCGATGACCGTGGCGGAACTGCGAGAATCGATCACACGTCCGGCGGAACTCGCCGGAGTCACCCTCGAAGCGGGCCTCGTGCCCCTGCTGTTGCGCGACGCCGGCCTGAGCGACGAGCCCGGTACGACGGCGCACAGCGACGACACCCCCTCCGGCGCCCTTCCTCTCATCTCCCACGCCCTGCTCGCCACCTGGCAGCGCCGCGACAAGTCCGCGCTGACCGTCGCCGGGTACGAGCGGGCCGGCGGCATCCGGGGCGCCATCGCCCGCACCGCCGAAAGCGTGTTCGCCCAGCTGTACCCGGCCGAGCAGAAGACCATCCGGCGCGTCCTGTCCCGGCTGGTCCATGTCGCCGACGGCACCGGCGCGACCCGGCGCCGGATGAGCCGCGCCGCCCTGATGGCACAGCTCGCCGACGCGGACGGCGCCGCCGCCGCGCTCGACGCCTTCGTACGGGCCCGGCTGATCACCCTCGACAGCGACACCGTGGAGATCACCCACGAGGCCCTGCTGCACGCCTGGCCCCGACTGCGCGACTGGATCCACGCCGACCGGGCAGGCCTGCTGCTCCACCAGCAACTCGCCCACGCCGCCGCCGAATGGGAGCGCGAGAACCGCGACCCGTCCGCCCTCTACCGGGGCACCCGACTGGACACCGCACGGGCGTGGGCCGACGAGCTGGAGGGCTGGAGCCGGCTCAGTTCCGGTGAGGAGGAGTTCCTGCGGGCCGGGCAGGCGGAGGAGGACGGCCGCAGGGCCCAGGCCAGACGCCAGGTCCGGCTGCGCCAAGGCATGCTGGCCACGCTCGCCGTTTTGTTGGGCCTCGCCCTGACCGCCGGCGCCCTTGCCTACCAGCAGCGCGCGGGCGCCCTCGACCAGGAACGGATCGCCCGCTCCCAGGCCCTCGCCGTACGCTCCGCGTCCCTCGCCGGGGGCCGGCCGGAGGCGTCGATGCTGCTCGCCGAGGAGGCCTACCGCGCCGGAGCCACCGCCGAGGCGCGCGGCGCCCTGCTCAGCACCCAGTCGCAGCCCTTCTCCGCCCGGCTCGGCGGACACACCGGGCCGGTCAACGCGGTTGCCTTCGCGCCGGACAACCGTTCGCTGGCGACGGCCAGTTCGGACGGCACGGTCACCCTGCGGCGCGTCTCCGACCACCGCAGGACCGCCACGTTCCCCATCCCCGGACGCGTCCGCTCGGTCGCCTTCAGCCCCGACGGCCGTACGCTCGCGGCGACCTCCACGGACGGGCCCGTGAGCCTGTGGGACATCGCGAGCCACCGCAGGAAGGCGCTGCTCTCCGCGAGTACGAAGGGGTCCCGGGCGGTCGCCTTCGACCCGCGCGGACGCCGGCTCGCCGTCGCGACCGCCGACGGCACGGTCCAGCTGTGGGACACCGGCCGGACCACCCGGCTCGCCGCCTCCCGGACCGGTCACAAGGGCACCCTCAACGCGCTGGCGTACGCGAAGAACGGCCGGGCCCTCGTCTCGGCGGGCGCCGACCGGACCGTACGGGTCTGGGACAGTGCCCGACTCCGCCGACTCGCCGTCCTAGAGGGACACTCCGACGAGGTGCTGGGCGCGGCGCTCTCACCGGACGGCCGCCAGGTCGCCTCCGGGGGCATCGACCGGACCGTACGGCTGTGGGACGTGCGCAGCGGGCGGCAGACGGCGACGTTCACGGGGAGCAGCGACGACATCAACGCCGTCACGTACACGCCCGACGGCAGCACGGTCGTCGGCGCGGTCGGCGACGGCACGACCCGGCTGTGGGACGTGCGCAGCGGCCGGCAGACCGCCACGCTCGCCGGTCACACCGACTACGTCCAGGGCGTGGCCGTGTCCTCCGACGGCGCGTTGCTGGCGACGGCCGGCTTCGACCAGTCCGTCGTCCTGTGGAAGCTGGGCGGACCGGTACTGACGGCCCGTCCGTTCACCGAGGTCTGGCAGGTCGCGTACAGCCCCGACGGCAAACTGCTGGCCACCGCCGACGCCGACCACGCCGTACGGCTGTGGGACGCGAGGACGCACAAGCTCCTCAAGTCGCTGCAGGGCCACACCGAGACCGTCTTCTCGGTGGCTTTCTCGCCCGACGGGCGGACCCTGGCGTCGGCGGGCTCGGACGGCACGGTCCGGCTGTGGGACGTGCCCGGACGCAAGCCGCTCGACACGCTGACCGGCCACGCAGGGGAGGTCTTCTCCGTCGCGTTCTCGCCCGACGGCCGGACCCTCGCCTCCGCGGGCGCCGACCGTACGGTCCGGCTGTGGGACGTGGCCGGGCGCACCCAGCTGGCGAAGCTGACCGGCCACAAGGACTTCGTCAACGACGTCGCCTTCAGCCGCGACGGCCGGACCCTCGCCAGCGCGAGCGACGACCTGACCGTACGGCTGTGGGACGTCTCCGAGCGCCGCCGGTCGGCCACGCTCAGGGGTCACACGGGCGCGGTCCGCGGCGTCGCCTTCAGCCCCGACGGCCGCACCCTCGCCACCAGCGGCAACGACGGCACGGTCCGCCTGTGGGACGTCCGCGCACACCGCTTCGAGGCGGCCCTGACCGGCCACACCGGCTCCGCGCGCGGCATCGCGTTCTCCCCCGACGGCCGTACGCTCGCCAGCAGCGGCAACGACCGTACGGTCCGCCTGTGGGACGTGCCCGGGCGCCGGCTGTGGGCCACCCTGACCGGTCACACGAACGCGGTGTGGGGCGTGGACTTCGCCCCCGACGGGCGCACGGTGGCCAGCAGCAGCACCGACGGCACGGTACGGCTGTGGGACCTCGACCCCCGCGCCCGGCTGACGGTGATCTGTCGGCTGCGTGCGGGCATGGGGGCGCGGGAACGCGAGGCGCTGCTGCCGGATCTGCCGGTGTCGCCGGAGGGGGCATGTGGGTCAGGCAGTAGGGGCTAGGGCGTGTTTCGAAAGTCCCGTCTGCCCCGCGGCGTCTGGCACGGCACCTCGCCGCGTTGTCGGGGTCGTCCGCGTACGCCCAGTACGCGGACGACCCTCCGCCTTGCGATGCACCGCACCAGACGCCGCGGGCCCCGCCCTCCGGGCGGACGACGTCACTTTCGAAACACGCCCTAGACGGCCGACTGCCCTGCTGGGAGGGGGTTTCCCGGGTGTTTCCCGTTGCCCGTCCGTACGGGCAACGGGAAAGTCCTCGACGACCACGGCTCCGCACCGGCAGGCTGCTGTGCGACCACTCCAGACACGGCACCCGACACGAGCTTCGTCCGAGCCAACACGAAACGGGGGTTCCGGCATGGTGCGCCGGACCGGTCTCATCCGCACACTGATCGTCCTACTGTCCGTTCTCTTCTGGGCGCCACTGACCACGGCCGCCGCGAGCACGGCGACTTCCTCCGCTCCGGCTTCGGCGAAGGCGGCCGCCGCCGATTGCCGGGTGCTCGCGCCCGGCGGCTCCGCGGCGGCCGAGCGCGCGATCGCCGCCGCCTGCGCCGAGGTCGCGGCCGGCACCTGGTACACATGGGGCGGCGGCCACGGCTCCCAGCCCGGAGCCACGTACGGGTACGTCGACCCCACCGACCCGGAGGACAGCAAGCACGACCCGGAGCGGCGCGGCTTCGACTGCTCGGGCCTGGTCCGCCACGCCTACGCCCAGGCCACCGGCTCGGACATCCTCGACGGCGTGGCCAGCCAGCAGTACTACACGCACCGCGCCGCCGATCGCTTCACCGCCGCCCAGGGCCTCGCCCCGCTCGTCCCCGGCGACCTGCTGGCCTACGGCACCTCGAAGAACCTGCACCACATCGCCATCTACCTCGGCGCGGGCAAGATGGTCGAGGCCAAGGAGTCCGGCACCAAGCTGATGGTCAGCGACGTCCGCCTGGGCGGCAACTACTTCGGCGCGGTCCGTGTCAACACCGGTGAGGTGACCGGCCACATCCACCAGACCTGGGGCACCGACGTCTGGACCAAGGCCGAGCCGGCCCTCAACGCCGACCGCGTCTACGCCTTCCCCTACTCCACGACCATCCGCGTCGAGTGCCAGAAGCACGCCGAGAAGGTGACGTCCGACGGCTACACGAACGACGTGTGGTCGTACCTCCCGGACTACAAGGCCTGGATGACCAACATCTACATCAAGGGACCGGCGTGGCTGGAAGGGGTACCCGAGTGCAAGTTCTGACACCCACGCCGTGAGGACTCTCGTGCCGGTGACCGCCAGGGGGACGGTCGCCGGCACGAGCGCGTTTGTAGCCCTCCAGGGCCTGTCGTGACGACAGGCCCTAGGCGGACGCCGCCTTGCGCACCTCCTCCAGCCGCACCGGCCGTCCCTCCGCCACCGACAAGGTCGCCGCCTCCGCGATCCAGCTCGCCTCGATCGCGTCGGCGACCGTGCAGGGGGATGTGCGGGTGCCGGCGACGACCTCGGTGAAGGCGGTGAGTTCGGCGCGGTAGGCGGGGGCGAAGCGGTCCATGAAGAAGTTGTGCGGGGGGCCCGAGGGGAACGTGACGCCCGGCTCGGCGGAGCGGAGCGGGAGCTGGGTGTCGAGGCCCGCGGCGATGCTGTCCTTCATGCCGTGCACCTCCAGACGGACGTCGTAACCGCGCGCGTTGTGACGGGTGTTGGAGACGACACCGATCGTGCCGTCGTCGAAGGTGAGGAGGGCGGACGCCGTGTCGACGTCACCGGCCTCCTTGATGTAGTCCGCGCCCTTGTTGCCACCCGTCGCGTACACCTCGACGACCTCCCGGCCCGTCACCCAGCGCACGATGTCGAAGTCGTGCACCGCGCAGTCCCGGAAGATGCCGCCCGACACCGCCACGTAGGCCGCCGGCGGCGGGGCCGGGTCCAGAGTCGTCGACCGCACGGTGTGCAGTTGGCCCAGCTCGCCCGACAGGAAGGCGTCGCGCGCGGCCACACAGCCCGCGTCGAAGCGGCGGTTGAAGCCGATCTGGACCTGCACGTCACTGTTCTCGACGGCGCGCAGGACCGCGAGGCTCTCCTCGATGGTCTTCGCCACCGGCTTCTCGCAGAACACCGGGATGCCCGCCTCGACCGCGGCGAGGATCAGCCCGGGGTGCGCGTCCGTCGCCGCCGTCACCACGACGCCGTCGATACCGGAGGCGAACACCGCCTCGGGGGAGTCGGCCACCGTCGCGCCGAACTTCTCCGCGGCGGCCTCGGCGGCAGCGGCCACCGGGTCGGAGACCACCAACTGCTCGACCACGTCGAGGCCCGCGAGCGTCCCGGCGTGGAAGGCGCCGATACGGCCCAGCCCCAAGATGCCAATGCGCATGAACTTGTCCCTTTCAGATGTGCAAAACAGGAGGGTCCGTATGGACGACGGGTGCGGCTGTCAGTCCGTCGTGCCCATCACGTTCTGGTCCCAGTCGATCACCGAACCCGTCACCACGCCGCTCCGCTCCGAGAGCAGGAAGACCACGAAGTCCGCGATCTCGTCGACCTGGCCGAGCTTGCCCATGGGCAGCGCATCGGCAGCCTTCTCGCGCCAGTCGTCGCCCGCCCCGTGGAACTCCCGCTGGATGGCGTCCTCGCCCTCGGTCTCCGTCCAGCCGATGTTGAGGTCGTTGATGCGGATCCGGTCCCAGCGGTGGGCGTGGGCCGCGTTGCGGGTCAGGCCCGCGAGACCGGCCTTGGCGGCGGAGTACGGTGCCAGGTGGGGCGGGCCGCCGTGCGCGCAGTTCGAGCCGATGTTGACGATCGTGCCGGGCGCCTTGCGGGCGACGAGGTGTTCCACCGTCGCCTGCATCGCGAAGAACGGGGCCCGCAGATTGATCGCGATGTGCGCGTCGAACACCTCGGGTGTCGTGTCGAGCAGCGAGCCACGGGAGGTCAGACCGGCCGCGTTCACCAGGGAGTCGATCCGGCCGTGTACGCCGATGACGCGCTCGACGCTCGCCCGCACCTGCGCCGGGTCCGAGAGGTCCGCCTGCACGAAGGTGGCGCCGGTGTCGGCCGCCAGTTTCTCGCCGAGCTCCGCGCGGCGGCCCGTGAAGGCGACGGTCGCGCCCTCGCGCAGGGCCGCCCGCACGATGCCGGCGCCCACGCCCTGGCTGCCGCCGTTGACGAGGACGACCTTGTCCTCCAGGAGTGCCATCGGTACGTGCTTCCTTCCAGGTTCGAGCAGGTACGTGTCGGGCCGGCTCGGGTTCGAGTAGTTCGAGTAGGTACGCGTCAGGACCGGCGGCGTTCCGCGCCCGCCCGCAGCGCCTCGCGCAGCCGCTCCGGGCTCCAGCCCGCCGTCAGCGACTGCCACACGGTGTCCGCCTGGGACGGCGGGGCCAGGCCGCCGACCGGCGGGTCGAGGTCCAGGTCGGTCGGGAAGGCGTAGCCCTCGGCGGTCGTGGCCACCACGCGCCGCAGCCAGTCCTCGTCGGCGCCCGCGTCCCGGCGCGCGGCCAGCACCGGGAACACCGCGTTCGCCATCGCCTCGCGGTCCACGGTCTCCATGGCCCGGCCGAACGCGGAGGAGATCTGGAGCAGGTTCGCCATCCGCCTGATGTCGGTCGAGCGGTTGTGCCCCGCGGCGTGGAACAGCGCGGGGTTGAAGAAGACCGCGTCGCCCTTCTCCAGAGGAAGCTGGACGTGGTGGGCGTCGAAGTGGTCGATGAACCGCGGCAGGCGCCAGGCCAGATAGCCGGGCTCGAACTTCTGAGAGTGCGGCAGGAACAGCGTCGGCCCCGACTCCACGGGCATGTCGCAGTGGGCCACCGCGCCCTGCAAAGTCAGCACGGGGGAGAGACGGTGGACGTGCGCCGGGTACCCGGCCGCCTGCTCCTGGCTCAGGAACCCCAGGTGGTAGTCGCGGTGCGCGCTCTGCGCCGCGCCGCCCGGGTTGACCACGTTGACCTGCGAGGTCACTTGGTAACCGGGGCCGAGCCACGCCTCGGAGACCAGCGCCAGCATGTCGTTGGCGTAGTAGTCGACGAACGCCTCCGGGGCGCGTACGGCCGCCTTCTCCTGGGCGTTCCACACCCGGTCGTTGGCGCCGGGCTTCGCGAAGTGGTCGCCGCGGGCCGTACCCGCCGCGCGCTCCTCCTCGATCAGGGTGCGGAAGGCGTCCGACATGGCGTCCACGACACCGGGGTCCGGGAAGGCCCGCTTGAGGACCACCACACCGGGGCCGTCGAGGAGCGCCCGGACGAGGTCCGCCTGGACCTCCCGGCGGTCCGGCTCGGCGCGCAGCCGCTCACTGTCGTACACGAGGACGTTCTGCTCGACACCTTCCGCGTACGGGTGGTCCCGGGGCTCGGTGGCGGTCTCGACCAGGGTGCGGAACGCGTCGAGGTCGCAGTCCGCCTCGCAGAGCCACGTCTGCGTGCCCGCCGCGTTGAGGGCCATGGCCGTCCTTTCGTCCCGCCGTCGTCTCTGCCAGTCTTGAGGCGCGGGGCCCCTCAATCAACCCGCAGTGAACCATCAAAAACCCTTCAAACCGCATCCGGCCCCGACCACAGGACTCCACCATGGGACACCCGTACACGATCCGCGAGATCGCCCGGCAGGCCGGTTTGAGCCAGGCCACGGTCGACCGGGTCCTCAACGGCAGGGGCGGGGTACGGGCGAGCACCGCCCGCGAGGTCGAGCAGGCGGTCAAGGACCTGGACCGGCAGCGGACCCAGGTGCGCATCGGCGGCCGTACGTTCATGGTCGACATCGTGATGCAGAGCCCCGACCGGTTCTCGACCGCCGTCCGGGAGGCGCTGGAGGCGGAGCTGCCGTCGCTGCACCCGGCGGTCCTGCGCTCACGGTTCCACTTCCGGGAGACCGGCTCCGCCGCGGACATGGTCAAGGTCCTCGACCGGATCGCCCGGCGCGGCTCGCAGGGCGTGATCCTCAAGGCGCCCGACGTGCCCGAGGTCAGCGCCGCCGTCGAACGGCTCGTCGCGGCCGGCATCCCCGTGGTCACCTTCGTCACCGACCTGCCGAGCAGCCCGCGTTGCGCGTACGTCGGCATCGACAACCGGGCCGCCGGGACGACCGCCGCGTATCTGCTCAGGGAGTGGCTCGGCGGCCGGCCCGGTGCCGTGCTCGTGACGATCAGCCGCGGCTTCTACCGCAACGAGGAGGAGCGCGAGATGGGCTTCCGCAGCGCCATGCGGGCCGCCGAGCCGGGGCGCGCCCTCGTCGAGGTCACCGACAGCGACGGACTCGATGCCACCCAGCGGGACCTCGTCCTCGACGCGCTGAGGAGGGAGCGGGACATCGGCGCCGTGTACTCCATCGGCGGTGGCAACACCGCGACCCTCGACGCCTTCACCGCGCTCGGCCGCCGGCCGCAGGTCTTCGTCGCGCACGACCTGGACCAGGACAACACCCGGCTGCTGCGCGAGCACCGCCTCTCCGCGGTGCTCCACCACGACCTGCGCCAGGACGTGCGCCGCGCCTGCCAGACCATCATGCGCGCCCACCACGCCCTGCCGGACGAGGGCCCGTTCCTGCCCTCGGCCATCCAGGTGGTGACGCCGTACAACATGCCGCCCGGGATGATGTCGTAGCCGTCGGCTCAGTGTTCGGCGGCCCGGAAGGTGCGCCGGTACGTCAGCGGCGACACCCCGATCGCCGCGTGCAGGTGCTGGCGCAGGGACGTGCCCGTGCCGAAGCCGACGCGGCCGGCGATCTCGTCGACCGGGAGATCGCTGGACTCCAGGAGGTGCCGGGCGCGGGCCACCCGCTGCTGGACGATCCAGCGGCCGGGGCTCATGCCGACCTCGTCGTTGAAGCGGCGGGCGAACGTGCGCAGGCTCATCCGGGCGTGCCCGGCGAGGTCCGCGAGGGTGAGGGGCGCGTCGAGGTGTTCGAGCGCCCACTGCCGGGTGGCCGCCGTGCCCTGCTCCGGGGTCTGCGGCACCGGCTGCTCGATGTACTGGGCCTGGCCGCCCTCCCGCCACGGCGGGACCACGCACCGCCGGGCCACCCGGTTGGCGATCTCGCTGCCGTGGTCCCTGCGGACGAGGTGCAGGCACACGTCGATGCCGGAGGCGGCGCCGGCAGAGGTGAGGATGTCGCCGTCGTCGACGAACAGTACGTCCGGGTCCAGCTCGACCTTCGGGAAACGGCGGCGGAACTGCTCGGCCACGCCCCAGTGCGTGGTGGCTGGTCGGCCGTCCAGCAGACCCGCCGCGGCCAGCACCAGCGCGCCGGTGCAGATGGACACCAGCCGCGTGCCCGGCCGGATCGACGCGAGCGCCGCCGCCACGGGCTCCGGCAGCTCGGGCGTGACGTACTCGACCGCCGTGAGGGCCGGGCCGAACGACACGATCACCACCGTGTCGGCCGTGGCCAGCACCTCGGGGCCGTGGTCGACCGCGACCGCGAAGTCGGCGGACGTACGCGCCGGGCGGCCGTCGACCGTGCACGTCAGCACCTCGTACAGTCCGTCGGTCGCGCCGAAGATCCGGCTCGGCATGCCCAGTTCGAAGGGGTACACGCCGTCGAGGGCGAGGACGGCCACGCGATGCGGAGAGGTCACGAAAGCCAGTGTGGCACGATCCCATCGAATGATGGCCATCCTGCCATTGTCGTGATCGTCGGCCCTCGGCAGGCTGGACGTCATGACCGAGACCAGCGAAGACAAGACCACCGGCATGCGAGCGATGACCCAGGACGCCTTCGGCGGCCCCGACGTCCTGCGCGAGGCCGAACTGCCGCGTCCCGTCCCCGGTATGAGCGAGATCCTCGTCCGGGTCCACGCGGCCGGAGTGAACCCCACCGACTGGAAGAACCGCGCCTTCGGACTGTGGCACTCCGAGCCCCTGCCCGTGCTCGGCTGGGACGTCTCCGGTGTCGTCGAGGCGGTCGGCCTCGGGGTCACCCTGTTCAAGCCGGGCGACGAGGTGTTCGGGATGCTGCCGTATCCGCACTTCGCGGGCGCGTACGCCGAGTACGCCAAGGCCCCGGCCCGGTCCTTCGCCCACAAGCCGGCAGCCATCGACCACATCCAGGGCGGCGCGCTGCCGCTGGCCGCGCTCACCGCGTACCAGGCGCTCGTCGACACCGCCGATGTACGGCCGGGGCAGCGGGTGCTGATCCACGCGGCCGCCGGGGGAGTGGGGCACCTGGCCGTGCAGATCGCCAAGGCGCGCGGCGCGTACGTCATCGGTACGGCCAGTGCCGGCAAGCACGAGCTGCTGCGGGAGCTCGGCGCCGACGAGCTGATCGACTACCGGACCACGGACTTCACCGAGGCGGTCGCGGACGTCGACGTCGTCCTGGACACCCTCGCGGGCGAGGTCCGCAGCCGTTCCCTCGACGTCCTGCGCGAGGGCGGCACCCTCGTCACGATCCTGCCGATGGGCCTGGAGGAGGACGCGAAGCGCGCCGTCGAACTGGGCGTACGGCTGGAGGCGTTGCTCGTCGAGGCCGACCACGCGGGGATGCGGGCCGTCGCGGACCTGGCCGGACAGGGGCGCCTGCGGGCCCACATCGACGCGACGTTCCCGCTCGCCGAGGCGGCCAAGGCGCACGCCCACGGGGAGAGCGACCGGACCACCGGGAAGCTGGTCCTGGTCGTCCGCGACGCCGACTGACGCTCAGCTGCGGACGAGTTCCGCCTCGCGCGGGTCGGCCGTCTCCAGGGCGGCCACGGCCGCGGTCACCGTCTCCTCCACGGTCACCGTGGCCGCCCACTCGCTCCTGCGCTGTTCCCGCGTCCGGAACAGCCAGGCGATGTCCCGGCCGAAGGACCACAGCAGCGAGCCCAGCGCCAGCGCGACCAGGCCGAAACCCGCCGTGTACGGCAGCAGACCGGAGGCGGCGACCAGCAGGAACACACCCTGGACGGCCGCGACCGTCTTGCGGGCCATGCTGTGCGGGAGGGAACCGTTCAGCCACGGCATGACCTTGGCGGCGGCGACGAAGACGTACCGCATGAGACCGATCAGCAGCACCCACGGGCCCATCGACATGGAGACGTACACGCTCAGCACCAGGATCAGGAACGCGTCGACCTCCATGTCGAAGCGGGCGCCCAGCGCGGTCGAGGTGCCGGTGCGGCGGGCCACCTTGCCGTCGACGCCGTCGAGTATCAGGGCCACGGCGGTCAGGCCGACGAAGAGCGAGACGGGCGGCGAGCTCTGGAAGGAGTCGGCGACCAGGGCGGTGACGGCGCCGACGAGTATCGCCCGGCCGAGGGTGACGCGGTTGGCGGGGCCGAAGGTGCGGGTCCGGGTGCGCAGCAGGGCGCGGTTGAGGACGGCCCAGGTGGCGAGCCCGAAGGCCAGCCCGGTCAGCCAGCCCGCCGGGCCCAGTCCGATCGCCGTGCCCAGGAAGGCGAGGAGCAGCACCTGGGCACCGGCGCCCACGGTCGTCTCCGAGAGCAACAGCCGGCCGTCGTATGTGTTGATCAGGGCCACCGCATACCTTCCGAACGTGTGACAGAGTCGATCTTCGCCGCGTACCGTGTGCGCGACTCCCACCGCTGCGTACGTGGCAAATCGCCGGACCGTTCACGGAGACGCATATGAAACACACAGCGCTCGCCTTCTGGCTCGCTGCCCCCGGCCGGGGCGAGATCCGCGAGGAGTCGTTCACCGGACCCGCCGACGGAGAGGTCCTCGTCCGCGCCCTGTACTCGGGGGTCAGCCGGGGCACCGAGACGCTCGTCTTCCGAGGTGGGGTGCCCGAGAACCAGTACGCCACCATGCGCGCGCCCTTCCAGGAGGGCGAGTTCCCCGGCCCCGTGAAGTACGGCTATCTGAATGTCGGCCGGGTGGAGGAGGGGCCGGACGCGCTCGTCGGCCGGACCGTCTTCTGCCTGTACCCGCACCAGAGCCGGTACGTCGTCCCGGCGAGCGCGGTCACCGTCGTCCCCGACTCCGTGCCCGCCGCGCGGGCGATGCTGGCCGGCACCGTCGAGACCGCCGTCAACGCGCTGTGGGACGCCCGGCCCCTCATCGGCGACCGGATCGCCGTCGTCGGCGGCGGCATGATCGGCTGCTCGGTCGCCGCGCTGCTCGCCCGCCACCCCGGCGTACGCGTCCAACTCGTCGACGCCGACCCCGCGCGCGCCGACCTCGCCCGCGCCCTGGGCGTCGACTTCGCGCTGCCCGGCGACGCGCTCGGCGAGTGCGACCTCGTCGTGCACGCCAGCGCCACCGAACAGGGACTGCAGCGCTCGCTCGAACTGCTGGCCGCCGAGGGCACGGTGATCGAGCTGAGCTGGTACGGCGACCGGCGCGTCGCCCTGCCGCTCGGCGAGGCCTTCCACTCGCGCCGGCTCACCGTCCGCAGCAGCCAGGTGGGCACCGTCTCCCCGTCCGCCCGCCCCGGCCGTACCTACGCCGACCGGCTCGCCCTCTCCCTCGAACTCCTCGCCGACGACCGCTTCGACGCGCTCATCACCGGCGAGTGCGCCTTCGGGGAACTCCCGGACGTGATGCCACGACTCGCCTCGGGCGAGCTGCCGGCGCTGTGCCACCGGGTCCGCTACGACGCCGAGTGAGCCGACACTTACACAACCGAGGTCGTCCCTCCCGCCCCTGAACTGCCCGAACGGAACCCTGACCTCCAAAGAAACCGCAAAACTCGGCTGAACAACGGGTAGGGACCAGCCGTACTACACGGCATGCCCCGGCCCGGGGGCAGACGTACCGCACTGGAGGGTCGTCCGTTGTTCAGCATCACCGTCCGCGATCACATCATGATCGCCCACAGTTTTCGCGGCGAGGTCTTCGGTCCCGCGCAGCGCCTGCACGGGGCCACGTTCCTCGTGGACGCCACCTTCCGCCGCGCCGAGCTGGACGACGACAACATCGTCGTAGACATCGGACTGGCCACGCAGGAGCTCGGGGCCGTGGTGAGCGAGTTGAACTACCGCAACCTCGACAACGAGCCCGACTTCGCGAACACCAACACCTCGACGGAGTTCCTGGCCAAGGTCGTAGCCGACCGGCTCGCCGAGCGCATCCACAAGGGCGCCCTCGGCGAGAACGCCAAGGGCATCGCCTCCCTCACCGTCACCCTGCACGAGTCGCACATCGCCTGGGCGAGTTACGAGCGTGCCCTGTGACCGACACGACCATCGACCGGGCGGCCATCGACACCGCCACCCAGGCAAACGGGGGTGAGCAGTTGAGGCTCGGCTATGTGCCCGTGCAGAACGCGGCGCTGCGGAACGCCGCGATCATCCCCATGTCCCTGCGCTCGGCGCACTTCGTGATGCCGGGCGGCGTCGACGACCTGGCCCGGCCGAGCGGCGGCAACGCCTACGACCGCCGGATCTGCCTCGACCTGCCCGGCTTCGGCTGGCAGGTCCACAAGCACACCGTCGCCGGCAGCTGGCCGAGCCCCGGCGAGACGGACCGCGCCGAACTCGCCCGTACGCTGCGGGAACTGCCCGACGGCACGGTCGTCCTCCTCGACGGCCTGGTCGCCTGCGGGGTCCCCGAGATCATCGTCCCCGAGGCCGAACGGCTCTGCCTCGCCGTGCTGGTGCATCTGCCGCTCGGCGACGAGACGGGCCTGGAACCGCAGGTCGCCGCCGAACTCGACGCCAAGGAGCGCACGGTCCTGCGGGCCGTCTCCGCCGTGGTCGCCACCAGTGAATGGGCGGTGCGCCGGCTCGTCTCCCACCACGGGCTCGCCCCCGAGCGCGTCCATGTCGCCGCCCCCGGCGCCGACATCGCCCCGCTCGCCTCCGGCACCGACGGCGTCTCCCGGCTGCTGTGCGTCGCCGCCGTCACCCCGCGCAAGGGGCAGCACCGGCTGGTCGAGGCCCTCGCGACCGTCACCGACCTGCCGTGGAGCTGCGTCCTGGTCGGCGGGATCGACCAGGAGCCCGAGTACGTCGCCCACATCCGCTCCCTCGTCGAGAAGTTCGGCCTCCAGGACCGGCTGCACCTCGCCGGGGCCCAGGCCGGCGCCGCACTCGACGCCAGCTACGCCGCCGCCGACCTCATGGTCCTCACCTCCTACGCCGAGACCTACGGCATGGCGGTCACCGAGGCCCTCGCGCGCGGCATCCCCGTGCTGGCCACCGACGTCGGCGGTCTCCCCGAGGCCGTCGGCCGCGCCCCCGACGGCGGCGTGCCCGGCATCCTCGTCCCGCCGGAGAACCCCGCGGCCATCGCGGTGGAACTGCGCGGCTGGTTCGAGGAGGCCGACGTACGTCGCCGGCTGAAGGCGGCGGCGCGGGGCCGCCGCGCCGCGCTGGACGGATGGGCGACCACGGCCCGCAGCCTCGCCGGTGTCCTCGGCCGGCTGCGGCACGAACCTCGGAGGGCCGCATGAGTACGACCACTTCCTCCGCGTCCGGCGCGGGCCTGAGCCTCGCCGGCCGCGGCGCCGACACACAGGAGCCCGACGCCCAGGGGTACGCCCCGCAGTGGCTTGAGCTGCGCGAACCCGTCGACGCCGACGCCCGCGCGGTGGAGCTGCTCGACCCGCTGCGGATCCGGCTCGCCAATCTGCCGGGCCGTCACCACGGTGTGGTCGTGCACGACCTCGGCTGCGGCACCGGCTCGATGGGCCGCTGGCTCGCCCCCCGCCTCGACGGCGCCCAGCAGTGGGTGCTGCACGACCACGACCCCGCCCTGCTGCGCCTGGCCACCGCGCGGGCCCCCCGCGCGGGCGCCGACGGCAGCCCCGTCACGGTCACCACACGCCGCGGCGACATCGGCCGGCTGACGGCGGCCGACCTGGCCGACGCCTCCCTGGTGACGGCGTCCGCGCTTCTCGACGTACTGACCCGCGAGGAGATCGAGACGCTCGCCGCGGCCTGCGCCACCGCAGGAGTCCCGGCCCTGCTGACCCTCTCCGTCGTGGGCCGGGTGGACCTGATCCCGGCCCACCCCCTGGACGCCGAGATGGCCGAGGCCTTCAACGCCCACCAGCGCGCCGCCGAACTGCTCGGCCCCGACGCGATCACCGTGGCCTGCGAGGCCTTCGCCCAGCACGGCGCCACGGTCCGGGTCCACCCGAGCCCCTGGCACCTCGACGAACGCCACATCGCGCTCACCGAGGAGTGGCTGCGCGGCTGGGTCGCCGCCGCCTGCGAACAGCGCCCGGACCTCGCCCGGCACGCCGAGGCCTACCTCCGCGACCGCCTGGAGGCCTGCGCCGCGGGCGAACTGCGCGTCACGGTCCACCACAGCGACCTGCTGGCCCTGCCCCGGCCGACGGGCGGAGCGTCATGACGGCGCGGGTGGAGGAGGCGGTCGTACGTCCCCTGGCGGTCGACACCCGGATACGGCCGGTGCGAGCGACTTCGGTGACGGTGACCCCCGAGGCCGTGACGGCTCCCGGCGAGGCGTCGTACGACATCGACCGGCCGACAGCCGAGGCCGCGCCCCGCCGCCGCTCCGCCCTCACCTTCCTGCGCACCCACTTCGGCACCCTCGCCGGGACCGCCATCGTCGCCGTGCTCTTCTGGCGGCTCGGCACCGGCGTGTTCCTGGACGGGCTGCGGCGGATCGACGGCGTGACGCTGCTGGCCGGCGTCGGGATCGGCGCGCTGACCACGGTGTTCAGCGCCTGGCGCTGGTGTGTCGTGGCGCGGGCGCTGAACGTCGGGGTGCCGCTCGGCCCGGCCGTCGCGGACTACTACCGCGCGCTGTTCCTCAACGCGGCACTGCCCGGCGGTGTCCTCGGCGATGTGCATCGCGCGGTGCGGCACGGGCAGAGCTCCGGCGACATGGGGCGCGGGGTGCGGGCCGTGGTGCTGGAGCGCACCGCCGGGCAACTCGCCCTCGCCGTCGTAGGCGTAACGGTCCTGCTGACCATGGACTCCCCGGTGCTGGCGCAGACCCGGCACACGGCGGCCGTGCTGGCGCCGGCCGCGCTGGGCGCGCTCGCCATCTGGGCGGCGGTACGGATGGGCCGGGCGCGGAGCGCGTCGACGGGCGGCCGGGGCGGGCGCCTGAAGGCCCTCCTCGCCGAGGCGCGCGGCGCGCTGCTGGCCCGCGGCAGCTGGCCGGCCGTGCTGATCTCGTCGGTGGTGGTGCTCGCCGGGTACGTGGCGATGTTCCTGCTCGCCGCGCGGGTCGCCGGTGCCACCGCGTCCCCGCTCCAACTGCTGCCGCTGGCGATGCTCGCCCTGATCGCCATGGGCCTGCCGCTGAACGTCGGCGGCTGGGGCCCCCGGGAGGGCGTCACCGCCTGGTCCTTCGGCGCCGCGGGCCTCGGCGCCTCCCAGGGGCTGACCGTGGCCGTCGTCTACGGCGTGCTCAGCTTCGCGGCGAGCCTGCCGGGCGCCCTCGTCCTCGTAGGGCGCCGGTACGGCTCGCTGCGGGCCCGGCGTCAGACACCCGACGGCGGCGCCGAGCCCCAGTCCTTCGAGGTGACCACGGAGAAGTACGCCCCGAAGGACTCGACGAACCCCGCAAGCAGTTCCCTCCCCTTCTCGGCGGAGGCCAGGGACGGACGGCCGATGACACCGGAATCGGTGTAGGCCGACATACCGAGGGAGAGGAGATGACGGCGGTCGTCGGCAAGGAAATCGGTGGTCTCGTGACCCGGCCGGACCAATTCGGGATGGCAATGCAGAAGTATGGAGGTCTCAATTTCTCCCGCATGCATATCACTGAGCAACGAGGTCTGTACGCCCGCCCGTTCACGGGCGGCGTCCCAGTCCTCCATCGCCGGGAAAAGAGCCATTCGATGTCCCTCCGCGGTGGATTCCTGGACGACATTGCCCAGGACGTAATTCCCGCCGTGGCCGTTGACCACCACCAGTGCCTCGACGCCCGACCGGCGCAGGGAGGCGGCGATGTCCCGCACGACGGCGTGCAGGGTCGTCGCGGAGATGCTGACCGTGCCCGGCCAGGCCGCGTGCTCGTGCGAGCAGGCGATCGTCACCGGCGGCAGCAGGTGCACCGGGTACGCGGCGGCGATCTCCGAGGCGATCGCGCAGGCCACGAGCGTGTCGGTGGCCAGCGGCAGATACGGTCCGTGCTGCTCGTAACTGCCCACCGGAAGCACCGCGACCTGCCGCTCGATGCCGGCCCCGCGCGCGCGTACGTCCGCGGTGGTGTCCGTCGGTACAAGACTCGAACCGCTCATCTTTTCCCGGCCTTTCGTCTCTGCTGATGTTCCGTCATTTTCGCATGACGTCAGGGCTTACCAGATAGGAACCAGATCATGACAGAAACTGTTGGTGTACTCGGCGCCAGTTCCCAGTCCTCCGGTGCCGTGCGCGTGGTGAATGCACCGCTGCCCACGACCTATGGCGACTTCGAGGCCGTAGGCTATCTCGACCAGGACCGGGGCGAGGAACAAGTGGCGCTGGTGTACGGCGACATCAGCGGTGGCGAGGAAATCCTCATTCGCCTGCACTCCGAGTGCCTGACCGGTGACGCGTTCGGCTCGCAGCACTGCGAGTGCGGCGAACAGCTCGACAGCGCGCTCAGGGCGATAGTGGCCGAGGGCCGGGGCGTCCTCGTCTACCTCCGCGGCCACGAGGGCCGGGGCATCGGCCTGCTCGCCAAGCTCCAGGCGATGAAGCTCCAGTCGGAGGGCCTGGACACGGTCGAGGCGAACATCGCGCTCGGCCTGCCCGTCGACGCCCGCGACTACCGGGTGGCGGCCGAGATGCTGCACGACCTCGGCGTACGGTCGGTGCGGCTGATGTCGAACAACCCGCGCAAGCGGGAGGCGCTGCTGCGCCACGGCATCCAGGTCGCCGAGCAGGTCCCCCTGCTGATCACGCCCTGCGAGGACAACATCACGTACCTGCGTACCAAGCGGGAGCGGCTCGACCACTACCTGCCGCACCTCGACGCGGCGGCGGTCAGCTCCTCCTGACCTGCTCGGTTCCCGAGCGCGGGGCCCGCGCGGCGGCCGACACGGGGGCGACCCCGACACCGGCCGCCGCGCCCGCCGGGCTGCCCCGCGCGGCCGGTGATCGTGCCGCCTCCGACCGAGTCGGCCACTGTGCCGCATGAACGTTCGCCAGTCGTGGAAGACCTGACTGAAGTCGGGCGATGCGTTCACCCCAGTCGTCGAGGCCCGGCGGAGGGAGCCGCGTTCGTGATCCGCAGCGCACGAGTCGTCGTCATCGGCGGTGGTGTCATGGGCACGAGCATCGCCTACCACCTGGCCCTGGCCGGAGTGGAGGACGTCGTCCTCGTCGAACGCGACGAACTGGCCTCCGGCTCGACCTCACGGGCCGCCGGCGGTGTACGGGCCCAGTTCTCCGACGAACTCAACATCCAGCTCGGCGCCCGCAGCCTGGAGGCCTTCGCCCGGTTCAAGCAGGAGCCAGGGCGCGACATCGACCTGCACCGGGTCGGCTATCTCTTCCTGCTGTCCACCCCCGAGGACGTCGCCCGGTTCGAGGCGAGCGTCCAGCTCCAGAACGACCTCGGGGTGCCCAGCCGCATGATGGACCCCGCCGAGGCCCAGCGGCTCTCCCCGCTCATCAGCACCGACGGACTGCTCGCCGCCGCGTACTCGCCCGACGACGGGCACTGCACCCCCGAGTCCGTCGTGCACGGCTACGCGGCCGCCGCCCGCCGCCACGGGGCGACCGTGCTGCGCAACTGCGCGGTCACGGGCATCGAGACCTGGCGGGACACGATCACGGCAGTGGTCACCAACCAGGGCCGGATCGTCACCGACACGGTCGTCTGCGCGGCCGGCGCCTGGTCCCGGTCGGTCGGGGCCATGGTGGGCGTGGACCTCCCGGTCGAACCCCTGCGCCGCCAGATCGCGGTCACGGAAGCGGTCCCCGACCTGCCGCCCAAGCTGCCCATGACGATCGACTTCAGCAGCAGCCTGTACTTCCACGGTGAAGGCCCCGGTCTGCTCCTCGGCATGTCCGACCCCGACGAGCGCCCGGGCTTCGCCACCGACACCCACGACCGCTGGATACCCCGGCTGTACGAGGCCATGGAGCGCCGCGCCCCGGCCCTGCTCGACCTGCGCCGCACGGGCGGCTGGGCGGGCCTGTACGAGATCACGCCGGACCACAACGCGCTGATCGGCGAGGCCTCTTCCTGCTCCCGCTTCCTCTACGCCACCGGCTTCTCCGGCCACGGGTTCCTGCAGGGCCCGGCGGTCGGCGAGGTGGTCCGCGACCTGTACCTGGGGCGCGTACCCTTCGTCGACATCAGCCCCCTGAGCGTCGACCGCTTCTCGGCCGACGCCCTGCGCCCGGAGGTCAACCTCGTATGAACCGGCTCCACTTGTGGCTCCGCCACGAGACCCGCACCACCGAACGCCGCACCCCGATCGTGCCGTCCGACGCGCGGCGGCTCATCGAGAGCGGTGTGACGCTGACGGTCGAGGAGTCCCCACAGCGGATCTTCCCCGTCGAGGCGTACGAGGAGGCCGGGTGCCAGGTCGCGGCGGCGGGCTCCTGGGTGTCGGCGCCGCAGGACGCCGTGATCGTGGGTCTGAAGGAACTCCCCGACGAGCCCACTGAATTGACGCATCGTCATATCTTCTTCGGGCACGCCTACAAGGGGCAGCCGGGTGCCGAGGCGCTGCTGCGCAGGTTCGCGGCCGGGGGCGGGGAGCTGCTCGACCTGGAGTACCTGGTGGACGAGCACGGCCGCAGGCTCGCCGCCTTCGGCTTCTGGGCCGGATACCTGGGCGCGGCCCTCGCGGTGCTCCACCACCGGGGCGGTCTGCGCACCCCGCTCGTCCCCACGACCCGGGAGGAGATGCAGGCCGAACTGCGGTCCGGCAAGGGCGAGTTGAGTGCCCTGGTGATCGGCGCCCTCGGCCGCAGCGGCCGGGGAGCGTGTACGGCGCTGGAGGAGGCCGGTGTCGAGCCGACCTGCTGGGACGTGGCCGAGACCCGCGATCTGGACCGGCGGGCGCTGCTGGCCCATGAGCTGATGGTCAACACCGTGCTGACGACGAGCCCGGTCCCGCCCTTCCTGACCGACAAGGACCTCGACGGCCCGGACCGCCGGCTGCGGACCCTCGCGGACGTCACCGTCGACGTCGGCTCGCCCATGAACGTCCTGCCGATCTACGACACGACCACCGACTGGGAGCACCCCGTACGACGGCTGCGCGAGCAGCCCCCGCTCGACCTGATCGCCATCGACAATCTGCCCTCCCTGCTGCCCCGGGAGGCGAGCACGGACTTCTCGGCCGCGCTCCTGCCCCAGTTGGAGGCGTTCGGGACCGACGGGCCGTGGGGGCGCTGTCTTGCGAGGTTCCACGACGCGAACCGTGAACTCGGTATCGACAAAAGGGAGTTGCCCGATGGCTGACGCGGTTCCCGCGAGCGGCACCGTCCACTGGATCGGCGCGGGCCTGTCCACGGGCAGCGGCCTTGCGTCCCTGTGCGGCGCCGCCGCACGGGTTCGGGTGTGGCACCGCACCGAGGAGCGCGCCGGGGAGGCCCTGGCCGCGCTGGGCCTGAGCGGGCGCGCCGAGCCACGTGCGTACACGCCCGAGGCGCTCGCGGCCGAGCTGGCCCCGGGTGACGTCGTCGTGTCGATGCTCCCGGCGCCGGAACACGGCCCGCTGCTGGCCGTCTGTGTCGCGGCGCGGGCCCACTTCGCCTGCTCCAGCTATGTGTCGGACGCGGTCCTCGACCAGGTGCCGGCGGCCGAGGCGGCCGGGGTCACCGTCCTCACCGAGGCGGGCCTCGACCCGGGCATCGACCACCTCTTCGCGCACAGCCTGATCGCGCGGGCGAGCGAGGCGATCGGCCCCGAGACCGCCGCCTCGTACACCCTCACCTCGTACTGCGGCGGCGTCCCGGCCGTCCCGAACGACTTCAGGTACCGCTTCAGCTGGGCCCCCGCAGGCGTGCTCAACGCCCTGCGCTCACCGGCCCGTTACCTCGCGGACGGGGCCGAGACGACGGCCGCCCGCCCCTGGGAGGCCACCCGCCCGCACGTGATCGACGGCGAGACCTTCGAGGCGTACCCCAACCGGGACAGCGTCCCCTTCGTCGACCAGTACGCCCCGCCGCCCTCGTGGAAACCGCTGACGTTCGTGCGCGGCACCCTCCGCCTCGACGGCTGGCTGACCGCCTGGGCCCCGGTCTTCGAGGAACTCCGGGGCGGTGACGACGCACGCATCGCCGCGCTGGCCCGGGAGCTGGCGGCGCGTCATCCGACCACGGAGGCCGACCGCGACCGGGTCGTACTCGAAGTCGCGCTCGACGTCCGGGCGGGGTCGGGCGAGAGCTGGACCGGCCGCTATCTGCTCGACCTGGTCGGTACGGCGGAGGAGAGCGCCATGGCCCGCCTGGTGTCCCGGCCGCTCGCCCTGGGCGTCCGGCACATCCTCGACGGCTCGCTGCCGGCCGGACTGAACCGGGCGGCGGAGACGGGGGAGCGCTCGGAGGCGTGGCTGGCCGAACTGGCGGAGGAGGGCGTCGAGTTCACCTTGCGCGTCGGATAGCGGGCCGGGGCGAAGGCGGCCCCGGCTCACTGCGGGGGCCGTACGCGGCCCGTCAGTTCCGTATCGCCTCGTGCACCAGCCGCTTCAGCTCCGGGTAGACGGAGAAGGACGTCCGCCGCCGGACCTGCGTCAGGAACTGGACCGTCAGATCACGGCGCGGGTCCACCCAGAAGATGGTGGTGGCGGCCCCGGTCCAGCCGAACGTGCCCAGGGAGGACGGACATTCGGTCACCTCGGGGTCGACGACCACCGACACACCGAGGCCGAAGCCGATGCCCACATTGCCCGGGCCCCGGTGGGCCGGGCTGCCGTGGGAGTGGATGTCGACGCCCCCGGGCAGCTGGTTGGTGGCCATGGCGTCGACGGACTCGGGGGTCAGCAGACGGACCCCGTCGAGTTCGCCGCGGCGGCGCAGGAACTCGCTGAAGCGGTGGTAGTCCCGGGCGGTGGCGGCCAGGCCGCCGCTGCCGGACAGGAACCGCGGGCGCCCGCGCAGGGGAAGTCCCGGGACCGGGGCGATCGAGCCGTCGTCCTGCTCCCCGTACAACTCGCCGAGTCGGCCGACCTGTTCGGGGGTGACCTGGAAGCCCGCGTCCGTCATCCCGAGCGGGCCGAGGATCCGCTCGGCGAAGAACTCGTCGAGCGCCTGCCCGGACACCACCTCGACGATCCGGCCGAGGACGTTGGTGGCGACCGAGTAGTTCCACTGGGTGCCCGGCTCGAACTGCAGGGGCAGACGCGCGTACTCGTCACAGGTCTGGGCCAGAGTCGCGCCCGGCCGCACGGAGTTCTCCAGACCCGCGTCGCGATAGAGGGCGTCCACCGGGTGGTCGTAGTAGAAGCCGAAGGTCAGGCCCGAGGTGTGGGTCATGAGGTGACGGACCAGGATGGGCCGCTCGGCCGGGCGGGTGCGGGTGTCCGCGCCCTCACCGGACTCGTACACCCGGGGTTCGGCGAAGGCGGGGATGTACCGCGCCACCGGGTCGTCGAGGGAGAGGCGGCCCTCCTCGATCAGTATCAGTGCGGCGACGGATGTGACGGGCTTCGTCATGGAGTACATCCGCCACAACGTGTCCGTCTCGACGGGCAGTCGGGACCTGAGGTCCCGGTGCCCGTACGTGGTCAGGTGCGCGACGCGGCCGTGCCGGGCGAGGGACAGGAGGTAGCCGGGCAGCCGGCCGTCGTCGACCTGGTGGGAGAGGTACTCGTCCAGGTGGGCCAGGACCTTCGGGTCGAGTCCGGCCTCGCGCGGCTCGACCTCTTGGCGCAGTCGTTCCATGGTGCTTCTCCTCCCCGGTGAGCCAGGTCACGGCTCCCGTACGTCCTTGTCTTCATGGTTCCGTACCGGCGGACTTCCATCCCTCGCGGGGCTGTCGTGTCGGGGCATTCGCGCAGCGAGGAGCGCCCCCAGCGCGGACATGGCGGCGAGCGACAGCAGCGAGGGGCCCGCCGCGACACCGCCCGGAGCGTCGGACAGCGGCAGCAGCGTGGTCGCCGCCGCCACACCCAGCGTGGGGCCGACGTTCAACGCGGTCTGCTGGAGCCCGCCCACGACCCCGGCCGCCTCGGGCGGGGCATGCCGTACGACCACGGCGGTCGCGGTGACCATCACAGCGCCGAACCCGGCGCCCAGCAGCAGGAATCCGCCGCCGATCGCCACCGCCGACGAGCCCGGCCCGATCCGCGACAGCGCCAGGATCCCGGCGGTGAGCAGCACCGCCCCGGTGACGGTCGTCGGCCGGGCACCCCACCGGCGCAGCAGCACACCGGCGACCGGCGCGACCACCGCCATCGCCAAACCGCCGGGCAGCGCGGTCAGGCTCGTGCGCAACGGGTCCATACCGAGCGCGCCTTGGAGGACGTAACTGCCCACGAACATCGCTCCGAGCATCGCAGCCGAGGCGGCGACCAGCACCCCGAGGGCCGCACCGACCGCCGACGACCGCAGCACGGCGGGCGGCAACAGCGGGCTCGGGGCACGCCGTTCATGCCATACGAAGGTGGCGGCCGCGGCGGCGGTCGACAGCAGGACCAGTACGCCGGTCGCCGTCCAGCCGTGCTCCGGTATGCCGACGAGGGTGTGCACAAGACCCGCCAAGGCAGCGGCGAGCAGGGCGGCGCCCGCCAGATCGAGCCCGCCGACCGGGGCCCCGCGAACCTCCGGGGCACGGACGGCCAATGCGGCCAGGCCCATCACCAGCGCCGGTAGGACGTTGAGGAAGAACACCGACCGCCAGCCCAGCTGGGTCACCAGCACACCGCCGACGAGCGGACCGGCCACGACCGCCAGGCCGATGGCGCTCGTCCGCAGCGCGATGGGCATCGCCAGCCGGTCCGGCGGGAAGGCCGCGCGCAGCATGCCGAGCGTGGCCGGCTGCAACAGCGCGCCGAACACGCCCTGCGCGACCCGCAACCCGATCACCCAGCCGACGCCGGGCGCGAACCCGATGCCGGCGGAGGCGGCGCCGAACCCCAACATCCCGCAGGCGAACACCCGTTGATGGCCGTAGCGGTCACCGAGCCGTCCCGCGAAGACCAGCAGACTCGCCACCGCGATCAGATACCCGGTGCCGGTCCACTGCACCTCGGCGAAGGACGCGCCCAGATCGCGCTGCAGGGTGGGCTGGGCGATGGTGAGCACGGTTCCGTCGAGGGCGACGATCGCGGCGCCGAGCACACTGCCCGCGAGGGTGAGCCGACGGTGGGGCGCGGGTGCGACCGCCGGGGCGCCCTTCTCCGCCATGGCGGCCCTCACGGCTCGTCCCTCCCGAGGTGCGCGTCCAGCGCGGTCCGCAGCAGTGGGGCGAAGTCGACTGCGCCCGTGGTGAGTTGGAGGCTGCCCCAGGTCCACAGCTGGGCGATGCCGTAGAGGTTGGCGAGGAGCGCGCCCGCGACATGCCGGGCGTCGACGTCGGGCCGGGCCCGCCCGACCAGGTCCACGAGCAGTCCGAAGACCGGCAGACTCGCCTCGCGCAGCCCCAACCTGCCGCTGTCCAGCAGATCATGACGGAACATCAGCTCGTGCATGCCACGGTTGGTGAACGCGAAGTCGAGGTACACGCGCCCCAGCGTCGCGAGCTGCTCGCGCGGGCTTGCCGAACCGTCGCCGATCGCGGCGGCACCCCTCGCCGCCAGGTCTTCGAACCCCCGGCGGGCGATGGCCGACAGCAGCTCCAGATGGGTCGGGAAATGGCGGCGCGGCGCCCCGTGCGAGACGCCCGCCCGCCGCGCGATCTCTCGCAGGGACAGCGCCTGCACCCCCTCGCTCGTCACCAGCTCCACACCGACGTCGACCAGCCGGGACCGCAGCCCGGCACTCCGCTCATCGCTCATAGACACTGTCTACCAGGCGAGAGTAGACAGTGTCTACAGCTGGGGTCGCGGATGCGGAATGACAGACCCCTCCCGGGCTGTTGACGAAGGTGTGACCCAGGACACGAACGACACCGACGCCGACGCCACGCGGGACGCCCTGCTGAAGCTGCTCTCCGAGCACGACGGCGGGGTGCTCGTCACCCTCAAGGCCGACGGCCGCCCCCAGCTGTCGAACGTCAACCACGCGTACGACCCCGACGAACGGATCCTCCGCGTCTCCATCACGGACGACCGCGCCAAGACCCGCAACATGCGCCGCGATTCCCGGGTGTCGTACCACGTGACCAGCGACGACCGATGGTCGTACACGGTCGTCGAAGGCACGGCCGACCTCACGCCGGTGGCCCGGGACCCGCACGACGAGACGGTCGAGGAGCTGATCCGCCTCTACCGGGACGTGCGCGGCGAGCACCCGGACTGGGACGACTACCGCGCGGCGATGGTCCGCGACCGCCGGCTGGTGCTGCGGCTGCGGGTGGAGCGGGCGTACGGGATCGCGGGGCGCTGAGCCCCTGGGGGGCGTTCACCACGCCCCCTACTTGCCCGCCCTCTCCAGTACGCAGAGCTTCCCCTCGTCGGGGTCTCCGATGTACTGCCACAGGACGGGGTCCTTCGACGTGCCCCGGGCCTCGTACTGGGTCCACACCTCGTCGGGGGTGAACGCCAGGTGGACCTCCGACACGGTGTCGTCCGTGTTCGGGTCGTCCCCGGTGCGGTGCTCCCACGTGCCCGCGCCGAGGTCCGGCGCGACCGGATCCCCGAGGTTCTTGTCGGAGAAGTCGCCGCAGATCCCGTCCGAGGTGAACGTCCCGTCCGCCTTCAGCACCAGGCGCCCGCCCTGCTCGTCCACCCAGGTGCCGTGGACCTCGGCCGCGCTCAGGACGAGGGGCTCGCCGTCGGGGATCGGGACCGACAGCCGGGACACGATGAGCAGGACGCCCATCAGACCCACCCCCAGCAGGAGGACCAGGCCGCACCCCATCGCCCCGATGATCGGAATGCTCAGCCCGATCGCCCAGCGCCGCCGACTGGTCTCGTGGGACGGCCAGCCCTCCCACGGAGGCGGAGTGGCTCTGTACGGGTCCTCGCCGCGCTTCATATGTCCCCCCTGACGATGAAGGCCTGATGACGATGAAGGCCTGACGGCCGCGCGGGTGCGGCCGCGCGGCCATCATGCCTCCGACCTGCGCGGCCCCCTCCACCGGGGGCGCCCCGCTCAGACCCGGCGCTGTGTGAACTCGACCCGCAGAACCCGCTCGCCGGTGCGGACGCGCAGCCCCGAGCCGACCGCGTCGGCGACCGGGTCCCGGGACGTCTCGGCCAGCCACCAGAGGTTCACGGCGCAGCCGAGAAGCAGGGCGTCCAGGCGCGGGCGGGGGTGACCCCAGGGACGTACGGCATGGGCCTCCAGGAGGTGGCCGCCGCGCAGCCGCACCAGGCAGCGGTCGTCGTCGAGGGGCGCGACGACGATGTTCAGATCCGGGAACTCCTCGGCGGCACGCGCGACCCATTCCACCGGCGGCAGCTCGGCGTCGACGACCGTACGCGCCAGGACCTCCACGCTCTTGGGCGGCAGCCCGGCCGGCCCGTGGTCCGCGCGCGCGAAGAAGCCCCGCGCCTCACCCAGGCCCGACACGACCGGCCGACGCGTCACCCGGACCGTGCCGTCGGGCTCCGGCCCGCCCGTCACGTCGTACGTCGCCGGGGCGGGGTGTCGGCGCAGCTCGGGGTCGGGCACGGGCACCGGGCGCGGCGGTCCAGGGGGCGGATCGATCCCGAGCCGGCCGTAGATCCACCTCCGCAGGATCGTGCCGGCCTCCCCGCGCACCCCGAGCTGTCGGTCGACGATCGGGCGCAGCCGCTCCGGGGAGTGCTGACGCGCCGCCTGCCGCAGCTGCTCGTACAGGTCGCCGTCGGGGTCGAGGCGCGGGGCGGTGCGGGCGAAGTCGGCGGTGGGGGAGGCCGGGTCGAGTTCGTCGAGGCCGGTGGCCGCGAGGAGGGTCACGCGGTCGGCCGCCGCGGAGTAGAACGAGGTGCTGCCGTGGTCGCCGACGACCCAGTCGCCGGCGACGACCGCCGCCCGCCAGCCCTCGTGCGGCGGGATCACCATCAGGCCCGCGTCCATGGCCGTGGCCAGCCGCTGGTACACGCTGTGCGGGCGATGCCAGGCCCAGACATTGGGGTGCAGTACGGCGGCCACCGCGAACTCGTCCACCGGCAGCGCGGCGACCAGCCGCAGCGGCAGGTCGGGGCAGCGCCCGAGCAGGGAGTGCTCGCCCCACGTCGAGTGCAGCACGACCAGCCGCCGGCCGGCGCCGACCCCGAGCCGGGCGCGGTAGACGTCGCGCCGCTCCAAGCTGGCCCGGATCCGGTCGAAGCACCAGTCGCCGACGACCAGCGCGCGCGGGGCCGCCGGCGGGCAGACCTGGGCGAGCCGCTCGATCTGCTCCTCGTGCGAGACCCCGATCGCCGCCGGTACGACCCGTCCCCAGTGCATGAGTTCACGCCGGGAGAGCCCGGCGGGGGAGACGGCGTCACCGGTGGTCTCGGGGACCAGTCGGTTGTAGCCGGCGCCGTGCGGCAGCACGATCAGCGGACAGCCCAAGCGCCGCATCGACGCGTTCACCGTGCACGACACCGCGAGGTCGAACCGCCTGCGCGTGGCCTCCCGCCACGGCACGAACTCCGCCCCGACACCGACCAGATACTCCTCAAGACCGGCGGCGAAGGCCGAACCCGGATTGACCGTGTAGGCGACCTCGATACCGTCCTCCGGCCGCAGCAGCGCCAACACGTCCAGCAGCCGCGTCGCCGAGGTCAGGGTCCGCGCGACACCCAGCACCCGCGCCCTCGGCTCAGGCCAGGTACCACGACGCCTCGGCAGCGGACGACGCTGGACGACGCGGGGCAGCAGGGGCACGGCCACTCTCCGGCGGGACGGGGGAGGTGAGGGACGGGCAGGACGGAACGGGGTGATCGTACTGAACAAGGGGCGCCGACCCGACGAGATCCGAGCCGCGCCCACGGGTGCGGCGACGCACGCCCATCAGCGGTACGCCGAGCCGCGCCCATCAGCGATACGGCGAGGCGAACCCATCAGCGATACGGCGAGCCGCGCCCACCGGCGATAAGGCGAGCCGCGCCACCAGCAATACGCCGAGGACGCCGACCGGCACCCGCTCACCTGCGGGCGCCCGGCTCAGCCGTCCTCCCCGGCACTCTCCTCCGCCGCTGCCGCGACACCGGCCGAGCGCTCCAGGTCGGCGTACAACTCCCCGTCCGGAAAGTGCTCCGCGCCGGTCGTGGACGCCCAGCGGGTCACCAGCTGGGTCTTGCCGACGCCGCCGAGCCCACTGACCGAGATCAGCCGACTGGACGTCAGCGCGTCGGTGAGCGCGCCGAGTTCTGCGGCGCGGTTGACGAACAGGTGGTTGGACGAGGGCAGTTGGCGCGGTACCGGCGGCCGGTAGCCCTGCGGGGCGGCGAACGTCAGCGACTCGATCACCTGCGCCTGCACGGAGTGCCCGTGCACCACGGCGTCCCCCGAGACGGAGTTCCGCACGGCCCCGTCCTCACCCGCGTACCCGCCCACTCGTCCCCCTTCGACACCGTCCCGCTGGTCCGTGGGGGCTCAGCGTATTCCCTGCGGTACGGAGAACGGCAGCCGCGCGGCCGGGAGGTGAGTCCGGCCGGGAAGCGGGTGGGTCCCCGGACACCCTGAGGCGTCCGGGGACCCGGTCGGTCCGGGGTTCGGTGGCTCAGGCCGCGACCCGCTCCCGGTCCGCGTCCGTGCGTGCGGCGTGCTCGCCGAGCCGCTCCGTCGGGATCTTGTGGGTCTCGCGGGCGGTGAGGACCGCGATGACCGGCGGGACGCACAGGCAGGCGGTGAAGAGGGCGACGGCGGACCAGTTGTCGCCGTCGGGGCCGGCGATCTCCGCGGCGAAGGTCACGGCGAAACCGGCGACCGCGAAGCCGATCTGGGTGCCGATGGCCATGCCGGACAGCCGGACCTTGGTGGAGAACATCTCGCCGTAGAAGGAGGGCCAGACGCCGTTCGCCGCGCTGTAGACGACACCGAAGGTGAGGATGCCGAGGGGCAGGATCAGCGCGTAGGTGCCGGTGGAGATCGACCACAGGTAGGCGAACATCAGCACCGCGCTGCCGGCCGCGCCGATCAGGTACACCGGGCGGCGGCCGATGCGGTCGGAGAGCGAGGCCCACAGCGGGATCGCGGCGAGCGCGACCAGGTTGGCGAGCGCGCCCACCCACAGCATGGCCGAGCGGGACAGGCCGACCGCGTCGCTCGTGCCGTACGCCAGCGCCCACACGGTGAAGATCGTGGAGACCGAGGCGATCAGCGCGCCCGCGATCACCCGCAGCACATCCACCCAGTGGTCGCGGAGCAGCACGGCGAGCGGCAGCTTGGCGACGCCCTCGGAGGCGGTCTGCTGCTGGGTGAAGGCCGGGGTCTCCTCCAGCGTGCGGCGGATGACGTAGCCGACGACGGCGACCGCGATGCTCAGCCAGAACGGCACCCGCCAGCCCCAGGACAGCAGCTGCTCCTCGGGGAGCGCGGCGATCGGGATGAAGACCAGGGTGGCGAGCAGCTGGCCGCCCTGCGTGCCGCTGAGGGTGAAGCTGGTGAAGAAGCCGCGGCGCTCGGACGGCGCGTGTTCCAGCGTCATGGAGTTGGCGCTGGCCTGCTCACCGGCGGCCGAGATGCCCTGCAGCACCCGGCAGAGCACGAGCAGGACCGGGGCGAGGGTGCCGACCTGGTCGCGGGTGGGCAGGCAGCCGATGAGGAACGTCGACAGGCCCATCAGGATCAGCGTGAAGACCATGATCTTCTTGCGGCCGAGCCGGTCCCCGAAGTGACCGAGGAAGAGCGCGCCGATCGGCCGCGCCGCGTACGCCACACCGAACGTGCCCAGCGACAGCAGCGTGGCCGTGGCCGGGTCGGACTCGTCGAAGAAGACCTTCGGGAAGATCAGGGCGGCGGCACTGCCGTAGATGAAGAAGTCGTAGTACTCCAGTGCGCTGCCGATCCAGGCGGCTGTGGCGGCCTTCTTCGGCTGGCCGGGCGGTGCGGCGGGGACGGACACGGCGGTGCTCCTTCGTGGGTTCTCCACCGTAGGCGGAGTGAAGCGGCGGAAGACAGGGAGGGAATGGGGGGAGGGGAGCCGGTCCCTGGGGGTGACTGGGCGGCCGTGCCGGGTGCTACCCGGCTAATTAACCCACTGGGTAGTTAGTAGCGGTTGGCTACGGATGTTGCGCCCACGTTTCCCGGGTGTCAAGAGGTCATGCCGAAGGATCTTTCCGCGATCCCGGTCCGTTGTGCCCCGATCTCGGTCCGCCGCGCCTCGGCCCCGGTCCGCCGTGCGCCCCGCGTCAGTCCGCCGTGCGCCCGCGTCAGTCCGTCGCGCGGTCCGCCGTCAGATAGGCGATCACCATGTCGCCGAGCATCTTCCGGTAGTGCTCGCGTCGGCCCGGTTCGACCAGGTCGCGGCCGAAGAGCGCGCCGAAGGTGTGCCGGTTGGAGACCCGGAAGAAGCAGAAGGAGCTGATCATCGCGTGCAGGTCGACGGCGTCGACGTCCGCCGTGAACAGGCCGGACTTCTGGCCCGACTCCAGGATCCGGCGGATCACGTCCAGGGCCGGCGAGCCGATCGTGCCGAGCATCTCGGAGGAGGCGATGTGCTCGGCCTCGTGGATGTTCTCGATGCCGACCAGGCGGATGAAGTCGGGGTGCGCCTCGTGGTGGTCGAAGGTCACCTCGGCGAGCCGGCGGATCGCCGCCACCGGGTCCAGGTGTTCGACGTCCAGTTCCTGCTCCTGCTGCCGGATCACGGAGTACGCCCGCTCCAGCACGGCGGTGAACAGTTGCGCCTTGCCGCCGAAGTAGTAGTAGATCATCCGCTTGGTGGTGCGGGTGCGGGCGGCGATCTCGTCGACACGGGCCCCGGCGAACCCCGAGCGGGCGAACTCCTTGGTCGCGACATCGAGGATCTCGGCCTTGGTCCGGGCGGCGTCACGGATGCGCCCGTTGGGTCGTGCCGGTTCTTCGGCGCTGGTCATCGGGTTCCTTCGGGCGTAGGGCGCGTTTCAGGTCGCGTGCCGCAGATTCTAGAAGCCCAGGCGTGGCGGGTGCCGGGAGCGGGCTTCCCAAGCCGGGGGTCCGGCTGCTATGACTAACTCACCAGTTCGTACATTAGTGAGCCGCTCAGGAGGTCCGTCGTGGCCAAGGACACGTATCTCGTCGGACTGATCGGCGCGGGCATCGGCCCCTCGCTCAGCCCGGCGCTGCACGAGCGGGAGGCCGACCGCCAGGGCCTGCGCTATCTGTACCGGCTCATCGACATCGACGTGCTCGGCGGCCGGCCGGAGGCGGTCGGTGACCTGCTGCGCGCCGCCCGCGACCTCGGCTTCGACGGGCTCAACATCACACACCCGTGCAAGCAGCTCGTCATCGAACACCTCGATGAGCTCTCCCCGCAGGCCGAGGCGCTCGGCGCGGTCAACACCGTCGTCTTCGATGACGGCCGCGCCGTCGGCCACAACACGGACGTCACCGGCTTCGCCGCGTCCTTCGCACGCGGGCTGCCCGACGCCCCGCTGGAGAAGGTGGTGCAGGTGGGCGCCGGAGGCGCGGGCGCCGCCGTCGCCCACGCCACGCTCACCCTCGGCGCGGGGCACGTCACCGTCGTCGACGCGATGCCCGACCGCGCCGCCGACCTCGCCGTCGCCCTCAACCGGCACTTCGGGGTGGGCCGCGCCGCCGCCGCGACCCTCGACATGCTGCCCGCGCTGCTCGCCGAGGCCGACGGTGTCGTCCATGCGACGCCGACCGGGATGGCCGCGCACCCCGGGCTGCCCTTCGGCGCGGAGTTGCTGCGGCCCGGGCTGTGGGTCGCCGAGGTGGTGTACCGGCCGTTGGAGACGGAGCTGCTGCGGACCGCTCGGGCGGTCGGCTGCGCCGTGCTGGACGGGGGTGGGATGGCGGTGTTCCAGGCGGTGGACGCGTTTCGGCTGTTCACGGGGCGTGAGCCGGACGCTGCCGCCATGCTCGCCGATATTGCCGAGTTGGCCGGTGTCGTGGGTGTCCGTAACTAGGCGCCGTACGGGCCGCCCAGTGTGTCGGCCGCGGGTTGTCCGTGGCTTGTCGCGCCGTTCCCCGCGCCCCTTGAGGCCTACTGCCGGAAACCCGAAGCGTTGAAGGAGCACCCCCATGCGCACGTCCATCGCCACCGTCTCCCTCAGTGGATCCCTCACCGAGAAGCTCACGGCGGCCGCCCGGGCCGGCTTCGACGGGGTCGAGATCTTCGAGAACGATCTGCTCGCCAGCCCCCTCACCCCCGAGGACATCCGCGCCCGCTGCGCCGACCTGGGCCTGAGCATCGATCTCTACCAGCCGATGCGGGACATCGAGGCCGTCCCGGACGAGGAGTTCGCCCGCAATCTGCGCCGAGCCCGGCACAAGTTCGAGCTGATGCGCCGCCTCGGCACCGACACCGTGCTCGTCTGCTCCAGCGTCCATCCGCTCGCCGAGGACGACGACGCGCTCGCCGCGTACCATCTGCGCCAACTGGCCGATCTGGCGCAGGAGTTCGGCATCAAGGTCGCGTACGAGGCGCTGGCCTGGGGGCGGCACGTCAGCACGTACGACCACGCCTGGCGCATCGTC
Organism: Streptomyces graminofaciens; assembly: GCF_030294945.1. NCBI lineage: Bacteria > Bacillati > Actinomycetota > Actinomycetes > Kitasatosporales > Streptomycetaceae > Streptomyces > Streptomyces graminofaciens. The sequence continues at coordinate 3,220,102 of NZ_AP018448.1, read as the reverse complement.
GAGGCCGCCGACCATCCCGCGCTCGGCACCTGCCTCGACAGCTTCCACATCCTGGCCCGTGGTTCCGATCCCAAGGGCATCGCCGACATCCCCGGCGAGAAGATCTTCTTCCTCCAGCTGGCCGACGCCCCGCTGATGGCGATGGACGTACTCCAGTGGAGCCGCCACTACCGCTGCTTCCCCGGTCAGGGCGGCCTCGACGTCACGGGCCTGCTGCGGCACGTCATCGCCGCCGGTTACCGAGGTCCCCTCTCCCTGGAGGTCTTCAACGACGTCTTCCGGCAGGCCGAGGCCGGGCCCACCGCAGTCGACGCCCACCGTTCGCTGTTGATGCTCCAGGAGTCGGCCGGGCTCGCCGCGCTCCCGGCCCCCGTCGTGCCCACGCAGGTCGCCTTCGCGGAGCTGGTCACGCCCGACGCCGAGCCCGTCTCGGCGCTCCTCGGCGCCCTCGGCTTCGCCCGCACCGCACGGCACCGCAGCAAGCCGGTCGACCTGTGGCAGCAGGGCGAGGCGCGGATCCTGGTCAACACCGGCCCGGCCGCGCGCCGGGACGGCACCCAGCTCGCCGCGATCGGCCTGGAGTCACCGGACCCCGACGGCGCCGCGCGTCGCGCCGAGTCGCTCCTCGCCCCGGTGCTGCCCCGCCGCCGCGCCGCCGAGGACGCGCCGCTCGACGCAGTGGCCGCGCCCGACGGCACGGAACTCTTCTTCTGCGCGACGGACCGCCCCGAACTCCCGAGCTGGACCACCGACTTCCACCCGGTCCCGTCGCCCGGGCAACCCGCGCGGCACGTCCACCGCGTCGACCATCTAGCCCTCACCCAGCCCTGGCACCAGTTCGACGAGGCTGCCCTCTTCCACCGCACCGTGCTCGGCCTGGACGCCCGCGAGAGCGTCGACGTCGCCGACCCCTACGGCCTGTTCCGCAGCCGACCGGTCGCGAACGCCGACGGCAGTGTCCGCATCGCCCTCAGCGTCGGCCCCGCCCCGACCGACGACACCGCGCGCGCCCAGCACATCGCGCTCGCCACGGACGACGTGGTGGCCGCCGCCCGCGCCTTCCGCGCCGCTGGCGGCCGACTGCTCGCGGTACCCGCGAACTACTACGACGACCTGGCCGCCCGGTACGAGTTCACCGAGGCCGAGCTGGAGACGTACCGCGACCTCGGCATCCTCTACGACCGCGACGCCGACGGCGAGTTCCGCCACTGCTACACGGAGACCATCGGCCGCGTCTTCTTCGAACTGGTCCAGCGCGACGCCGACTACCGGGGCTACGGCGCCCAGAACGCCCCCGTACGCCTCGCCGCCCAGCACGTCCAACGCCCGGGCAGATGACGGGAGTCGGGGACGGCGCCTACTGGCGGCTGACCGTACGGGTCACGCCCGTGACGACCGTCGTCGCCAGGATCCAGCCGGTGATGACGAGCACGTACGACAGCCACTGCCCCCAGCCCACGGGCGCGTACGCCCGCTCCTGACCGAAGTCGATGATCGGCAGGAGCAGGTCGAGACTGTAGAAGACGGCGTTGAACGTGGGGGCCTCGCCCGCCTTGATCGGCGGCGGATGGTGCAGCCCGTACGCCACCGAGCCCACGGCCAGCAGCGACAGCAGCCAGACGGCGGCGCGCAGCGGGCGGAAGCCGTAGCCGACGGTGGCGTCCTGGACATGGCCCCACAGTCGGCCGTACCAGGCGAGGGTGGCGCGATGGCGGCGCTGCTTGGCGAGCTGGACGCGCCGGGCCGCGTCGTCGTCACCGATCCTGCGGTACGCCTCCGTCAACTGCTCGTAGCTGTACGGGACATAGCCGTCGCCGTCCCGCTCCACCATGGGCAGTCGCTGCTCGGCCGGCTCGTGCGGCATGAGCGCGGTGTACGTGAGGTTGTTCAGCAGCACCTCGTCCGGGAGCATCTCCGGCTCCAGGAACAGGACTTCTATCTGCGACCGGCGGAGATTGAGCACCCCCTCCATCCGGGACCCCTCACGCAGCCAGAGTTCGCTCACGACGCCGCTGCTCACGCGCAGTGCCGTACCGCCCGGGTTCGACAGACGGGCGTACGACATCTCCAGGCGCCCCTCGACGCGGGCGCCCCGCAGGTCGATCCGGCCCCGGACCCGGGTGTGCCGCATGAGGACGTCGGAGGTCGCCTTGAGTCGCTCCCCGCGGAGCGCGGTGCCGCCCGGGTGGCTCAGGTCGGCGTCCGTGAGCTTGATCGTCCCGTTGACGGTGGCGTCGCTCAGCCGTACCTCGCCCCGCGCACGCATTCCGGGAGCGCACAGGTCGTCGCCGATCTCGGTCTGGCCCAGCTGGAGCACGGGCTCGTCGGCGTCCGGCGCGGTCAGCTCGGCCCGCTCCAGGTACAGCGCCCCGGAGATCTGCGATCCGCCGAGCCTGAGCGGCCCCCGGAACCGGCAGTCGGTCATCCGCAGGCTGCCGTCCACGCGCATCCTCGGCGCCCGCAGCCCCGGGAACACCGACTTGTTGAGCTTGACGTAGTGCAGTTGGGCGCCGGACCAGTCGGGCTCGCGCTCGAAGAAGCAGTGGCTGAGGCGGACGACGCTGTCGGCGTTGGCGTACCGCAGATCCAGCACGCCCGTGATCCGCGCTCCCGACACCTTCAACGCGGCTATCTCGCCGTCCTCCTGAGGTGCCGTCAGCAACAGCGTCCGCAGCACGCTCGCCCGTACGGTCCGCTCCGGCCCCCACGACTCCCCGTCCGCGGCGTCCTCGTCCCCATCCGCACGGAAGTCCACGGCCACTCCCCGAGGGAAGGCGTCCCACACCCGCCGCTCGGCCACCGTCAGCTCGTCGATCATCATCACTCGGGACTGTCACCCGACACGCTTGTACCTGTCAACTATCAGGACAGGGCCCGCTGTTCTTTCGCCCCCGCCGCCCCTACCCGTCCCATCCCTGGGGGCTGCGCCCCCAGACCCCCGGCATGTGTGTCGGCTGTGGATGAGTGGGGGCTTGTCGCGCAGTTCCCCGCGCCCCTGAGAGCCGGGGCTGTGCCCCGCGCTTTTCAGGGGCGCGGGGCACAGCGCGCGCAACCACGACGATCCCGCACCCGCCAACGCACCCGGTACCCCCGAGCTCGCAGGCGTGGGCGGACAGACTGTGTCTAGGCCCTGCCGTCCCACACCTCGTCGTGCCTGCGATGCGCCTCCGTCAACCCGTTCACGAAGAACCGGTCGTAGTACTCCTTCTCGACGTGATGCACCTGAAGCCAGACCCCGGGAACATGGATCGCATCCGTGTGCGCCGGAAAACGCCGATGCGTACGAAGCACGTACTCGCACACATCCCGCGCACAGTCGATCACCCGCTCCTCGTACTCACTCGCCTCGGCGAGATACCGCTGCCCGTAGTCCTCTCTGTAGATCCGCGAGAAGACGTCCTTGTCCCCGTACACACCCCCCGCCCCGAACTTCTCCCGGATGATCGCGTCCACGGCGTCCGACATCGACCCGTACGAGGGCGGACACGCGGCCGCGATCAGCACCTCACCGTCGGGCGCACGCAGCCCGACCGGATGCGAGCGCACATTCGTGTACTTCGGCAGCGGAATGTGCCAGCGCCAGATGTCCGCCGGCTGCCAGCGCGGAGTGACGAAGGTGAAACCGAGCATCCTGCCGTACGCACGGGAGAACTTGGGGTCGCCGAGCGCGATCTGCGGATTGATCGCGGCGTGGATCCACGCACCCAGCCCCATCGCCTCGGCGGTGAGCATCAGGTTCTGGAGAAGCAGATCCGCTTCGATCTGCGTCCGCATCGGCCCCAGCGCCCCCAGCGGCAGCTTCAGGTCCTTGTTGAGAAAGCCGTTCCTCACCCACTTCTTCACCCCGGCCGGACGGTAGAAGTTCCGGTCGTCCACCAGGGTCGGCCGGGCCCCGTCCGGCTGGGTGAGCAGATACATCAGCGCGTTCACGTACTGGTGGGAGAGGTCGACCACCGGGAACAGCACGGTGGTCCCGGGCAGGTTGGACAGGAACCGGTTCGAGTCGAGGTACGCCGGGAAGTCCCGTTTCCCCGGCGCCACGTCGAGCCGGTGGTCCAGGACCTTCACCTTGGCCCGCCGCGCCCGCGCGATGAGCGTCTCGGCGTCGAACGGCTCCTGCGGCGCGGGCTCCAGCTTCCGCAGGAAGTACGTGCCGGTGTCGTTGATGAGGAAGAAGTGCGTGCCCTGCGCGTTGTCCGGACTGCCCGCCGTACGTCCCGTCATGGTGAGGTTCGGCTTGGACATGATGGGCGTGCCGTTCTCCGGGTCCTCGAAGGGTCGGTCGGGCATGGTCAGCCCCGTGGAGCCGGTGATGGCGATCAGCATCGCCTCCTCCAGCTCCGACAGAGGCCGTGGTTCATTGCCGGAGGTGTAGGTCATGGAGCCCGCGGGCACCTTGGCGCCCCGGCTCACGCGGTGCGTACGCCGCCGCCACACGGTCTGCAGCAGCGGTCGCCGGAACAGGTCCGTCAGCCCGGGGTGACCGGAGGGGCCGGTCACCTCCGACGGCTCGTCGTCGATGGTCGTCATGTGCGATCCCCCGTACGTCGTTCAGTTCGCTGTCAGTTCACGGTCATTGAGAACCGCTGCCGTCGCCATTGGCTGTCGGCCGTACCGTCCGCCATGGCGCGAACGCGCTCGCGTCACGCGGCAGCAGCGGCGCCAGATCCGGGCAGTGGCGCAGAAGCACGGAGTTCATCCCGCTCTTCTCCACCCAGTCGATGCCGAGCGGGGTGTAGACCTCGGGCCGGTAGTCGACCGTCAGGAATCGGTCGCTCTGTAGCCGTCGGCTGGCCATCAGGATGAAGATGCGGAACGCGGTGTCGCTGAAGCCGAAGCCCTCCGGCGGGTTCTCCGCGAACAGACCGACCACGGTGTCGATCTCGTCGACGTCGCGGTACACGTCCTTGAGGCGGGCCAGGGTCTCGGCGTTCCGCGTCAGGTCCTCGAAGGAGCGGATGCGCGGCTTGTGCAGCCCGGCGAGGAAGTCGTTGTAGCGCGGCACGCCCCGCCGCCGGGTCCGGACCAGGTCCACGACGGACAGGTCGATGATCTCGCCGTCCCGCTCGAAGCGTTGCAGCGCGCGCGGGAAGTTGTGCAGGGTGATCGCGCCCGGGTGGGCGATGCCGAACGAGTAGAGCGCGTTGGCGAGGCCCGTCTTGCGGATCTGTGACTCGGCGGCGCCGCCCTGGATGTCCATGAACCCGACCGTCTCCAGCCGGTGCCCGAACCGGTGGTCGCGCAGCTCGTAGTCGTCCGGGATCAGCGGATGCAGCCGGTAGACGGTGGTGAAGTCCTCGGTGAGGGAGTACGGCGCCGCGTGGTGGTCCGGCAGCGTCTTCGGGATGCCGGTCAGCGAGTGCGCCTCGAACAGCCACAGGCCCAGCTGGTTGAGCCAGTTCTTCGGCGGGCCCTCCCAGTTGGTGTGCAGGGCGACGTCGATCGCCTCGGTGGCGAGGATCGCCGGAGTCCACTCCACGGTGTGGATCTTCGCGATCAGCGCGGAGACCACCAGCCGGGCCGTGTGGTAGATCTTCTCCTCGCTCATCGTCGGATACTCGGCCCGCAGCGCGTCGCACACCGCGTTGTGCTCGCGGGCGAACAGCGTGTGCAGCGAGCTGAGCCCCATCCACCAGCTCTCGTTGAAGCCGGTGAGCGGAACGCCGTTGCCGGTCAGCGGCAAGTGGCCTTCCTCCAGCCGGAGTTTCGCCCCGCCGTTCGGCTCGCGCAGGAACCGCGCGGTCTGCTCGTCGGCGCCGTACACCTCGGAGCCGTCCCACCAGTGCGAGGCCGAGTTGGCGAACAACAGCGGCGGTTGCCCCGGCTGCTCGACGGCCTCGTTCTCCGCGAACCGCATCACGTGCTCGGCCGGGCCGCCCGGCGTGTTCTGCCAGCCACCGGCGTGCCCGGGCGGCAGCGGCACCTCCACACTGCGCTCACCGGGCTTGTAGCGCCGGTGGTTCACCCAGTCGTGCACCTGGAACTGGATCCAAGCCGCCGCCAGCACGTTCAGCGAGGTCGCGGGCACGAAGCTCTCGCGGTACAGCAGCTCCCGGCTGACCGTCACCGGGTTCGGCGTGTCGAAGAGGTCCGGCCGGTAGTCCGGCTTCAGATTCCGGCCGAACGTGGCACCGACCGAGCCCATCCTCGGCTCCGACAGATCGTTGTACGTCCCGTCGTACGACCGCTCCGTGCGCAGCCGTTCCGGGATCGGCTCCGGCGCGGGCTGGGCCTTGGGCGGTGCCTCACGCAGCTCGGAGTCGATCAGGTTCAGCCGTCGGAGCACCTTCCGCAGGAACACCAGGTTCAGCAGGCTCAGGGACAGCGGCAGCCGGTGCCACGGCACGACCCGGTTCAGCAGCTCGAAGGCGGCACCCACGGGACGCCCGAGCACCCGGTTGCGCAGCGGTTCCTCGCTCACGAACCGCCGCCCGAGCCGATGGGCGCCGCTCGCCTGATAGCCGGCCTTCCGGGCCCGGTTGATATTGCCCAGTGGCCGGAATTCGTCGGTGGTGTACCAGGGGTTGAACGTCAGATCCTCGATCCGCCGTGCCGTCGCCCGCGCCTCGGCACTGTCCAGCTCCTGCGCGGGGATGGTGAGCCGAGCGATCGGCACCGCCGGAGCCACCGCGTCCTTCCACTCCACCGACGCGTCCTCGACCGGAGTGCGCCGCTCGTCCACGTACCGCTGCACACACAGATCGAACGCCACGTCCGCCTGACCGAGCCGACGGGCGAACTCCCGGTGCAGAAAGTCGGGGTCCCGCCGATCGGGCGCCGGCGCGGAGGGCGTACCGGGCGCGGGCCGCAGCAGGTACCGCACCGGCCCGGCCTCGCCCCACAGCATCGCCCCGCGGCTCCAGTACGTCTCGTTGGCGAGGGAGTCGACGGTGTGCCGGGTGGCCGCTTGCACATTGCGTCGCATCCGGTCGGCCGTACGGAGCCCCACCGACAGCGGCAGCTTCACGAACAGCGCGAACGCCTTCTGCACGGGGCTGCGCGCTCCCGCCATGGCCTTGGCGAACGCCACGAACTCCCGCGCGTCGCGCGCGTGCGACACCGGGAAACTGGTGGCCAGCAGGTCGTGGCTCACACCCTCCGACACCTGCACGCGCACGGCCACGCCCCGCAGATCGGGGGAGCCGTCGCCCTGCCGGATGCCGCTCGCGTTGGACAGCCGCACGACCGCCGGATAGTCCGCGCCGGGCTGCGCGAAGCCGACCCGCAGGGCCGCGGGCAGATCGTCGTGGAAGCGCAGCCGCGCGTTCTCCACGGCAACCGGCGCCTTGGCGTGGAACGCCCGGACGATCCCACCGCCACCGGCCCGCCGATTGCGGACCTGAACCTCCATGAGCACCCGTGCCAACCGCTCGAAGACGAGCCGCTCAGCCTCCGGGCTGCCACCGTCGTACCGCTCGAACCGCTCGTCGTGCTGCCCGGCCTCGGCCATTCGGTCGTTCCCTTCGTACGGACGCGTACGGCATGGGGGCCAGCACGCTACCGGCGGCACCGTCCGGCACACAGCGACAGTTCACGCCATATGCGCATCTAATAACAATGCGGATGGTCATCGCATTTCGGAACGTCATGGGAGCATTCGAACGGATGTGTGGATCTCCGGTGGGTTGGGCCGCCGTACGGGGCTGCCGGTGGTCGACGCTCCCGGACCTCGACCACCTTTTCGGAGCAATCCCATTAGGGTGCCCGGCATGACAACCCAAGAGGCGGCGGACGCGGGCCGTGAGGCGCTGGTCGGCGGGATGGAGAACGCGGGGGCGGTCTTCCGCCGGGGCTCACTGGTGGAACGCCCGGCGCCGCCCAACGCACCCGCCCTCCACGCCCACCTCCGGGCTCTGGCGGCGCACGGGTTCGTCGGGGCTCCGACGCCGGTCGGCCCGGTCGTGGGCGGCCGGGAACAACTGACGTTCATCCCGGGTGACGTGGCGCTGCCGCCGTTCCCGGAGTGGGCGATGACGGAGACGGCGCTGGAATCGCTGGGCGGCCTGCTGCGGCGGCTGCACGAGGCGGGTGCGGCCGTCGGGGTCGAGGACGGGGTGGAGTGGCCGACGCACCTGGCCGACCCGGAGGGCGGGACGGTCCTCTGCCACAACGACGTCTGCCCCGACAACGTCGTCTTCCGCGACGGCCGCGCGACGGCCTTCATCGACTTCGACCTGTCGGCCCCGGGCCGCCCCCTCTGGGACCTGGCCATGGCCGCGCGCTACTGGGTGCCGATGCTCGACCCGGAGTCCGCCGCCGTGCTGTACCCGCCCGGTCTGGACGTACCGGCCCGTCTCCGTCTCCTGGCCGACGGCTACGGGCTCTCGCGACGGGAGCGCGTGGAGCTGCCCGGCGTCGTGGAGCAGGCCACGGAGGTCTGCCGGGCCTTCGTGGCCCGCCGGGTCGCCGAGGGCGACGCCTCGTATGTCCGGGCCGTGGCCGAGCGGGGTGGATGGGAGCGGTGGGACCGGGTGCGGGGGTGGCTCGCGGCGCAGCGCGAGACGTTCACAGCAGCGTTGCTTCGGGAGGGGTCCACAGGGCGTCCAGTGCCTCGATGACCTTGCCCAGTTGGCGGGCGGCGGGTGGGGGGAGGGCCTGGACGAGGTCGGCGAGGAAGGCTCTGGCTTCGAGCGGGTCGGTGCAGCAGTACTCGTGCGTGTCGCCGAACTCGAAAGTGCGCCACTGCTCGCGGTGCGTGCCGTGCACGGCGTGGGCCCACGCGCGGACGGCGTCGCCGACCTCTCCCGTGATCAGGTAGTTGCGGGTGCGTTCGAGGTGGCGGATCTCGGACAGGGTTCGCTGGGAGAGGCCGTCGATGACGGGTGGGGTGGGGGCGTTCCGGGAGACGGGCCGACGTGCCTGTCCGGTCCGGACGTGCCCCGGGCGCCTACGCGGCATGGGCCTCATGATTCGTCGTCATACGGCGGATGCTGCCACACGACTGACCGCCGGGACGAGCAATTTTCCGCCCCCGCCGCCCCTACCCGTCCCATCTCCAGGGGCGCTGCCCCTTCGACCCCGGTCGGCTGCGGGGTAAGGGGTGGGGGGAGTGGGCTCGTGCGGGTTGTTTGTGGCTGGTCGCGCAGTTCCCCGCGCCCCTGGAAGCCGGGGCTGCGCCCCGCGCTTTTCAGGGGCGCGGGGAACTGCGCGAGCAACCACGACGATCCCGCCCCCGCCGACCCACCCCATCATCCGAGCTCTCATGCGCGTCGGGGTCGAAGAGGGCCAGGCCCCTACTGCACTTCCCTCACTTTGCAGACTCCACCGCATGCCCACCGAACTGATTCCGCAACGCCGCGATCATCTTCATCTGCGGAGAGTCGTCCTGCCGCGACGCGAACCGTGCGAAGAGCGACGCCGTGATCGCGGGCAGCGGCACCGAGTTGTCGACAGCCGCCTCCACCGTCCACCGCCCCTCCCCGGAGTCCTGCGCGAACCCCTTCAACTTCTGCAGATGCTCGTCCTCGTCCAGCGCGTTCACGGCGAGGTCCAGCAGCCAGGACCGGATCACCGTCCCGTCCTGCCAGGACCGGAACACCTCACGGACGTTCTCCACGGAGTCGACCTTCTCGAGCAGCTCCCAGCCCTCGGCATACGCCTGCATCATGGCGTACTCGATACCGTTGTGAACCATCTTGGAGAAGTGCCCGGCCCCCACCTTGCCCGCGTGGACATACCCGTACGGCCCCTCCGGCTTCAGCGCCTCGAAGATCGGCTGGAGCCGCTCGACGTGCTCCTTGTCGCCGCCGACCATCAGGGCGTAGCCGTTCTGAAGGCCCCAGACTCCGCCGGAGACGCCCGCGTCGACGAAGCCGACGCCCTTCGCGCCGAGCTCCTCCGCGTGCTTCTCGTCGTCGGTCCAGCGGGAGTTCCCGCCGTCGACGACCGTGTCACCGGCCGCCAGCAGCTCACCCAGCTCGTCGATGACGGACTGCGTGGCAGCCCCGGCCGGGACCATCACCCAGACGACCCGAGGCCCGTCGAGGCCCTGGACCAGCTCGGCCAGGCTGCCCACGTCCGAGACCTCGGGGTTGCGGTCGTAGCCGATGACGGTGTGGCCCGCGCGGCGGATCCGCTCGCGCATGTTGCCGCCCATCTTGCCGAGACCAATCAGACCGATCTGCATGTCAGTTCTCTACTTCCTTCAGTTCGCGGTAGGTGGCGACGAGAGCGGTGGTGGAGGGATCGAGACCGGGGACGTGCGCGCCCTCGGTGAGTGCGGGTTCGAGGCGCTTGGCCAGGACCTTGCCCAGCTCCACGCCCCACTGGTCGAAGGAGTCGATGTCCCAGATCGCGCCCTGCGCGAACACCTTGTGCTCGTAGAGGGCGATGAGCTGGCCGAGGACCGACGGGGTCAGCGCGGTCGCGAGGATCGTGGTCGTGGGGTGGTCGCCTCTGAAGGTGCGGTGCGTGACCTGCTCCTCGGGCACCCCCTCCGCCCGGACCTCGTCCGCCGTCTTGCCGAAGGCGAGGGCCTGCCCCTGCGCGAACAGGTTGGCCATCAACAGGTCGTGCTGCGCCTCGAGCGCCTCGCTCAGCCCGGCCACCGGACGGGCGAACCCGATCAGGTCGGCCGGGATCAGCTTCGTACCCTGGTGGATGAGCTGGTAGTACGCGTGCTGCCCGTTCGTCCCCGGCGTGCCCCACACCACCGGACCGGTCTGCCACTGAACGGGCCGGCCCGCGCGGTCCACCGACTTGCCGTTGGACTCCATGTCCAACTGCTGGAGGTACGCCGTGAACTTCGACAGATAGTGCGAGTACGGCAGGACGGCGTGCGACTGGGCGTCGAAGAAGTTGCCGTACCAGATGCCCAACAGGGCGAGCAGCAAGGGCGCGTTGGCCTCGGCGGGGGCGCTCCTGAAGTGCTCGTCGACCAGGGCGAAACCGTCGAGCATCTCCCGGAAGCGGTCCGGGCCGATCGCGATCATCAGGGACAGGCCGATCGCCGAGTCGTACGAGTAGCGGCCGCCGACCCAGTCCCAGAACTCGAACATGTTGATCGTGTCGATGCCGAAGTCCGACACCTTCTCGGCGTTCGTCGACAGCGTCACGAAGTGCCTGGCGACCGCCTTCTCCTCACCGCCCAGGCCCTGGAGCAGCCAGGAGCGGGCCGAGGTCGCGTTGGTGATCGTCTCGATCGTGGTGAACGTCTTGGAGGCGACGATGAACAGCGTCTCCGCCGGATCCAGGTCCCGTACGGCCTCGTGCAGGTCCGCGCCGTCGACGTTGGACACGAAACGGAACGTCAGATCCCGTGCCGTGTAAGCCCGCAGCGCCTCGTACGCCATCGCCGGGCCCAGGTCGGAGCCGCCGATGCCGATGTTGACGACGTTCCTGATCCGCCGGCCGGTGTGGCCGGTCCACTCGCCGGAGCGGACCCGCTCGGCGAAGTCGCTCATCTGGTCGAGCACGGCGTGGACCCGGGGGACGACGTTCTCGCCGTCGACCTCGACGACCGCGTCCGCCGGGGCGCGCAGCGCGGTGTGCAGGACGGCCCGGCGCTCGGTGACGTTGATCCTCTCGCCCCGGAACATGGCGTCCCGCAGCCCGAACACGCCGGTGGCGGTGGCCAGTTCCTGGAGCAGGGCCAGGGTCTCGTCGGTGATCAGATGCTTGGAGTAGTCGATGCGCAGATCGCCGACGCGCACCACATACCGCTCCGCCCGCCCGGGGTCGGCCGCGAACAGCTCCCGCAACCGCCCGTGCCACCGGGCACGGTGATCCTCCAGCGCGGTCCACTCCGGCCGCCGCGTGAGCCTCGGGGTGTCACTCACGGCCGGAGGCCTCCTCGTTCCCCTCGCCACCCCGCAGGGCGACGGCGTACATCTCGTCCGCGTCGAGGCGCCGCAGCTCCTCGGCGATCAGCTCGGAGGTGGCCCGCACCTTCAGCGCGAGGGTGCGCGACGGCTGGTTCGGCAGGCTGAGCGTGGCGAGCGGGCCCTCGGGGCGGTCGATGACGATCTCGCCGCGCGCGGTGCCGAGGCGCACGCCCGTCACCACCGGCCCGGCGGTGAGGACCCGGTCGACGGTGACGTGCAACCGTGCCTCCAGCCAGCGGGCCAGCAGTTCGGCGCTCGGGTTGTCGGCCTCGCTCTCGACGGCCGCCGAGGTGATCTCGGCCTTGGCCTGGTCGAGCGCGGCGGCGAGCATCGACCGCCACGGGGTGAGCCGCGTCCAGGCGAGATCGGTGTCGCCGGGGGTGTACGACTTCACCCGCTGCTCCAGCGCGGCCAGCGGGGCGTCCACCGCGTACATGTCGGTGATCCGGCGCTGCGCGAGCGCGCCCAGCGGGTCCTTCGCGGGGTGCTCCGGCGCGTCCACGGGCCACCACACCACCACCGGGGCGTCCGGCAGCAGCAGTGGCAGGACCACGGAGTCGGCGTGGTCGGACACCTCGCCGTACGTCCGCAGCACGACCGTCTCGCCGGTACCCGCGTCGGCGCCCACCCGGACCTCCGCGTCCAGGTGCGACCTCGTACGGTCGCGGGGCGTGCGGGCGTGGCGCTTGATGACGACCAGGGTGCGCGAGGGGTGCTCGTGCGAGGCCTCCTCGGCCGCCTTGATCGAGTCGTAAGCGTTCTCCTCGTCCGTCACGATCACCATCGTGAGGACCATGCCCACGGCGGGCGTGCCGATGGCCCGGCGGCCCTGTACCAGAGCCTTGTTGATCTTGCTTGCCGTGGTGTCGGTGAGGTCGAGTTTCATGGCCTGCGCCAGCTCCGTCCGTCTCGTGCGAGCATCTCGTCGGCTTCCTCGGGACCCCAACTGCCCGAGGCGTACTGCGCGGGCCTGCCGTGCGTGGCCCAGTACTCCTCGATCGGGTCCAGGATCTTCCAGGACTCCTCGACCTCCTGGTGGCGGGGGAAGAGGTTGGCGTCGCCGAGCAGCACATCAAGAATCAGCCGTTCGTACGCCTCCGGGCTGGACTCGGTGAACGACTCGCCGTACGCGAAGTCCATGGTGACGTCCCGGATCTCCATCGAGGTACCCGGCACCTTCGAACCGAAGCGCACGGTCATTCCCTCGTCCGGCTGCACCCGGATGACGATCGCGTTCTGCCCCAGCTCCTCCGTGGCGGTGGAGTCGAACGGGGAGTGCGGCGCCCGCTGGAACACGACCGCGATCTCGGTGACCCGGCGGCCCAGCCGCTTGCCGGTCCGCAGATAGAACGGCACGCCCGCCCAGCGGCGGTTGTCCACGCCCAGCTTGATCGCCGCGTACGTGTCCGTCGTCGAGGACGGGTCGATGCCCTCCTCCTCCAGATAGCCGCGCACCTTCTCGCCGCCCTGCCAGCCGGACGCGTACTGGCCGCGCACGGTGTGCTCGCCCAGCTCCTCCGGCACCCGGACCGCCTTGAGCACCTTCAGCTTCTCGGTGAGCAGCGACGCGGCGTCGAACGAGGCCGGCTCCTCCATCGCGGTCAGCGCCATCAGCTGAAGGAGGTGGTTCTGGATGACGTCACGGGCCGAGCCGATGCCGTCGTAGTACCCGGCGCGCCCGCCGATGCCGATGTCCTCGGCCATCGTGATCTGGACATGGTCGACGTAACTGCGGTTCCAGATGGGCTCGTACATCTGGTTGGCGAAGCGCAGCGCCAGTATGTTCTGGACGGTCTCCTTGCCGAGGTAGTGGTCGATCCGGAACACCTGCTCCGGGTCGAACACCTCATGCAGAACCGCGTTGAGATCCTCGGCCGACCGCAGGTCGTGGCCGAACGGTTTCTCGATCACCGCGCGCCGCCAGGAACCCTCGGGCGGGTGCGCGAGGCCGTGCTTCTTCAGCTGCTGGACGACCTTCGGGAAGGACTTCGGCGGCACGGAGAGATAGAAAGCGAAGTTGCCGCTCGTCCCCCGGGACGCGTTCAACTCCTCGACCGCGGACTTGAGTTGCTTGAAGGCCTCGTCGTCGTCGAAGTCGCCCGGGATGAACCGCATCCCCTCGGCGAGCTGCTGCCAGACCTCCTCTCGGAACTCGGTGCGCGCGTGCTCACGGACCGAGTCGTGCACGATCTGCGCGAAGTCCTCGTCCTCCCAGTCCCGCCGGGCGAAGCCCACGAGCGAGAAACCCGGCGGCAGCATCCCCCGGTTGGCCAGGTCGTACACGGCCGGCATCAGCTTCTTGCGGGACAGGTCACCGGTGACCCCGAAGATGACCAGGCCGGACGGGCCCGCGACCCGGGGCAGCCGGCGGTCACGTGGGTCCTGGAGCGGATTGGTCCACTCGGCCGTCTCCGTATCGATCGTGCTCATTCCCCGTCAACTCCCTTGCTCTCCAAGGACTTCGTCACCGCGGCCAGCAGCTCCCGCCACGCCGCCTCGAACTTGGCCACACCCTCGGCCTCCAGCAGCCGGACCACCTCGTCGTACGGGATGCCGAGGGCTTCCACGGCGTCGAGATCGGCGCGGGCCCGGGCGTACCCGCCGGTCACGGTGTCCCCGGTGATCCGCCCGTGGTCGGCGGTGGCGTTCAGCGTCGCCTCCGGCATGGTGTTGACCGTGCCCGGCGCGACCAGCTCGTCCACGTACAGGGTGTCCTTGTACGCGGGGTCCTTCACACCGGTCGACGCCCACAGCGGACGCTGCCGGTTGGCGCCGGCGTTCTCCAGCGCGTCCCAGCGGTCGCCGACGAAGACCTTCGCGTACGCCTCGTAGGCGAGCCGCGCGTTGGCGAGAGCCGCCTTCCCCTTCAGGGAGAGGGCCGTGTCCGTGCCCAGCAGTGTCAGCCGCTTGTCGATCTCGCTGTCGACGCGGGAGACGAAGAAGGAGGCGACCGAGTGGATGGAGGAGAGGTCCAGGCCCGCCGCGCGCGCCCGCTCCAGGCCCGCGAGGTAGGCGTCCATGACCTCGCGGTAGCGCTCCAGCGAGAAGATCAGCGTGACATTGACGCTGATACCGAGGCCGATGACCTCGGTGATCGCGGGCAGGCCCGCCTTCGTCGCCGGGATCTTGATCATCACGTTGGGGCGGTCCACCAGCCAGGCCAGCTGCCTGGCCTCGGCGACGGTGGCCCGTGTGTCATGGGCCAGCCGGGGGTCGACCTCGATGGAGACCCGGCCGTCGCGCCCGGCCGTGGCGTCGTACACCGGTCGCAGGACGTCCGCGGCGGCGCGCACGTCCGCCGTCGTCATCATCCGTACGGCCTCGTCGACCGTCACCCCGCGCACGGCCAGGTCGGCGAGCTGCTCCTCGTAGCCCGCGCCCGAACCGATCGCGGCCTGGAAGATGGACGGGTTGGTCGTCACGCCGACCACATGCCTGTCCTTGACGAGGTCGGCGAGGTTGCCGGAGGCGATGCGCTCGCGGGAGAGGTCGTCGAGCCAGATGGAGACGCCCTCGGAGGAGAGGAGTTTCAGGGGCTCCGTACTTGCTGTCGCTTCGGTGGTCACAGTGATCATCTTCCTTCAGGCGCTCGCATCAACCGCGGACAGCGCGGAGTGATTCCCGCGCGGCGGCGACGACGTTCTCGGGGGTGAAACCGAACTCGGCGAACAGGGTCTTGGCGTCGGCGGAGGCGCCGAAGTGCTCCAGGGAGACGATGCGGCCGTGGTCACCGACGTACCGGTACCAGGTCAGACCGATACCCGCCTCGACCGCAACGCGGGCCTTCACCGACGGCGGCAGCACCCGCTCGCGATACGCGGCCGGCTGCTCCTCGAACCACTCCACGGACGGCATCGACACCACCCGCGTCCCGACCCCCTCGGCCTCCAGCCGCTCCCGCGCGGCCACGGCCAGCTGCACCTCGGACCCGGTGGCGATCAGGATCACCTCCGGCGTCCCGGTCGAGGACTCCATCAGGACGTAACCCCCCGTCGCGGCCTCGGAGTTGAACGCGTACGTGGGCACGCCCTGGCGGGTGAGGGCCAGCCCGTGCGGGGCCGGGTTCGTGGCATGCCGCTTCAGGATCTCGGCCCAGGCGACCGCCGTCTCGTTGGCGTCGGCGGGGCGGACGATGTTCAGGCCCGGTATCGCCCGCAGGGACGCCAGGTGTTCGACCGGCTGGTGCGTCGGGCCGTCCTCGCCGAGGCCGATGGAGTCGTGCGTCCAGACGTACGTCACCGGCAGTTGCATCAGCGCGGAGAGGCGGACGGCGTTGCGCATGTAGTCGGAGAAGACCAGGAACGTGCCGCCGTAGATACGGGTGTTGCCGTGCAGCGCGATCCCGTTCATCGCCGCGGCCATGGAGTGCTCGCGGATACCGAAGTGGATCGTACGGCCGTACGGGTCGGCCTCGGGAAGCGGGTTGTCCGCCGGGAGGAACGACGACGTCCTGTCGATGGTGGTGTTGTTCGAACCGGCGAGGTCGGCGGAGCCGCCCCACAGCTCGGGAATGACGGCACCCAGCGACTGGAGCACCTTGCCGGAGGCGGCACGGGTCGCCACGGACGTGCCCTCCTCGAAGACGGGCAGCGCCCGCTCCCAGCCCTCGGGCAGCCGGCCGGCCACCACCCGGTCGAACAGCCGGGCCCGCTCGGGCTCGGCGCCCCGCCACTCGGCGATCCGCTTGTCCCAGGCGGCGTGCGCCTCGGCGCCCCGGTCCAGGGCCCGGCGGGTGTGCGCGAGGACGTCGTCGGCGACGGCGAAGGTCTTGTTCGCGTCGAAGCCGAGGACGCGCTTGGTGGCCGCGACCTCGTCCTCACCGAGCGCCGAGCCGTGCGAGGCCTCCGTGTTCTGGGCGTTGGGCGCGGGCCAGGCGATGATCGTGCGCATGGCGATGATCGAGGGGCGTCCGGTCTCCTCCCGCGCGGCCAACAGCGCGTCGTACAGGGCGTCGACGTCGACATTGCCGTTGAAGGCCGGCTCGATCCGTTGCACATGCCAGCCGTACGCCTCGTACCGCTTCAACACGTCCTCGGAGAACGCGGTGGCCGTGTCGCCCTCGATGGAGATGTGGTTGTCGTCGTACAGGAAGACGAGGTTGCCCAGCTTCTGGTGGCCCGCGAGCGAGGACGCCTCGGCGGAGATGCCCTCCTCCAGGTCGCCGTCGGAGACGATCGCCCAGATGGTGTGGTCGAACGGCGACTCGCCCTCGGCGGCGTCCGGGTCGAACAGACCGCGCTCGTAACGGGCGGCCATCGCCATGCCGACGGCGTTCGCGACACCCTGGCCCAGCGGCCCGGTCGTCGTCTCGACCCCCGCCGTGTGCCCGTACTCGGGGTGGCCCGGCGTCTTCGAACCATGCGTCCGGAACGCCTTCAGGTCGTCCAGCTCCAGCTCGTACCCGGCGAGAAACAGCTGGGTGTAGAGGGTGAGCGAGGTGTGGCCGGGGGAGAGGACGAAGCGGTCGCGGCCGGTCCACTCGGGGTCGGCGGGATCATGCCGCATCACCTTCTGAAAGAGGGTGTACGCGGCCGGGGCGAGACTCATCGCCGTTCCGGGGTGTCCGTTGCCCACCTTCTGCACGGCGTCGGCGGCCAGCAGGCGGGCGGTGTCGACGGCGCGCCGGTCGAGTTCTGTCCAGTTCATCTTCAAGAAGTCCTCGATAGCTACGGCGGAACTGCTCTGTTGCCTTCAAATCTAAAAGTCATACTTTTCTTGGGGAAGGGTGCGGTGTGCCAGCCTTCGGTGAAACTGGGACACCGACGACGGGGCGACGAGGACAAGAGGGCATGAGGGACAGAGACTTCCGGGACGGCGACGGCGACGGCGACCAGATCAGAACCTTCCCCTTCCCCGTCGACCTCAGCCTCTCCGGCGTCGGCATGCGGGTCGGCCCGATCGACGCCCGGCGCACGTGGCACGCGGACGCGCCCCTGGAGCGGGTGCACCGCATCGACTTCCATGTGGTGATGCTGCTCGGCGGCGGCCCGGTCACCCACATGATCGACTTCACCGAGTACGAGGCCGACGCGGGCGACCTGCTCTGGATCCGCCCCGGCCAGGTGCACCGGTTCTCCCGCACCACCGGGTACCGCGGCACCGTCCTCGCCATGCAACCGGGTTTCCTGCCCCGCGCCACCGTCGAGGCGACCGGCCTGTACCGCTACGACCTGCCCCCGCTGCTGCGCCCCGACGCCGCCCAACTCGCGGGCCTGCGCGACTCCCTGGGCCAGCTGGAACGCGAGTACGCCGACACGACCACCCTCCCGCTCGGCGCCCACACCGCGGTGCTTCGGCACTCCCTCACCGCGTTCCTGCTGCGTCTCGCCCATCTCGCGGCCGGCTCCGCCGAGGCCGCCCGCCGTCCCGACGACTCGACCTTCACCCGCTTCCGGGACGCCGTCGAGCTGGACTTCGCCACCAACCACAGCGTCAGCGCCTACGCCGACGCCCTCGGTTACTCCCGCCGCACCCTCGTCCGCGCGGTCCGCGCCGCGACCGGCGAGACCCCCAAGGGCTTCATCGACAAGCGGGTCGTCCTGGAGGCCAAGCGGCTGCTGGCCCACACGGACCTGCCGATCGGCCGTGTCGGCGCGGCCGTCGGCTTCCCGGACTCGGCGAACTTCTCCAAGTTCTTCCAGCTGCACACCGGTACGACACCGGTGGCGTTCCGCGCCGAGATGCGCTGACCCTTCCGGGAGGGGGCACGCGGAAAGGGGCCCCGCCGCCCGGGCGGAGCCCCTCCGGTGTGCTCGACCCACCACTCAGCGGCCGAAGTTGAACCAGTTCACGTTCACGAAGTCCTGAGACTGGCCACTGGTGAAGGTCAGATACACGTCATGGGTGCCGGTGACCCCGCTGATGTTCGCGGGTACCGTCCGCCACGACTGCCAGCCCCCGGTGTTGGCGATCGAGAAACTGCCGATCGGCGTACTCGTACGGCTGTCGAGCCGGACCTCGACCAGCCCGCTCACGCCCGAGTTCGCCCCGCTCGCGACCCGGGCGACGAACTGGGTCGCGGCCGTGGAACCGAAGTTGACGTTCTGGTAGAGCGCCCAGTCGCCATTGGCGAGCGAGCCGATGTTCTGGCCGCCGCCCGTGTCCGTCGTCGTCTCGGTGGCGGTGCCGCTCTGGCTGTTGTACGACTCTGCCTGGATCGCGCTGTACGCGTCACGCGTGCCGGACGGCGGTGTGGTCGTGCCTCCGGCGGCCGACAGCACCTGCACGTAGTCGACGACCATGGGCACCCCGGAGCGGGTGTCGCCGTCGAGGCCGCCGCCGAACGCGTCGGGGAAGGCGCCGCCCATCGCCACGTTGAGGATGATGAAGAAGCCGTGGTTCGTGGCGTTGGTCCAGGTCGTCGCGTCCACCTGGTTCGCCGTGACCGTGTGGAAGTTGACGCCGTCGACGGAGAACCGGATCGCCTCCGGGGTCACCGAGCGGTCCCACTCCATGGTGTAGGTGTGGAAGCCGGACTGGCAGGTGGTGCTGGGGCACGAGGTGGAGTTGCCGATGCCGGTCGTCTCGTTGCACGGGCCGCCCGGGTTGGTGCCGCAGTGCATCGTGGCCCACACGGTGTTGCGGCCCTGCACGTTCTCCATGATGTCCAGCTCGCCGACGCTCGGCCAGTTCTGGTAGTTGCCCCGGTAGGGCGCGCCCAGCATCCAGAACGCGGGCCAGTAGCCCTCGGCGGCCGTGCCGGTGACGTTCGGCATCTGGAGCCTGGCCTCCACCCGCAGCTTCCCGCCCGACGGGGGCTGGAAGTCGGTGCGGTTGGTCTCGATCCGGCCGGAGGTCCAGTTCCCGGCAGAGTCGCGGATCGGGGTGATGCGCAGATTGCCGTTGCCGTCGAGCGAGACGTTGCTGGTGCTGTTGGTCATCGTCTCGACCTCGCCGGTGCCCCAGTTGGCGGGGCCGCCGGGGTACGAAGTCCCGGTCGCGTACTGCCAGTTGGAGGTGCTGACGCCGGTCCCGGCCGTGCCGTTGAAGTCGTCCACGAAGACCTGGGTCCAGCCGGAGGGCGGCGTCGGCGCGGCGCCCTGCGCGGCGGTCGCCCCGGCCGTGGCCAGCGTCAACGCGCTGACGAAGGCGAGGAGTACGCGCCGGAGGGGGCGGCGTCCGGGGGAACGCTGCCCGATGGGTATGCCGGAGGTTTCACTCATAGCGGCCTCTTAGGGGTGTACGGAGTGAAATGCGCGGGTGGAGAGCGCTCGTCCGGGTCCCGTCCTGAGAGCGCTCTCACAGTAGAGCGTGCGGACAATGTGCGCTCCGGCACTGCGGTCGTCAAGAGTTAAAGCGGAGAAAGTCCTTGCGTGGAGGGAGAGTTCACGATGTGAAGATCACCTCGACTGTGCCCCGTGCGCGACCTCATGTACGGGTCAGTCACCGGGGGCGGCGGAGGCCGTCCGTTCCGTCGGCTGGTCCGGGCTGACGGAGAACGCGGTGTCGCCGGCCGTCGCCACGATCGCGTCCTCGACGAGCAGCACGGTCGGCGGGGCCTCGGCCGCGATGTCGCCCGGGTCGTCGATCGCCTCCGTACGCCACAACTCGCTGCCCGTGGCGCGGTCGAGGCCCAGCAGCCGCCCGAAGCGGTTGGCGAAGTACACCTCGTCGCGCTCGGCCGACACCGCCGGGGCGGACAGGCTCTCGGTGTCCGTCGACTCCTTCCACAGCTCCTTGCCGCTGGTCGCCGACACTGCGGTGACGGTCCCGTCGGTCCGCACGAAGTAGACGACACCGCCGACGAGCGTGGCACTGCCGCGCACCGCCGACTTCAGCGCCACCCGCGTTATTTTCCCGCTGCCCGGGTCCACCCGCAGCAACGCGTTGTACGGCCGCTCGTACCCGTCCTGGTACACGTTCTCGGTGGTCTCCGCCGCGAGGAACAGCGGCTGCTCGTCGACCGTTCCGAGGGCCAGGGACTTCTTGGGCAGCGTGGCGAGTTCGCGCCGCGTGCCGTCGGCCGGATCGAGTCGTACGAGGGTGAAGCGGCTGTTCTCGAGGAGGTCGTCGCCCTTCCAGCACAACGCGTACGGCGCCTCGTCGAGCGAGGTGGGCACACAGTTCACAGCGCTCGGCACGGACGAGCGCCACAGCTTCTCACCGGCCGTGGAGTACGCGACGAAGTGCCGGTTGTCGGCCGTCAGGGTCAGCAGGCCGCCGCTGAAGAGGTGGGACGTCTCGTTCGGGCTCACGGCCGTGGTCCAGCGCCGCTTGCCGGTGCCGGTGTCCAGGGCCACCAGCCGCCGACTGTCGGTGTCGGGCTCCTCGTAGACATAGACCAGACCGTCCCGTACGCCGACGGGCCGCGAGGTCTGCGGCAGGGTGCCGTACCGCCAGCCCATCTCGCCGCTCGCGGCGTCCACCCGGGTGACGACGAAGCCCGAGCCGCCGCAGTACAGATCGGTGCCGTCCGAGGCGCAGCCCGGTCTCTTGTAGCCGGACGAGATGTACTCGGCGGGGAGGCCGTTGTCGTGCCGCAGTGGCGTGCGCCAGGGCTGCCAGCCCTCGGGGAGGGAAACGGAACGCGCGCGGGAGTCGTACGCCGGCTCCGTGTTCTCCGTGTCCGTCGCGTAGACGAGGAGTACGCCGCTGAGCACGGCGACGGTCACGGCGGCGCCGAGACCGACGGCGAACAGTTGCCGCCTGGCCCGGCGGAGGCGGCCGGCCGTCCGCCGGGTCGGGGCCTGCGTGGGTGCGGAGCCGGAGGCGGCGCCGGGGGTGTCCGGGGCATACGGGTGCGGGCCGGCCGGGGTGTACGGGGCTTCCGGCAACTCCCTGAGCAGGCGGTGCAGTTCGGTGAGGTCGGGGCGGGCCGCCGGGTCCTTGTCGAGACAGCGCTCGGCGACGGCCCGCAGCGGCTGCGGGACCGAGTCCAGCTCGGGCTTCTCGTACATCACCTGATAGCCCGCCATGTACGGGCTCTCCGCCTCGAACGGGCTGTTCCCGCTGGCCGCGAAGACCAGCAGCGAGCCGAGCGAGAAGACGTCCGAGGCGGCGGTGACGTCCCGGGGCGAGCGCAGCTGCTCCGGCGACATGAAGGGCGGTGTGCCGATGACCCGGCCGGTCATGGTCAGGGCCTGGTTGTCGCCGGCACGCGAGATACCGAAGTCGATGACGCGCGGGCCGTCCTCGGCGATCAGCACGTTCGCCGGTTTGAGGTCCCGGTGCACGACACCCGCCTGATGGATGTCCCGCAGCGCCTCGGTGAGCCCGAGCGCGAGGAACCGGACCCGGGCGGTGTCCAGCGGGCCCTCCTTGCGGACCAGTTCGGAGAGGGTCGGCCCGGGCACGTACAGCGTGGCCATCCAGGGCCGGTCGGCCTCGGGGTCGGCGTCCACGACCGGCGCGGTGAACGCGCCGCTCACCCGGCGGGCCGCCGCGATTTCCTGCCGGAACCGGGAACGGAACTCCTCGCCCTCGCAGAACTGCGCGTGCACCAGCTTCACCGCGACCAGCCGCCCCGACGCGGATCGGCCGAGATAGACGACGCCCATGCCACCGGAACCGAGCCGGTCCAACAGGGCGTAGCCGCCTATGACGGCGGGATCGTCGTCCCTCAGCGGCATGGATCCACCACGTTCTTTCGCGCTGCTTCTTACGTACGGCCGTTGTGGCGGATCAGCCTAGGGGATGGGATTTCATGGTTCGCTCCCGGCCTTCCACTCCTCCCACGACAGGTTCCAGCAGTTGGGGAATCGAGAGGGGCATGCGGTCGCATCGTGCGACCCGTACCTGGGTGGGTTCTTCTTCGAGCAGGGGGTCCGGTGCCTGAGATTCAGGTGAGGACCCATAGGGCTCTCGCTTCCCATCCATCCCAATTCGGGGGAAATCGCAGCAATTTCCTGGGGAACGTGGCATGCTCCTTCCCCTGGTCCGTCATGGGATGAGCGGGGAGACATGGCGAATCCACCCCAACCGAACCGGCCCGAGCGCGTCGAAGCCGACTGGCGGCAGTCCGGCGGTTCCGACGGACAGCTGCGGTGGCTGATCGAGGAGCAGGCGGGGCCGTCCCGGGGCGACGCAACCTCATATCTGCGGGCCGCGGCCCACATCGACCCGTACTTCCGGTCCCGGGCCATCGACGAGCTCGCGGTGAACCGCCACCGTGTCCCCGCTCCCTCTTTCGGCTTCGACCTCAGCGCGGTCCTGCGCGAGTGTTTCGCCGTACGCAGACGGATCGCGTCACAGGCCTGGGCGGTGCTGCCCGCACTGGCGGTGGCGCTGATCCTCTCGCCGACCGGTGTGGTCCTGGGGGTGGCCCTCGGCCTGCTGGCTTCGCTGCTCCCGTCCGGCGGCCGGCTGAGCACGGGCAAGCCCGGCAAGGGATCGATGATCGCCACCGTTGCCGCGGCCGGGATCGCCGCCGTCCTGGTGCTGCCGTCCCTGTTCGGGATGCTGGGCGGCTTCTCCGGGAAAGCGCTCCTTGCCATGCTCGTAGTGCTGGTTGTAACCGGTATCACCGGTTACAACCTCCGGCTCTGGACCCTGCGTGCCCTGACCGGCAAACGAGGCAGGCCCGGGCCCGGCTCCCAGGTGTCCGGGCGCCATGCCGCGCTGTGCGACGGGCTCGCCAGGAAACAGTCCGACCGTGATGTCGTCTACTCGTCCTTCGGGCCGTTCGTCGGCACCGGGCCCCGGATCTCGGAGTGGTCCTTCGCGATCGAACTGAAGCCGTCGGCCCAGCACGAGGCCGACGGACGGCAGCCCCGCCCGCTGAGCGTTCCCGTGATCCACGCGGCGATACGGAACCGGCTGCGCGACCTGGGCGCGGGCCACGAGTATCCGGGCGACCGGCTGCACCGCATCGACGTCCAGGACTATGTGTTCAAGCCGGGGGTCCGTCCGGATTCCGAGAGCGCCTGGCTCAGCGGGTGGGAACGCCTCGCCCAGACGGGCACCCCCAGGGGCGAGGCCGGATGGCCGGCCGAGGTGGACCTGGCGGCCAACGAGCGACTGCGTCACTTCGTGGTCACCCGCCTGGGCCTGTGGGCGGACGAGGTCGTGCTGACCCAGTTCTTCCGGGTGAGCGTCCAGGGCGGACAGTTACAGGTGGAGAGCCAGAGCTTCGTCCTGCCGCCGATAGCCGAACGCTTCCACGCGGTGGACGAACTCGTACCGCCGGACAGCCCCGGGGAGCAACTGGCCGTCGCCTGGTACGCCGTCACACACATCGGCCAGGTGCTGACGCAGAGCTTCGCGGAACCCCTGCGCATCGCCCTGACCGCCTGGAACATGCGCAGCCAGGAGGACTGGTACCGGAAGATGCGCCAGGAGCGGCGCCCGATCGACCACAGCCCCCGGCTGTCGGTACGGGAGCTGGCCGCCTCCGCCGCCTACGCCCAGCCGTTCCAGGAGATGGACGTGTCCCGGCTGACCGCCATGGTCGAGCGGCGGGTGCACACCGCCGTCCTGGACTGTCTGCGCGACCACGGCTACGCGCTCGGCGAGTACGAGGCACGACAGGACATCCAGATCAACAACGGAATCCAGATCAGCGGCGGCACGGTCGTCGGCCCGATGGCGGCGGGGCGTCACGCCCGTGCCGCACAGACGGGCAAGCGGAACGCCGGGGTGACGGGGGAGACGAAATGACATCGGGCGGGCCGGAACGGCCGGGCGACAACCACGGCGTGCAGATCTTCGGGGGCACCGTCTCCGGTCCCGTGGCGGCGGGTGACCACGCGCAGGCCGTACAGCACAACCAGCACGCCGCTGTCACACCGCACGCGGCACAGGTGCTGGAACTCCTGCGGTCGCTGCGTGAACGCCTCGACGAAGCGGACCTGGACCCCGCCGACCGGGAGGCCGCCAGGGACGCCATCGCGGAGGCTGAGACGGAGGCCGGGGCGGCCGACCCCCAGCCCGGACCACTGCGGCGCGCGGCACTGGTGATCGCGGGCGCGGTGGCAGGCGTGAACGAACTCGCCACGTATGTGGAGTCGCTGCGGCGGATCATCGGAGCGTGGTTCGCGACGGGGTGATCCGCCGCGGCGGCCAGGGCGGTCCGGTCGGACGGGCCGCCGCGTCCAATATTCGGTGGCCCCCTGCGGCACGCACCGACAGACTGCCCGCATGGCGGACCTTCATGGCACCTGCACGGACCGATTCTCCGCAGTACGCGAAGCGCTGGCCGCTTCGCTGGACAACAAGGACGTGGGCGCCTCGGTCGCCGTGTACGTCGACGGCGAGCCGGTGGTCGACCTGTGGGGCGGACACGCGGACGCGGACCGCACCACACCCTGGGAGCGGGACACCATCACCCACACCTGGTCGACCACCAAGACGATGGCCGCGCTGTGCGCGCTCGTCCTCGCCGACCGGGGCGCCCTGGACCTGACCGCGCCGGTGGCCACGTACTGGCCCGAGTTCGCCGCAGCGGGCAAGGAGGGCGTACGCGTCAGCCATGTGCTCTCGCACACGGCCGGTCTGCCCGCTTTCGACGCGCCGATAACGGTCGAGGACCTGTACGACTGGCAGGTCCCCACCGCCCGACTCGCCGCGCAGCCCCCGGCCTGGGAGCCGGGCACCGAGGCCGGGTACCACGCGCTCACCCAGGGCTATCTGGTCGGCGAGATCGTGCGCCGTGTCACCGGCCGCAGCCTGGGGACGTTCTTCGCCGAGGAGATCGCGGGCCCGTTGGGCGCGGACTACCACATCGGCCTCCCGGCCGAGCACGACCACCGGGTCGCGCCGATCATCCCGCCGACCTCCTCCCCGCAGCGCGGCGGCCCGCCGCCCAACCCGGACCTGCCGCTGGACGTCGCCAACACGACCGCCTGGCGGCGCGCCGAGATCCCCTCGGTGAACGGCCACGGCAACGCCCGCTCGGTCGCCGCCGTGCAGTCGCTGCTGGCCTGCGGCGGCGAGGCCAGGGGCGTACGGCTGCTGTCGGAGAAGGGATGCGAGCGGGCGCTGGAGGAGCAGTTCAGCGGGACGGACCACGTCCTGGGCGTGCCGATGCGCTATGGCATGGGCTACGGCCTCAACGGCGGCCAGCTCCCCAACCCCCGCACCTGCTTCTGGGGCGGCTGGGGCGGCTCCCTCGCCCTGGTCGACCTCGACGCCCGGACGAGCGTGGCGTATGTGATGAACCGGATGATCGACGACGGCGGAATCGGCGACGACCGGGGGTTCATGATCCTCGCGGCCGTCTACGAGGGCCTGGCGGCCTGACTCACCTGCCGGGGGACTGCTTCCGTGCATGCGGGTACGTCAGTCATGCGTGCGGCCCGGGCTGCTGTGTTCCAGAGCTCGGGCCGACAGGTTGCTCTCGGGTGCGGGCCGGTGGGGGCCTGTCGCGGCCACACGGCGGAGCCGCATAACGATCCGGCCCCGCGCCCCGAAGGGGTGCGGGATCACGGCTGCCAGCCCAGCGCCCGTGAGATGCCTCGCGCCGCCACCCGTACCGCCGGGGTCAACACCGGTACCTGGGCACTCAGTTGGGGAACCACCACCGACACCGCCGCGACCACCGACCCGTCCTGGCCGCGCACCGGCGCCGCCACCGACAGGGCGTCGTCCGTCACCTGACGGGCGCTCACCGCCACACCCGTACGCCGTACTTCGGCGAGGACCCGCCGCAGCCGAGCGCCCTCGCCGATGGTGTACGGGGTGAAGACGGCCAACGGGGTCTCGCAGTACGCCTCCTGGGACTCCGGTTCGGCGTGTGCGAGGAGTGCCAGGCCCACGCCCGTGGCGTGCAGGGGCCAGCGGGCACCCACTCGGATGTGGACGCCGACCGCCGAGCGCCCGGAGAGCCACTCGATGTAGACGACCTCGTCGCCGTCCCGGACCGCGAGCTGCACGTTCTCGTGCGTGGCCTCGTACAGGTCCTCCAGATAGGGCAGTGCGATCTGCCGCAGCGCGAGTCCGCGCGGGGCGAGGGCCGCGACCTCCCAGAGCCTGAGCCCCACGTGGTAGACCCCCGAGGCGTCCCGCTCCAGGGCGCCCCACTCGGTGAGCGCGCCCACCAGCCGATGGGCCGTGGTGAGCGTCAGCCCCGCCCGGCGGCTGATGTCGGTGAGGGAGAGCGCCGGATGCGCGTGGTCGAAGGCGGCGAGCACGGCGAGAAGCCGGTCCGGCGCGGACCGAGCGGCCCCCGACGGCGACGGTGACACCGGGGTCCGTGCCGGTGACGCCGACGTCGGCACGGCGTCGGCGGTCATCGACATGGCATCACCCTCACCACTCCCGTCCTCACCCGAGCCCGGCTTCCACGACCTTCTGCAGCAGCACGTGCAGCGCCGCGCGCTCGTCGGCGTCGAGGGGCTCGAGCAGTTCGTTCGTCACCCGCTGCCCGGCCTCGTCCGTGTCGCGCAGAAAGGCCCGGCCGTCCTTGGTGAGGACGATGATCCGGCTGCGCCGGTCGTCCGGGGAGGGGCGCCGCTCGGCGAAGCCCAGCTTCTCCAGGTCGTCGACCAGGCCGACGATCGCGCTCGGGTCGTAGCCGAGCGACGCGCTCAGCTCGCGCTGGAGCGCGCCCGGCGAGGTGGCGAGGAAGCGCAGCAGCGCGTAGTGGCGCAGGCGCAGGCCCGACTCCTGGAGCGAGACGTTGAACAACTGCCCGGAGCGCAGACCGAGGCGGTACAGCAGATAGCCCGTGTCCGCGTGCAGTCCGCGCATCCACGGCTCCTGGGCGTCGGCCGAGGCGGGGTTCTGCGTCTGCTGGCGGGCGATGGCGGGCTCCCTTCGAGGCCCCGGGTGGGGCAGCGCGATCGTACTGCGGTCAAGCATGACGCAAAGGCCGAGCAACAACAACTATTGACGTCAACAACTATTGCTCTTAACTTCGATTTCGAAGCCGCACCGCCATCCGAAGGGACCCCACTCGTGCCCAGCATCGATCTCACCGGCAAGGTCGCCGTCGTCACCGGCAGTGGCCGTGGCCTCGGCCTCGCCTACGCTCAGGCCCTCGCCGCCGCCGGCGCCTCAGTGGTCGTCAACGACATCGACGAGGCCGTGGCGGAAGCGGCCGTGAAGTCCATCACCGAGGCGGGTGGCAAGGCCGTGGCCGAGGTCGTCCCGGTCGGTACGACCGAGGCGGCCGACCGGCTGGTGAACCGCGCGGTCGAGGAGTTCGGGCGGCTCGACATCCTCGTCACCAACGCGGGCATCCTGCGCGACAAGGTGCTGTGGAAGATGTCCGACGACGACTTCGACGCCGTGATCTCCACCCACCTCAAGGGCACCTTCACCTGCGCCCGCGCCGCGGCGATCCGGATGCGCGAGCAGGGCGAGGGCGGCTCGCTGATCCTCGTCGGCTCCCCGGCCGGCCAGCGCGGCAACTTCGGCCAGACGAACTACGCCGCCGCCAAGGCCGGCATCGCCGCCTTCGCCCGCACGTGGTCGATGGAGCTGGGCCGCGCCGGCATCACCGTCAACGCGATCGTCCCGGTCGCCGCCACCGCCATGACCGAGACCATCCCGGTCTTCGCCCCGTACGTGGAGGCCCTGCGCGAGGGCAAGCCGTTCCCGGAGTTCCTGCGCAAGGGCGAGGGCTTCGGCACCCCCGAGGACTGCGCGGCGCTGGTCCCGTTCCTCGCCTCAGAGGCCGCGCGCGGTGTCACCGGCCAGGCCATCGGCATCGGCGGCGACAAGGTGGCACTCTGGTCGCATCCGCAGGAGATCAAGACGGCGTACGCGAACGGCGGCTGGACCCCCGAGGCCCTGGCCGACGTCTGGCCGACCTCGCTGGGCGCCGAGCCGCAGACCGTGGGCATCCCCGCCCCGAAGATCCCGGAGGCGTGATGACACCCGGCAACCCCGCCATGAACGTGGAAGAACTCGTCGCGATCGACGTCCACACCCACGCGGAGGTGTCCTCCAAGGGCAACGCCTCCCTTGACGACGAGCTGCACGACGCCTCGTCCGCCTACTTCAAGGTCGAGGGCAAGCGGAAGCCGACCCTGGAGGAGACGGCCGCCTACTACCGCGAGCGGAAGATGGCCGCCGTGATCTTCACGGTGGACGCCGAGTCCGCGACCGGTACCGAGCCCGTCCCGAACGAGGAGGTCGCCGAGGCGGCCGCCGCCAACGCGGACGTGCTGATCCCCTTCGCCTCCATCGACCCCTTCCGCGGCAAGGCGGGTGTGAAGCAGGCCCGCCGCCTGGTCGAGGAGTACGGGGTGAAGGGCTTCAAGTTCCACCCCAGCGTCCAGGGCTTCTTCCCCAACGACCGCGCGGTGGCGTACGCCCTGTACGAGGTCATCGAGGAGACGGGCACGATCGCCCTCTTCCACAGCGGCCAGACGGGCATCGGCGCGGGCGTCCCCGGCGGCGGTGGCATCCGGCTGAAGTACTCGAACCCGCTGCACGTGGACGACGTGGCCGCCGACTTCCCGCACCTCAAGATCATCCTGGCGCACCCGTCCTTCCCCTGGCAGGACGAGGCGCTCGCGGTGGCCACGCACAAGCCGGGCGTGCACATCGACCTGTCGGGCTGGTCGCCGAAGTACTTCCCGCCGCAGCTGGTGCAGTACGCCAACACGCTGCTCAAGGACAAGGTGCTCTTCGGCTCCGACTACCCCGTCCTCACCCCCGACCGCTGGCTCGCCGACTTCGAGAAGCTGCCGATCAAGGACGAGGTCAGGCCGAAGATCCTCAAGGAGAACGCCGCCCGTTTGCTGGGCCTGACGAAACCGTGAGGGACACCCCCCATGTGCAATGACGGACAGGGGCACAGAGATGCGCAATGAGGGACTGGGGTCGTGGCCCGCCCGCCGGGCCCGCAAGACCCCGCAGCGCACCGCGCTGATCCACGGCGACACGAGCATCACCTACGGGGAGCTGTACGAGCGCACCACGCGCCTCGCCCACGCCCTGCGCGCCTCCGGCGTGCGCCGCGGCGACCGGATCGCCTACCTGGGGCCCAACCACCCCTCGTACCTGGAGACCCTCTTCGCCGCGGGCACCCTCGGCGCGGTCTTCGTCCCGCTCAACACCCGCCTCGCCGGCCCTGAGATCGCCTACCAGCTGGCGGACTCCGGGGCGAAGGCGCTGGTGTACGCGTCCGGGTTCACCGGGCTCGTCGCGGGACTGCCGGGCAGCAGCGACGTCCGTACGTACGTCGAGGTCGGCACCGAGTACGAGGCGCTGCTCGCCGGGGCCGCCGACGAGCCGATCGACCAGCCCGTCACCGCCGACGACACCTGCATCATCATGTACACCTCGGGGACGACCGGCCGTCCCAAGGGCGCGATGCTCACGCACGGCAACATCATCTGGAACGCCGTCAACGTGCTCGTCGACCAGGACATCATCACCGACGAACGCGCGCTGGTCTCCGCCCCGCTGTTCCACACCGCCGGGCTCAACATGCTCACCCTGCCCGTGCTGCTCAAGGGCGGCACGTGCGTCCTGGTCGAGGCCTTCGTGCCGGAGGCCACCTTCGACCTGATCGAACGGCACCGGATCACGTTCATGTTCGGCGTGCCGACCATGTTCGACCAGATCGGCCGGCATCCGCGCTGGGCGGACGCCGACCTGTCGTCGCTGCGGATGCTGTCCTGCGGCGGCTCCCCGGTGCCGACCCCGCTCATCGCCAAATTCCAGGAGCGCGGGCTGACCTTCCTCCAGGGCTACGGCATGACGGAGGCGGCCCCCGGCACGCTCTTCCTCGACGCCGAGCACGCCGTGAGCAAGGCCGGTTCGGCGGGCGTACCGCACTTCTTCAGCGATGTGCGGGTCGTACGGCCGGACATGACACCGGTCGACGTCGACGAGCCCGGCGAGGTCGTGGTCCGCGGTCCGCACGTCATGCCCGGCTACTGGGGGCTGCCCGAGGAGACGGCCGCGGTCTTCGCCGACGGCTGGTTCCGCAGCGGGGACGCCGCCCGGGTCGACGAGGACGGCTA
Source organism: Streptomyces graminofaciens (assembly GCF_030294945.1). Classification (NCBI taxonomy): domain Bacteria; kingdom Bacillati; phylum Actinomycetota; class Actinomycetes; order Kitasatosporales; family Streptomycetaceae; genus Streptomyces; species Streptomyces graminofaciens. The sequence continues at coordinate 3,189,426 of NZ_AP018448.1, read as the reverse complement.
CGTCTTCATCGTCGACCGCATCAAGGACATGATCATCTCCGGGGGCGAGAACATCTACCCCGCCGAGATCGAGGACCAGCTCCTCGCCCACCCCGACATCGTCGAGTGCGCCGTCATAGGTGTGGCGGACGAGAAGTGGGGCGAGGTGCCGCGCGCGGTGGTCGTCCCCAGGGAGGGCTCCGCCCTGGACGCCGACGAGGTGCTGGCCTCCCTCGCCGGGCGACTGGCCAAGTACAAGATCCCCAAGTCGATCGTGATCGCCGACGAACTGCCGCGCACGGCCTCCGGCAAGTTGCTGAAGGCGCGGGTGCGCAAGCGCTTCGGAAACGGCTGACTCACCGTCAAACACATTGGAAAGCAGGCAACATGAGCATCACCGTCAACGGCATCGACGAGCTCAAGAAGCTCGAGGGCAGTGACCTCGGCACCAGTGAGTGGATCGAGGTCACGCAGGAGCGGATCAACACGTTCGCCGATGCCACGGGTGACCACCAGTGGATCCACGTCGACCCGGAGAAGGCGGCGGAGGGCCCCTTCGGCGCGCCGATCGCCCACGGGTACCTGACCCTTTCGCTGTTCATCCCGCTCTTCACCGAGCTGCTGGATGTCGAGGGTGTGTCGACGAAGGTGAACTACGGGCTGAACAAGGTGCGGTTCCCCTCGCCGGTCAAGGTCGGCTCCAAGATCCGGCTGGTGGGCAAGCTCGCTTCGGTCGAGGACGTACCGGGTGGGGTGCAGATCACCGTGGACGGCACGATCGAGATCGAGGGTGCGCCGAAGCCGGCGGCCGTTCTGCAGAGTCTGTCCCGGTTCTACGCCTGAGCCTTGTGGGGAACTGCGGGACCGTCGTGGCTGGTCGCGCAGTTCCCCGCGCTCGTCAAGGTTCGCTGCCGCTCAACTCACGTCCACGAACACGGGGTTCGAGTAGAACCAGGTGTCCTCCCACGGGTCTCCGTCGCCCGGGGTGTGGGGGATCGGGCCGTGCGGGTCCGTGGACGCGCCCAGGTAACCCGTTCCGTTCCGCTTGCCGTCGCTGCCGCGCAGGCGGACGTAGAAGGACTCCTCGCCCGCTGTGAGCGGGATGCGCAGGGTGTAGGTGCCCTTGCGGCCGGTCACGTCCTTGGTGTGGGTGACCTTTGTGTCGGGAGCCTTCCAGGCGTCGCGGTCGGTCACCGGGCCCCGCACCGCGCCCCGGATGACGTCCACATGGGCCAACTCCGGGAGGATTCCCCGGGGGTTGGCGCGCGAGGCGGTCGTCACCGTCACGGTCAGGGTGAGCCGCTCGCCCTTGCGGACGCGCAGTCGGCCGCCCAGGGTCACGCCTCGGCCGTGGTCGCGGTCCCGCTTCAGTCGCACGTCGAGGCCGTCCAGCAGATGGCCGTGATCCAGCCAGACCCGGCCCGCGCGCAGGCCCGCCATCACCGCCCGGTAGCCGTACCGCGTGACGCCCACATGGGTGCGGCTGAACTGGCCGGGCCAGAAGTCGCTGCCGGGCTGCGGGGTGGTCGTGTTCACCGGGTCCGGCAGCTTGCCGGTGTTGTCGAAGTTCTGCCCGGCGGCCCAGTCCCCGTTCCTCCAGGTGTCGAACACGATGCGGTGCGCGTCCGAGTTGGTGGTGATCGAGAACGGCTTGCCCTCGGCGAGCATCGCGTCCCAGAGGCCGCCGACCGTCGCCGTCGACCAGTCGAAGCCGCCGTGGGTGAGGTACGCCTCCGCCGGGTAGCCCGGCCAGGAGTTGGCGGACGGCTTGTTCTCGTACTCGCCCCGGATCGAGGCCGTGCCGCGCCAGCCCGGGATGGCCGCGCCCTGGGCGCCGGGCGCGCCCTCCATGCCGATCACGATCTCGGGGGCCGCGTCCCGCCAGTTGCGCAGCTCGTGCGGGGAGTCGATGCCGAGGCGCAGCGGGTGGTTGGCCAGCACCAGCACGTCGTCGACGTATCCGGTGCGGCGCTGCTCCGCCAGCCACTGGATCGCCTTGACGGCGTGCGCCTCGTTGCGGGCCGTGTTGGCGTTGTCGGGGGCGCCGTCGGTGTAGCCAAGCAGCTTTCCGTCGTACGCGCTCTCGAACTCGGTGAGGACGTCGACCTCGTGCGGGCCGGGCGCGGTGAACACGGTGCAGTGCTCGGCGGCCGGGATGTACCACTCCAGGCCCTGGAAGATCAGCTGACGCGGGTTGTCGGCCCGGGCCTTCAGGATCTCCTTGTGCTCCAGGGCGGCCCCGAAGTCGGCGTGACCGAAGTTGGAGTGCTCGGTGAACACCATCCAGTCGAGCCCGTACTTCGCGCCGGCGGCGGCCAGTTGGGAGAACGTGTACTTGGCGTCGTGGCTGTACACGGAGTGGATGTGGTGGTCGCCGACGAGGTAGGCGAGGCGCGGGTCCTCGCCGCCGAAGCGCCGGGAGCCGGGGGCGGCCACGGCCGGGGTCGCCATGGAGCCCAGGGCGAAGGCGGCGCCGAAGAGGCCCGCGCCGCGCAGGAGGCCACGGCGTGACACTCCCTGCGCGTCGAGGTCGGCGGGGGAGACGGACGGGTCGGCCCAGGCGGGCAGTCGCTGCTCGGACATGATCGGTTCCTCAAGGCCTTTCGCTGAGGCTCAGTGGTTCATGAACGACTTGACGGGCAGAGCCCGTTCGACGATGCGGACGTCACCGAGGCGGCCGTGCAGGATCTGGTCGATCTCGCCCGCGTACTCGTAGCCGCCGAGGATCCACGGGAGCCCGACCGAGGTGAGGCCGACGGCCGCCGCCTTCGGGTTGCGGACGACGGGGCAGCCCTGGACGTAGAGCGTGGTGTGCTCGCCGTCGTTGACGATCGCGAGGTGCCACCACGTCTCCAGCGGCGTCTCCTGGCCCCAGTTGGTCGCGATGCCCTGCTGGTTGAGCGGGCGCACGGCCCACTGCGGCTCGCGGTCGTTCGACAGCGACAGCGTGGCGAGCGGCTCGTCCGGGTCGTCCTGCGTCCTGCCCGCCGCGCCACCCGTGCCGGTCCGGCCGAGGATGCCCGCCCAGGCGTGGTTCGACGGGTTCCAGTCGGCGGGCAGGCGGTAGAACGCCTCGATGGTGTAACCGGTATTAAAGGTTACCGAGTTGAGAGGAGCCCCCTCGACCGTCCGCAGATACGCGCCCTTCAGCGGGGGCTTGCCGCCGTGGAACTCCAGGCTGCCGTGGCCGGGCTGGTCCGGGTGGTGGTCGGCGGAGTAGGTGAGTGTGCCGCCGCCCACGGTGACCAGGGTGAGGTCGTTGCCGCGTCCCGAGCGGTCGCGGACCGTGCCGCCGACGGCCGCCCCGTCCTCCTGGCCGTCGAACCGCCAGTACGCCACCGTGCCGGGCACCAGCATCTTCGACACGGGCCGCGCGGCCCGGGCGGGCACCGGCGCGAAGCCCGCGAAGCGGTCCGCGAAGTCGATGTCGACCGAGAACCGGTCGGCGTCGCCGGAGAGTTCGATCTCCTGCCGCTCCAACTCGTTGAGCCCCTTCGCGGCCCGGCCCAGAATCCACGGGGAGATCGTCTCCACGTCGATCGTGTTCCGGTCGAGGTCGAAACGGTAGAGACGGATCATCGCCGCGCCGCCGAAGTACCGGTTCTGGTAGTTCGTGAGGTGGAGGTGGACCTCGTTGCCCGCCGCGTTCCTGCGCGTGGCACGGGCCGCCGGCCAGTAGTGCCCGTTGAGGGTGAGGAAGATCTGGTCGTGGTCCTCGATCAACTGGTCCCACAGCTTCTGACCGTAGGAGGACAGGGAGTCGTCCTCGTCGACCAGTTCGTGCGTGGTGAGGACGACGGGCGTCTTCGGGTGCTGGGCCATGACCGCCTCGGCCCAGTCGAACCCCTTAGCCGACAGCCGCCAGTCCAGCGCCAGCACCATCCACTCCAGGCCGGCGGCCCTGAAGAGGTGGTACGTGTTGTAGCCGTCCGGGGAGGCGCCCCCGTACGTCTGGTGGCCCTTGAAGCGGTCCGGTCCGAAGACGTCCAGGTACGGGGTCGAGCCCCGCTGGTCGTCGGTGGAGGACCGCACGTCGTGGTTGCCCGCGAGGACGCTGTAGCCGACACCCTTGCGGTCGAGCAGCCGGAACGCCTCGCCGATGGCCGCGCACTCCTCCTTCGCGCCGTTCTGCGTGAGGTCGCCGAGGTGGGAGAGGAAGACGATGTTCTCCTCCCGGCCGTGTTCCAGCAGATGGCGCAGCGAGGCCTCGACGGGCGCTTTGTCGATGCTCGGGCCGTCGAACAGGTACTGCGTGTCGGGCATCACGGCCAGCGTGAACCGGCGGCTGTCCGGATCGGGCCGCCAACGCGCGGCGGACGAAGGGGACTCGGCGGCGGCCTGCGCGGTGCCGGCCGCCGCCGGGAGCACAGCGGCCGCCGCACCCATCAGCGCGGTCGCGCGCAGGAAGTTGCGCCGGCCGGCACCGGCCTGCGGGGCCGACTCGCCCTGGCCCTGCTCATGCGAAGTACACACACGTGCTCCATGGAAGGTCCGTGAAAAGGGAAGCGGGGGGTGGGGTCAGAGCGCCCGCAGCGTCCACGACCAGCGGTGGACACCCGACGGGACGAGATACGAGGACGCGGTGTCGGGCCCGCACGACGCCGTGCCCAGCCCCCGGTGCGCCGCGTCGAGATGCACCACGCACCCCGGCCGGGGCACCAGCTCGTCGTGGTGCGCCACGGCAGCGAGGTCCTCGGCGCGGAAGCGGGTCACGGAAACCTGGCGGGGCTCGTCCAGCCGTACGGCGACGGTGTGTTCGCCGCCGCTGAGGGAGAAGTGCCTCACGCCGTGGCGGCCCCCGCTCTCCTGCGGGCGCAGATACGGCGTGAACAGGTCGTCGACGGCGGCCGAGTGATGGCCGACGGGCGCCCCGACGGCCCGGTCCGGATAGCTCTCCCAGGGGCCCTGCCCGTACCAGCAGATGTCGTCGAGCCCGGCCACGGTCTCGAACACCGTGCCGACGCGGGCCACATCCGTCAGCTCCTCCGGCAGCACCGCCGTCTCCTCGACGAGGATCCGGCCGTCGACCAGCGCCGTGAACGACTGCTCGTGCTCCACCGGGCCGACGGCCGTGGTCCAGCGCGCACGCACCCGCACCGTCGAGCCCTTGCGTTCCACGGCCACCGGCTCGCGTCGCAGGCGGTCCAGGCCCAGCTCGCGCCAGCGTTCGGCCATGCCGCCGAGGACGTCGTTGTCGGTGGGGGCCCGCCACAGGGACAGCGTCGGCGGGGCGGTGAGCAGGGGGTGCAGCAGCAGGCCGTCCTCGTCCGTCGCCGGCGGGGGGACGTGGCCCACCGACGAGCCCTCGGCGCCGACGAGGAGTTCGTCCGCGTCGGCCTCGTACCAGCGCACCTGCGGATGGCACACCTCGGTGCCGCGCGGCGCCCAGGGCTCGTCGGCGGCCGTCGTCACGTTCAGGGTCAGCCAGATCTCGCCGGCCCCGTCGAGCACCTCGGGGCGGTCGATCACCGCGGAGTCACCGGGCGGTACGGCGGGCAGCCGCGCCGGGAGCGTCCAGCTGCCGCCGTCGGCCGCCGCGAACTCCCACTCGGCCGCGAGCCACGACAGATCGCGGAAGTGCTGCTTGTTGTGCACTCGCAGGACCCGCCAGGCGCCCTCGCCCTCCACGGAGAGCCGTACCGGGGCGGCGATCTCCCGGTGCTCGTACATCACGGGCTTGGGGGTGCGGTCGGGGAAGACCACCCCGTCGGCGATGAACGCGCCGTCGTGGATGCTCTCGCCGAAGTCGCCGCCGTACGCCCAGCGCAGACCGGGTGCGGCGACACCGTTGTCATACAGTCCGGCCCCCCCACTCCCGGCCGGTCGTCCGTCGTTCACACGCTGGAGAATGCCGTGGTCCCACAACTCCCAGATGAACCCGCCCTGAAGACCTGGGGTCGCCTCGATGGCGGCCCACATGTCGGCCAGTGTGCCGTTGCTGTTGCCCATGGCGTGCGAGTACTCGCACTGGATCAGCGGCCGGGTCTGCTCACCGGAGAGCGCGTGCGCGACACAGTCCTCGATCGGCGCGTACATCGGGCACGCGATGTCGGAGGCGTCGTCCGTGGCCCCCCAGTCCAGCTTGGCCGCGCCCTCGTACTGCACCGGCCGCGTCGGTTCGTGGCTGCGCAGCCAGCCCGCCGCCGCGTCGTGGTTCGCCCCGTAGTCGGACTCGTTGCCCAGCGACCAGATGATCACCGACGGGTGGTTCTTGTCGCGCAGGACCATACGGGAGACCCGGTCCACGAAGGCGCCCAGATAGCGAGGGTCCTCGGCGATCTCGTGGGCGTGGTCGTGCGACTCGATGTTCGCCTCGTCCACGACGTAGAAACCCAGCTCGTCGGCGAGGTCGTACAGGGCCGGGTCGCTCGGGTAGTGGGAGGTGCGGATCGCGTTGAAGCCGAAGCGTTTGAGGGTGACCAGGTCGGCACGCATGTCGGCGTACGACACCGTCCGGCCGGTCAGCGGGTGGAAGTCATGGCGGTTCACCCCGCGGAGATAGACCCGCTCCCCGTTGACCAGCAGATCGCGGCCGCGGATCTCGACCTCGCGGAAGCCGACCCGGTGGTGCGAGGTGTCGGCGACCGTGCCGTCGGCGCGGTGCAGCCGCACGGTCAGGTCGTACAGCTCGGGCGTCTCGGCGGTCCAGGTGCGCACCGTGCGGGCGGTGGCACGCAGCAGGACCTCGCCCAGGAAGTCGGAGACCCGCTCGTCCTCCTCGTTGACGCGGTCGAACTCGGCGTCCTGCGCGAAGCGGTCGCCGTCCAGCTCCCCGCTGACGTACCACCCGTCGGGCAGCGCCCCGGCCATGTGCCGTACCTGGCACCGCACCCGCAGATCCCCGTCGAGCCGCGCCCGCACGGTCACGTCCGCGAGATACAGCGGATCGGTGGCGTACAGCAGCACCGAGCGGGTGATCCCGCCGAGCCACCACTGGTCCTGGTCCTCGATGTGCGAGGCGTCGGACCACTTCACCACCGTGAGGCGCACGGTGGCGGGCTCGCCGGGGCGGACGGCCTCGGACAGGTCGAACTCGGCGGCCAGGTGGGAGTCCTTGGAGACGCCCACGGGCCGGCCGTCCACATGGACGAGCAGCACGCTCTCGGCGGCGCCGACCTGGAGCACGATCCGCCGCCCGGCCCAGTCGGCGGGAACGGTGACCTCGCGCTCGTACACACCGGTCGGGTTGGCGGCGGGGGAGTCCGGCGGGAACTCCGGCCACGGCATGCGGACGTTGGTGTACTGCGGCGGGTCCTCGGCCGCGTGCAACGCCCAGGAGCCCGGCAGTTCGGCCCAGGACCAGGCGGGGCCGGGTTCCCGCTCCGGCGACGGCAGCAGCTGGAACCGCCAGCGGCCGTCGAGGGAGAGCGCCCGGGCGCGCCGGTCGACGGCGTTCATGGGCAGCCGCCCCCAGGAGGTCACCTCAGGTGCCTCCCAGGGGCGCAGGGCGATCAGCGGATCGCGATGCATCAGCGAATGGCTCCCTTACTGAGGATGCGCCCCTGGAGGCCCCAGGCGGGGGCGACGGGGATGCCGAGACGGTCCAGGACCGTGGGGGCGATGTCGATGAGGCGGGGTGTGTCCAGCCGGGTGCCGCCGGGCATTCCGGGCTCGTGGAGCACGACGAAGACCTCCCGCTCGGCACGCGTGTCGCCCCCGTGGCCGCCGGTGTCGAGATGTCCGTGGTCCGTGGTGACCAGCACGGTCCAGCGCTCGTCCGCCCGGGCGGGGTCGGAGCGCCGGGCGTCGATGGCGTCCAGCAGCCGCCCCAGGTGGGCGTCCTGGGTGAGGAGGGCCTGGTCGTAGGCGGGGCTGAGGGGGCCCGTGGCGTGGCCGGCCTCGTCGGTGGCGCCGAAGTACACGAACACGACGTCCGGGTCGTCCTTGGTGAGCCAGCGCAGGGCGGTCCGGGCGACGAGGCGGTCCGCGGTCTCGTAGCCGCGACGCTCGCCGTTGTGGCGCACCCGCCGGCCGATGGCGCGGCCGAGGGCGCCGCGGCGGACCAGCGTCGGCCAGGACACCGCGGCCGCGGTGCGCAGACCGGGCCGCGCGGTGACGGCCCGGCTGAGGAAGTCGGGGTAGCGGGTGTAGTCGGACCCCTTGAAGTCGTTGCCGGTCACCCCGTGCCGGTCGGGCCACACCCCGGTCAGCACGCTCGACCAGCCGGGGCCGGAGTCGGTGTAGGCCATGCTCGTGGACGGTCCGTTCTCGGCCTGACCGTCCACCTCGCCGTAGGGCAGCAGGCTGGTGCCGTGGGCACCCGCGGCCATCAGGCCGTGCAGCACGGGGGCCGTGGACGGCGAGCGGGTCAGCCGGTCGAAGCGCAACCCGTCCATACCCACCACGAGCACCTTGCCGCGCCCCGGCCGTCCTCCGCCGACGGCATCCATCACTGTGCACCTCTCTCTCGCGACTCCGGTTCAGCTGCCCTGTACGGCGCCTTCGGTGGCGCCCGCGATGAACCCGCGCGCGAAGACGGCGAAGACCACGACCAGCGGGATGGACGCCATGAGCACCCCGGCCATGACCATGCTGTAGTCGGTGTTGTGGCCGACGTTGAGCTGGGCGAGCTCCAGCTGGAGCGTGACGTGGTCGGGGTTGGTGAGCACGATGAGCGGCCAGACGTAGTCGTTCCAGGCATTGACGAAGGCGTAGATGGCCAGGAAGGACAACGCGGGCCTGATCATCGGCAGTGCGATGTTCCAGTACTGACGGAAGAAACCGGCGCCGTCGATGCGCGCGGCGTCGAGCAGTTCGTCGGGCACACCGTTCTCGATGTACTGGCGCAGCCAGAAGATGCCGAAGGCGTTGGAGAGGGCGGGCCAGACCAGTGCCTTGAGCATGCCGACCCAGCCGATCTCGGACATGAGGATGAACTGCGGCAGGACGGCCAGCTGGAGCGGCAGCATCATGAACACCAGCAGCGTGCCGAAGAGCATTTTGCGCCCGGGGAAGTCGAACTTGGCGAAGGCGAAGGCCGCCAGGGAGTCGACGAACAGCACCAGGACGGTGGTGGCGCACGCCACGATGACCGTGTTGAGCATCGACCCGAAGAAGTCGATGGTGTCGAGCACATGCCGGATGTTCTCCAGCAGATGGGAGCCGAAGGTCAGCTTCGGTGGGCTCTTGTAGATGTCACTGGTGGTGTTGGTCGCCATCACGATCGTCCACACGAACGGGAAGACCGAGATCAGGACGGCCAGGATGAGGAAGATGTGCGCGGTGAGGCCCTTGGGGCGGCGCAGCCACCTCGCACCCGTGGCCGGCCGCGTCGTGGCCGCTGCCGTCATGACTTACTCCCTCGCTGCACGATGCGCCAGTTGATGACGACGAGCACGATGATCAGTACGAAGAAGGCCCACACGATGGCCGCACCGTAGCCGTAGTCGTTGTCGAGGAAGGACGACTGGTAGAAGTACAGCAGCGTGGTCAGGCCTGCCTGGCCCGGGCCGCCGAGGTTCGCGTTGGCGGCGTTGCTGGCGAAGAGCACCTGGGGTTCGCTGAAGCTCTGCAGGCCGTTGATGGTCGAGACGATGACGGTGAACAGGATGATCGGCCGCATGATCGGAATGGTGATCTGGAAGAAGGTCCGCACCGGTCCGGCGCCGTCCATCTTGGCAGCCTCGTAGACCGACTGGGGGATAGCCTGGAGTCCGGCCAGATAGATGATCATGTTGTAGCCGGTCCACATCCAGGTCATCAGCAGCCCGATGACCAGTTTGATCAGCCACGGATTGCTCAGCCACGGGACGGGTGAGATGCCGACCGTGCCCAGGATCGCGTTGACCAGGCCGAAGTTGTTGCTGAACACCGCGCCGAAGAAGATCGCCACGGCGACGATCGACGTCACGTTCGGCACATAGAGGGCGATGCGGTAGAAGCCCTTGAAGCGGCGCACCGAGTGCAGCAGCGTCGCCAGCACCAGGGCGCCGAACAGCGTGGGAACGGTGGACAGCACCCAGATCACCAGGGTGTTGCGGATCGACAGCCAGAAGACCGGGTCGTTCCAGAGGAACTCGAACTGCTGCAGACCGACGAACTGCTTGGTGCCCAGGCCGTCGTAGCGCTGGAAGGCCAGATACAGCGAATAGAAGACAGGGAAGAACGAGAAGGCGATGAAGATCAGGTAGAAGGGTGAGATCGCCAGGTACTGCCGCCAGTACGACAGCACCCCACGACGTGCGGGCCGCGCGACGCCCGCGGGCGGGGTGCGCCGCGGGCGGAAGCGGGCCGGGCCCGGCCCGCCACGGTGCTCCTGCACCGTGGCGGGGCCGGTGACCGGAGGTGACGACACTCAGCTCACCCCCTGTCGCCTGGCGATCTGCTTGGCCTGGGAGACCGCGTCCTTCCAGGCGTCGTCGGGCTTCTTGCCCTTGGCCTCGATGCTGCTCAGCTCGGCCATGAAGGGAGCCATGACCGCGGAGTCGGCGGGGGCCTCGTAGCTCACGGGTATGGCCTCGGCGGCGGGTCCGAAGACCTCGATGATCTTCTGTCCGCCGAAGAAGGCGTCGGGGCCCGTCATGGCGTCCATCGCGTACGAGGCCGGGGAGGCGGGGAAGATGGCGGCGTCGGTGAAGCTCTTGGCGTTGTTGTCCGGGCTGAGGATCCAGCTGATGATCTTGAATGCCTCTTCGGGGTTGCGGCACTGCTTGGGCAGGGCCAGGTAGGAGCCGCCCTGGTTGGCCGGTCCGCCGGGCGTCGCACAGACCCGCCACTTGCCCTTGGTGCCCGGGGCCGCCGACTCGATGTCCAGCGCGTGCCAGGCGGCGCCGAGTTCGGTGGTCAGGTTCTTGCCGATGGCGGCGTTCCAGGTGTTGTCGTTGATCTTGGCGTCGAGGCCGAGCGTGTAGGGGCGGATCGCCGTGGTCCACGCGGCGCGGATGTGGTCCTGGTCGCCGATGAAGTGGTTGTTCTCGTCGATGAACCGCTTGGTGCCCTGGCCCACCACGATGTTGAACACCGAGCTGATGTTGTTGACCAGGAAGGTGCCGGCCAGCGCCTTCTTCAACTCCGAGCCGAGCGCGAAGTAGTCGTCCCAGGTCTTGGCCTCGGCGGCGACCTTGGCCGGGTCGGTGGGCAGCCCCGCCTTGTCGAACAGGTCCGCGCGGTAGAAGAGCGCGGTGGGACCGATGTCGATCGGGAACCCGATCTGCTTGCCGTCCTTGGTCTGGGCGAGCTTGGTCTTCCACTCCAGGTACTGGGACGAGATCTTCTTGAAGCCCAGGTCGTTCAGGTCGAGGAAGCGGTCGGCGTTGGGCAGGAAGGAGGCGATGTCCTCGCCCTTGATGCCGGTGATGTCCGGCACGGAGCTGCCCCCCGCCGCGAGGGTGGTGGTGAGCTTCTGCTTGAAGTCGCCGCCGATGGAGGCGCTGGTCAGCTTGATCTTGCTGCTGAAGTGCGTCTTGGCCTCGGCGACCACCTTGTCGCTGAGGGCGCCGCCCCAGTACCACATGGTGAGGTTCTTGCCGTTCTTGGTACCGCCGGATCCCGAGTCGTCGCCACAGGCGACGGTCAGGCCGGAGGCTGCCGCGGTGAGTACGGCGGCCTGGAGGAAGCCTCTACGAGAAAGGTCCACGGGTCACTCCTGTTTGTTCCTGTTCGTGGTGCTGAGGGGCGTTTTTCTGGGGGGATCAGGGCAGCCGTACCGGCGGGGTGACCGGGGCGTGGTGCACCGGCGGGCCGACGTCGGCCGGGATGCGGTCCGCGAGGAAGCCGTAGGCCTTCTTCAGGCCGGGGTCGGTCAGCGAGCGCCACCAGCGGTCGACGCCGTACCAGCCGGGGGCGGCGAGCGCACCGCCGTGGTGCCGCACCGACAGACCTGCGGCCAGGACGGCGAACCGCAGCCGTTCCTCCAGCGGCCAGCCGCCGAGGGAGGCCGCGACGAAGCTCGCGCCGAACACGTCCCCGGCGCCCGTCGTGTCGAGGACATCGGTGTCGAGGGCGGGGACGTCAGCGTACTCGCCGGTCGTCTGGTCGACGCCGGCCGCGCCCTCGCCCCCGCGCGTGACCACGGCCACCGGCACCAGCTCGCTCAGCGTGCCGAGCGCGGCGACGGCGCTGTCGGTGCGGGTGTACGCCATCGCCTCGGTCTCGTTGGGGAGGAAGGCGTGGCACAGGGTCAGCTGGTCGAGGAGGTCACGGGACCACTGCTGGGTGGGGTCCCAGCCGACGTCCGCGTAGATGCGCGTGCCGTTCGCGGCGGCCTTGGCGAGCCAGTCGCGCGGCTCGGCCTCCAGATGCACGAGCGCCGTGCGCGCCTCGGGCGGGTCGCCCATCAGCGTGTCCTGCGAGTACGGGGGCTCCTGGCCGTGGGTGACCAGGGCCCGGTCGTGACCTTGCGCGAGAGAGACGGTGACCGGGGTGTGCCAGCCGTCCGCCGTACGGGACAGCGAGAGGTCGACGCCCTCCTGACCGGCGAGGACCTCACGGCAGTACGCGCCGTAGTAGTCGTCGCCGAAGACCGTGGCCAGAGAGGTGTTCAGGCCGAAACGGGCGGCGGCCACGGCGAGGTTCGCGATGCCGCCGGGGCCGCAGCCCATGCCGCCGGTCCAGATCTCCTCGCCGGGGGTGGGGGGCCTGCCGAGCCCCGTGAGGACGAGGTCGTAGAAGAGCAGCCCGGTCAGCACCACATCGGGCCGGTCGTGGTCCACGCGAGCACCTCTCGTCAGAACTCTTCAAATTCGATGCCCGGAATCGTGCGCTGATCCGGGAGATTGGTCAATACCCGAGCAGAAGTGAGCATGGAAATGATTGAAGATGACGAGTAGTGTGCAGCGCGTGCTGGCAGAACGACGACACCAACTCATCCTGCGGGCCCTGCGCTCCGGTGGCCCCGCAGCCGTGACCGATCTCTCCGAGCAGCTGGGTGTGAGCCCCGCCACCATCAGGCGTGACCTGGTCAGGCTGGAGGAGGAGGGGCTGCTCACGCGTGTCCACGGCGGCGCCGTGGTGGACGAGGGCGACCAGCCCTTCGCCGAGGTCGCCGAGGTACGGGTGGCCGAGAAGGACGCCATAGCGGCCACGGCCGCCTCGATGGTCCGCGACGGCCAGTCCGTGCTGCTCGACATCGGCACCACCGCCTACCGCCTGGCCCGGCAGCTGCACGGCCGCCGCCTCACCGTGATCACCAGCAACCTGGTGGTCTACGAGGAGCTGGCCGACGACGAGGGCATCGAGCTGGTGCTGCTCGGCGGTATGGTCCGCCGTGAGTACCGCTCCCTCGTCGGTTTCCTCACCGAGGACAACCTGCGCCAGTTGCACGCCGACTGGCTGTTCCTCGGCACCAGCGGAGTGCGGCCCGGCGGCCAGGTCATGGACACCACCGTCGTCGAGGTCCCCGTCAAACGCGCGATGATCAAGGCGAGCGACAGGGTCGTCCTGCTCGCCGACTCCGCGAAGTTCCCCGGCACGGGGATGGCACGGGTCTGCGGCCCCGGGGAACTCGACGTGCTGGTGACCAACGGGCCCGTGGACCAGTCGACGTGTTCGTCGTTGGAGGAGGCGGGGGTCGAGGTCGTCACCGCGCGAGGCGCGTGACCTCGAACAGGCGGGTCGGCGATCCGCGCACCCGTGACGGGATGACACGTGTCGGGGCGGCCCGCACGACAGGCACGATCGGCAAAGGTGGTAGTTGCGTGAAGCTGACGATTCTGGGCGGCGGAGGATTCCGGGTGCCGCTCGTGTACGGGGCGCTCCTCGGGGACAGGGCCGAGGGCCGGGTCACCCAGGTCGTGCTGCACGACCTGGACGGGGACCGGCTCTCCGCCGTGACCCGGGTCCTCGCCGAGCAGGCGGCGGGTGTGCCCGACGCCCCCGAGGTGACCGCCACGACCGACCTCGACGAGGCCCTCAAGGGTGCCGACTTCATCTTCTCCGCGATCCGCGTCGGCGGCCTGGAGGGCCGGGCGAACGACGAGCGCGTGGCCCTCGCCGAGGGCGTCCTCGGCCAGGAGACCGTCGGCGCCGGCGGCATCGCGTACGGCCTGCGCACGGTCCCCGTGGCCGTCGACATCGCCCGGCGCGTGGCCCGCCTCGCCCCCGACGCCTGGCTGATCAACTTCACCAACCCGGCCGGCCTGGTCACCGAGGCGATGTCCCGCCACCTCGGCGACCGCGTCATCGGCATCTGCGACTCACCCGTCGGCCTCGGCCGCCGTATCGCCCGGGTACTGGGAGCGAACCCGCGCGAGGCCTGGATCGACTACGTCGGCCTCAACCACCTCGGCTGGGTCCGCGGCCTGCGCGTCGCGGGCCGCGACGAACTCCCGCGCCTCCTCGCCGACCGCGACCTGCTCGGCTCCTTCGAGGAGGGCAAGCTCTTCGGCGTGGACTGGCTCCAGTCCCTCGGCGCCATCCCGAACGAATACCTGCACTACTACTACTTCAACCGTGAGGCCGTCCGCGCCTACCAGGCGGCCGACAAGACCCGCGGCGCCTTCCTCAAGGACCAGCAGGCCCACTTCTACGAGGAGATGCGCCGCCCGGACGCCCACGCCCTGAAGGCCTGGGACCGCACCCGCGCCGAGCGCGAGGCCACGTACATGTCGGAGAACCGGGAGACGGCAGGCGCGGGCGAACGCGACGCCGACGACCTCTCCGGCGGCTACGAGAAGGTCGCCCTCGCCCTGATGCGGGCCATCGCCCGCGACGAGCGCACCACCCTGATCCTCAACGTCCGCAACAAGGGCGCCCTCGCGGTCCTCGACGGCGAGGCCGTCATCGAGGTGCCCTGCCTCGTCGACGCCAACGGCGCCCACCCGGTCGCCGTCGACCCGCTGCCCGACCACGCCACCGGCCTGGTCTGCGCGGTGAAGGGCGTCGAGCGCGAGGTCCTGGCCGCCGCCGAGTCCGGCTCCCGCACGACCGCGGTCAAGGCCTTCGCCCTGCATCCGCTGGTGGACTCGGTGAACGTGGCCCGCAGGCTGGTGGAGGGCTACGCAGAGGTTCACCCCGGCCTGGCGTACCTTAGGTAGCACCCTCCGGAAAGCGCTTTCCCGCCGCGCGCTCCAATCCGCTCGGATTCGCTCCGATCCGCTTCTCTCCCTCTCTGGAGACCTTTCATGCACGACGAACGCCGCCGCATCGAGGAACGCGTCGAGCGCGTCCACACCCAGCGCATCCAGCCCGCGATCTACGCCGCCACCGTGCCCTTCGAGGTGGAGGCCTGGCAGGCGCCCGGCGAGCCCGTCCCCTTCGCGGAGGCCGCGGCCGCCTCGTACGCGCCCTTCGCGATGGACACCCCCTGGGGCCCGCCGTGGGGGACGACCTGGTTCCGGATGCGCGGCCGGGTGCCCGCCGAGTGGGCCGGGAAGCGCGTCGAGGCGGTCATCGACCTGGGCTTCACCGGCGACTGGCCCGGCAACCAGGCCGAGGCGCTCGTCCACCTCACCGACGGCACCCCGCTGAAGGCGGTCAACCCGCTCAACCAGTACGTGGCGATCGCCAACCCGGCCACCGGCGGCGAGGAGATCGACTACCTCGTCGAGGCGGCCTCCAACCCGGACATCCTCGCCGACAACTTCTCCAAGATCACCCACCTCGGCGACATCCTGACCGCCGGCGACAAGCCGATCTACGTCTTCAGGCGGGCCGACATCGCCGTCCTCGACGAGGAGGTCTGGCACCTCGACCTCGACCTCCAGGTGCTGCGCGAGCTGATGGTCCACCTCGGCGAGCACGACCCCCGCCGCCACGAGATCCTGCACGCCCTGGACCGGGCCATGGACGCCGTGGACCTGGACGACATCTCCGGCAGCGCGACGGCCGTCCGCGAGGTACTGGCCCCGGTGCTGGCGCGTCCCGCCCACGCCAGCGCCCACACGATCTCCGGCGTCGGCCACGCGCACATCGACTCGGCCTGGCTCTGGCCCATCCGCGAGACCAAGCGCAAGACGTCCCGCACCTTCTCGAACGTCACGTCGCTCGCCGACGAGTACGAGGACTTCATCTTCGCCTGCTCGCAGGCCCAGCAGTACGAATGGGTGCGCGACAACTACCCGCAGGTCTGGGCCCGGATCCAGCAGTCGGTGAAGAAGGGCCAGTGGGCGCCCGTCGGCGGCATGTGGGTCGAGGCCGACGGCAACCTGCCCGGCGGCGAGGCCATGGCGCGCCAGCTCATCCACGGCAAGCGGTTCTTCATCGAGCACTTCGGCATCGAGACCAAGGGTGTCTGGCTGCCGGACTCCTTCGGCTACACCGCCGCCTACCCGCAGCTCGCCAAGCTCGCCGGCAACGACTGGTTCCTCACCCAGAAGATCTCCTGGAACCAGACCAACAAGTTCCCCCACCACACCTTCTGGTGGGAGGGCATCGACGGCACCCGCATCTTCACCCACTTCCCGCCGATCGACACCTACAACGCCCGATTCAGCGGCGAGGAGATGGACCGCGCCGTCCGGAACTACTCGGAGAAGGGCGGTGGCACACGCTCGCTGGCCCCCTTCGGCTGGGGCGACGGCGGTGGCGGCCCCACCCGCGAGATCATGGAACGGGCCCGGCGCCTCGCCGACCTCGAAGGCTCCCCGAAGGTCGTCGTCGAACACCCCGACGACTTCTTCAAGGCCGCCCGCGACGAGTACGAGGACGCCCCGGTCTGGAACGGCGAGCTCTACCTGGAGCTGCACCGCGCCACTTACACCTCCCAGGCCCGCACCAAGCAGGGCAACCGCCGCTCCGAGCACAAGCTGCGCGAGGCCGAGCTGTGGGCGACGACGGCCGCGCTGCACGCCCCCGGCTACGCCTACCCCTACGAGAAGCTCGACCGGCTCTGGAAGACGGTCCTGCTCCACCAGTTCCACGACATCCTGCCCGGCTCCTCGATCGCCTGGGTGCACCGCGAGGCGGAGGCGGAGTACGCGCGCGTCGCGAAGGAACTGGAGGAGCTGACGGCCGAGGCGGTCGCCGCGCTGGGCGCCGGCGAGGCGCGGGTCTTCAACGCCGGCCCGTCCGACCGCTCCGAAGTCGTCCGCACGGCATCGGGAGCACCGGTGTACGTGCGGGTGCCCGCCAACGGCAGCGCACCCCTGACCGCCTCCGAGCCCCCGCACCCGGTGACGGTCTCCGGGCGTGTCCTGGACAACGGTCTGGTGAGGGTCGAGATCGCCGAGGACGGCACCCTGTCCTCCGTACGCGATCTGAAGGCCGGCCGGGAGGTCCTCGGCGACAAGGGCAACCTGCTGCGCCTGCACACCGACCTTCCCAACTACTGGGACGCCTGGGACATCGACAAGCACTACAAGAACCGCTACACGGACCTGCTGGAGCCCTCGTCCATCACGGTGGTGGAGGAGGACCCGCTGATCGGAGCGATCCGTGTGGAGCGGGCCTTCGGCAAGGGCTCACGCATCACCCAGACCATCACCCTCCGTGCCGGCAGCCCCCGCGTCGACTTCGAGACCGACATCGACTGGCACGAGGCCGAGAAGATCCTCAAGGCCGCCTTCCCGGTGGACGTCCGCGCCGCGCACTCCTCCGCCGAGATCCAGTTCGGCCACGTCCAGCGCCCCACGCACACCAACACCACGTGGGAGGCGGCCCGCTTCGAGGTCTCCGGCCACCGCTGGGTGCATGTCGGCGAGCCCGGCTACGGCGTCGCGGTCATCAACGACTCGACCTACGGCCACGACGTCTCCCGCACGGTCCGCGAGGACGGCGGTACGACCACCACGGTCCGCCTCAGCCTGGTCCGCGCCCCGCGCATCCCGGACCCGGAGGCCGACCAGGGCAGCCACCGCTTCACGTACTCCCTGCTTCCCGGTGCGACGATCGGCGACGCGGTGGCGGAGGGCTACGCGCTCAACCTGCCGCTGCGTGTCGCGGACGCGGCGGGCGCACCGGCGCCGGTGGTCTCGGTGGAGGGCGAGGGCGTGACGGTCGAGGCGGTCAAGCTGGCCGACGACGCCTCGGGCGATGTGGTGGTGCGCCTGTACGAATCGCGCGGCGGCCGGGCGTCGGGCGTGCTGCGCACGGGCTTCCCGCTGGCCGGGGCCCAGGTCACGGACCTGCTGGAACGCCCGCTGGCGGAGGCGGCGACCGACGGGGACGGTGTGCCGGTCACGCTGCGCCCCTTCGAGGTGCAGACGCTGAGGCTGGCCGTGGGCAGGAAGTGACCGTGTCTCCCACCAAGAAGTAGGGATGGAGTAGATCCGCTGGTCGCGGCGGGTACGTTGCCCGCCGCGACCACAGCCGGCTGTCTCCGTGACACCTGCGGTTCGCCTGCTGCCCCTGTGATACGGGACTACGCGAGAGTGCGAAGTGAGAGTGGTGAGGTGTCAACTGGCGGAGGGCCTGTCCACCGAGTGGGAGCCCGGGATGCTCGACTGCGGCGACAAGGACCACGGCACGTTCCGCCCCCAGCTCGGCGACTGGTCCGCCACGATCAAGTCCGGCCGAATCCAACCGGCCCGCGCGGCCGACCCCCACGCTCAACTGCCGCCTCGCTTGCGGGAGTTGGCAGAGCTGTGGGGCTGCGAATCGTAGCGGACTTTTCTCGCCCCCGCCGCCCCTACCCGTCCCATCCCTGAGGGCTGCGCCCCCAGGCCCCCTGGGCATGTGTGTCGGCTGCGGGTCGGTGGGGGCTTGTCGCACACTTCCCCGCGCCCCTGAAAGCACGGCCGCATGGAACTGCGCGAGCAACCCCGACGACCCCGCAGCCGCAGACGAACCCAACCCACCCGAGCTCTCAAGCGCAGCAGTCGGGGGTGAAGGGGCGGCGGGGGCGGCGGGGGCGAGAAAGGAAACCCTGAGGCGGGCTCAGACCGCCAACGGACGGTCGGCCGACGGCTTGCGCACGGCCGGGGCGCACGCGGGCGCATCCACAGGCCCCAGTTCCAGCGCCCGCACCTCAACACCCTCCGCCACAACCCCGGCGACGACCTCCGCCTCAACCCGCGGATGCGGCACCGGCGCCGAAACCGCCCGCAACGGCCGCGTCCCCGACACCACGGTGTAGTCCTGACCCAGCAGGGCCGGGACAACATCCCCCGGGTCCTCGCCGAGCGCCAACTGCACAGCCGCCCAAGGCGCGTTGACACCGCACAGCGCCAGCTGATGCAGCCCACCCGCCGGACGCGTGTTGACATCCATCAGTACGGGCTCGTCCCCGAACATCCGGAACTGGATGTTCGTCAGATAATGCAGCGCGAACTTCTCCGCGATGAGCCGCGCGGGCTCGATCCACGAGGGGTGCGACGTGAAGCCCCGCCGACGGCCGTTCTTCGTGCGGCCCACGGCCATACGGACCCGCCCGTCGGGCCCGGTCAGGCAGTCGACCGACACCTCCGGCTGCTCCAGACGGGGCATGACCAGCCAGTCCACCGGCTCCTCGGCCGCGAGCACCGCGTCGACGACCATGTCGAGCTGAACGTACGGGCTCGGGAAGCCGCTGAGGTGCGTGAGCGAGAAGGGGGCGCGCGTCACGACGCGGAAGCCCACACCGCCCGCCCCGGCCGCCGGCTTGAAGCACGCTCTGTGCCCGTCGGCCTCCAACTCGTCGACAGCCGCGACGAGTTCATCGGCCGTCCGCACCCGGAACCACGGCGGCACGGGCACCCCGAACGCCTGGACCGCCTCGTACGCGGTCACCTTGTCCTCGAAGACCTCGATGGACTCGGCGGGCGGCGCCAGGAGCGCCGTACCGACGGCGGCGAACTCCTCGCGGTGGGCGGCGATGACCGCCTGGTGCAGCCGGGGCACGAACACGTCGATGGAACGCTTGGCGCACTGGTCGAGGGCGTACTCGACGTACGCGGCGGGGGACAGGCCGTCCGGCTCCAGATCGGCGGTGTCGGCCGCGGCCAGTACGGGGGAGTCGGCGTCACCGTGCGTCGCATGGATGTCGACTGGTCGAGCATGCGGATTACTCCGCAGCTGATCCATGAAGAACACGTTCTCCGCGTACGTGCGGTTGAGCCAGACGCGTACGCGAGAGCCCATGCAGGCCGCCTTTCTACGGTTCGCGGGCACGGCGGAGCAGGCCGTGCCCGGCCAGGGGAGATGGAGGTACGCCGAACCGCCGACGCGAAGGACGGGCGTGGCGGTGGTGTTGTCGCCGATCATAAGGCCACCGGGACCCCTGTTTCTGTCACGCGCGTGTTAATCCTTCCGGCCTGGGTCCGTCGAGCCATGATCACGCCATGTGCGCATGGCCTGTCAGCCACTCGGCGGGGCTCTCAACAGGCCACTCTTGTCCATCGGCGCGCACGTGTGTTCTTGTGTTTCCATTCGGTCTCGGAAGGAGTACGGGTGGAGTCGACGGTCGGCCGTTCGGGGAACCTGCTGGCCATCAGCGATCTGCACATCGGCTATGCGGAGAACCGCGCCCTGGTCGAGCGGATGCGCCCGGAGACGGACGACGACTGGCTGCTGGTCGCCGGTGACGTCGCCGAGACGGCCGTCGACATCCGCTGGGCGCTCCAGACCCTCGCCGGCCGCTTCGCGAAGGTCGTCTGGGCGCCGGGCAACCACGAGCTGTGGACCCACCCGAAGGAGACCGTCCCGCATCGCGGAGTCGCCCGCTACGAGTATCTCGTCGGCCTCTGCCGGGAGTTGGGCGTCGTCACGCCCGAGGACCCCTACCCGGTGTGGGAGGGCCCGGGCGGACCCGCGATCGTCGCACCGCTCTTCCTCGGGTACGACTACTCGTTCCTGCCCAAGGGCTGCACGACGAAGGCCGAGGGGCTGGCGTACGCGCACGAGACGGGCATCGTCTGCACCGACGAGCACGTGCTGTTCCCCGACCCGTATCCGAGCCGCGACGCCTGGTGCCGCGCCCGGGTCGCCGAGACCGAGCGCCGGCTCGCCGCCCTCCCCGCCGACACGCCCACGGTGCTGGTCAACCACTACCCGCTGGACCGGCACCCGATGGACGTGCTGCGCTATCCCGAGTTCGCCATGTGGTGCGGCACGGAGCTGACCGCCGACTGGCACCGGCGCTTCCGCGTCGAGGTGATGGTCTACGGTCATCTGCACATCCCACGGACCACCTGGCTGGACGGGGTCCGCTTCGAAGAGGTGTCGGTGGGTTACCCCCGCGAATGGCGTCCGCGCCCGGTGCCGCCGGGACAGCTGCGCCGCATTCTGCCGATGGAGGTCGGAGCCGGTGATCGAGGAGCTGCTCCCGGAGTCGGTCGTGGCCGTGGAGGCGCACGGTAGCGACGGAGCGGGGGAGGCCGCGCTCTTCCCCGAGGAGGAGGCGGTCGTCGCCCGGGCGGTCGAGAAGCGGCGCCGGGAGTTCACCGTCGTACGCGCCTGCGCCCGGCGGGCCATGGAGAAGCTCGGCGTACCCGCGCAGCCCATCCTGCCCGGTGAGCGCGGCGCCCCCGGCTGGCCGGACGGGCTGATCGGCAGCATGACCCACTGCGAGGGGTACGCGGCGGCCGCCCTGGTCCGCGCCACCGACCTCGCCTCCCTCGGCATCGACGCCGAACCGCACGGCCCCCTGCCCGACGGCGTCCTGGAGGCGATAGCGCTCCCCACGGAGAACGCGCGCCTCGCCCGGCTGACCGCCGACCACCCCTCGGTCCACTGGGACAGGCTGCTGTTCAGCGCAAAGGAGTCGGTCTACAAGGCGTGGTTCCCGCTCACCGCCCAGTGGCTGGACTTCTCGGAGGCCGACATCGAGGTGGCCGTGGGACCCGACGGCCGCTCCGGCACCCTGCGCGCCCGACTGCTCGTGCCCGGACCGGTCGTGGAAGGCCGGCGTGTCGGGTTCTTCGACGGCCGCTGGACGGTGCGGCCGGGGCTGGTGGCGACGGCGGTTTCGGTGCCCTTTTCCCCTGGGGATTCTCTCTGAAGTCCTGCCGGGAATTCCGTTCGACAGGTCGATCGGGATGCGGGCGTGAAGACTTGATGACGAGGATGCCAAATGAACCAGCCGTCCTACTTCGACCTGTACAGACAGGTCTCCGCGGACATGGACGCGGAAATACGGGCCGCTCTGGAAAGACTCGGTCCGACGTCGGGATCGGTACGTGAAGCGATATCCGGACTTCTCCGTCATCAGCAGATGAAATATCCTTTGTCGGTATTGCCCTTGCTGGTGCACGGCGCCGAGACGGGTGTCCACGCACCGGCCGTGCCCCTGGCGGCCGTGCACGTCCTGTGGTGGACCTCGGCGTGCTACCTCGATGACCTGTTCGACGGTCATGGCGTGTACGCGCCCGCCGGACTCGGCTCGGACGAGGCCCTGTTGGCAGCCGTCATCGCCGGTCAGGCCCTCCCCATCCACGTGGTGCAGGCGCAGCGTGTCCCGGACGCGGTGCGCAACGCCCTGACCGGGGAGATCGTCACCTGCGTGATCAGCGCCTCGGAGGGACAGTTGAGGGATCTGCGGGGTGACACGGCGGGCGCCTCGCGGGATTCCGTCGTCGCGGCCTACCGGGGGAAATCCGGCGCCCCGTTCGGGATGATCACGGCGATGGCCGCGATTCTGTCGGGCGTCGGGAGTGAACGCACCCGGTCGTGGCGGGAGTTCGGCGACGTCTTCGGCATTCTGTGGCAGCTCTTCAACGACCAGGAAGACCTTCTGTCCGGCCGCGACGAGGACCTGCGCAACGGCACGGTCACCTATCTGCTCGCCTGCGCCCTCGACGAGGTGTCGCCCGGCTGCCGGGAGCACGTCCTGGAATTGAGCGCCGCCGCGCGGGGTTCCGCCGAGGCACGCACCGAACTCCTGACCGTGCTCCTCGCGCCCGCCGTTCTCCGGCGTTTCGAGAAGGATCTCGACGCATTCCGCGGCGAGGCCCATCGCCTGCTCGCTGAACTGGGCGGCGCCGAGCCCTATCTCTCGATGCTCCGCAACCTCGTCGACCAGTCCTCCGGCCTGTATCTCACACCGTCCCACCGGGTGCTCGGGAAGCAGCCGGCCTAGGGTTCCGAGCCGGTCCTGGCGCAAGCCGCACGCCCCCTGGCAGCGGTCCGCCGGTACGGGATCCGGCGGACCACCGGTCCGCGGGGCGGCTCACACCTGCGGACACCAGCCCTTCAGCAGCCGGAAGAGCTCCTCCTCATTGCCCGCGAGACCGGCCGCCGCCAGTGCCCGGTCCGCCTCGTCGAGCGCCGCCGTCGGCACCACGGGTGGTCGGCCACCCTCCGGCGGCCCGTCGAACGCCGCTCGTACGGTCTGCAGAAGCCGCAGATAGGCCTGCACGGCGGAGCGCTCGCGGTCGGTCAGTACGGCGGTCGGCATCGGTCGGCTCTCCCCTGGTCGGCTCAGCGATACGGCCCACGCGCCCCGCGGCCCAACGCCCACGGAGTCACACGGGTGGTGCACCCCCAGCTTGCCGTCCGCCACTGACAATCCCGTTGCCCTGCACATCGGTTCGCTCGGTCAGCGGAAGAGAAACCCCACGGAAATGCCCGCGAGGGCTACAACTGTGCCACCGCTCCCAGCGACGCCTCCCGCTCACGGCCCGTCAGCGGAGGCTCCGTCAGCGGGGGTCCGCCCGGGCCGCGCAGCACCGCCATGACGACCTTCGAATTGAGAAGGGAGCCGACGGGCCTGGAGAGGGTGATCACGCCGAGGAGGGCCTCACTGACCAGTGGGCGCCCGGCGGCGGCGCGGATCGACCGGTCGAGATAGCGGCCGAAGAGTGTCCGCAGCGCTCCCGGCCGCTTGCCCATCGCCTCCGGGTGGCGGATGTCCGTGCCCGTGGCCAGCTCCCAGGCGAGCGCCACCGGCCGCGCCACCGCCCGCTGCACCCGGCGCGCCAGCCCCGGTGCCGCGAGACCGTGCTCGGCGACCCGTTCCCGTAGCGCGAGGGCGCTCTGGGCGGCGACGGACATGCCATGGCCGTGGACCGGGTTGTACGTGGCCACCGCGTCGCCGATCACGACGAAACCCTCGGGCCAGTCGGACACCTTCTCGAAGAAGCGTCGCCGGTTGACCGTGCTGCGGGTGAGGGCCACGTCCGTCAGGGGCTCGGCGTGGGATATCAGTTCGCCGACGAACGGGTGCGGGAGGCCGCGCGCGAACTCCTCGAACGCGTCGGCAGCGCCGGCCGGTTGACCCCCTCGGGTGCCCCACAGCGTCACCAGCCAGCGACCGTCCTCGATGGGGAGGACCGTGGCGCCGCGCCCCGGCACGGGCCGCGCCGCGTCCGGCCGTACCTCGACCATCGGGTGCTCCTCGGTGCCGGCGGGCGCCCGGAAGACCCGGCTGGCGCACACGAGCCCGGCGTCGACCTCCTCCATCGGCGCCGGGGCGACCCCCAGCGCGTCGAGCCAGGCGGTGCCGCGCGAACCGCGCCCCGAGGAGTCCACGACCAGATCGGCGGCCAGTGCCCGGTGCCCACCCTCGGCCGTGCGGACCCGGACACCCGTCACCCGGGCGGCGTCACCCTCCAGACCGAGCATGTCGGTGCGCTCCAGCACGGTGACGCGGGGGTCGGCGACGAGCCGGGCGCGGACGACCGACTCCAGCAGATCGCGGCCGCACGCGATCAGGAACTCCGTCTCCGGCCCGCGCCGCGCCCAGCCCCCAGCCGAGAACGCGACCAGCCCGGTCGGCAGCGGGATCCGCCGCGCCCCGGCCGCCAGCCAGGCCTCCGTCACCCCCGGCAGCAGCTCCTCCGCGGCGCGGGCGCCGCCGGACCACAGCAGATGGCGGTGGCGGGCCTGGGGGACACCCCTGCGGGGCGCGGCCCCCTCGGGCAGCGCGTCGCGCTCGACGACGGTGACCTCGGCGTGGTCGCGCAGCGCGGCGGCGGCCAGCAGCCCGGCCAGGCCCGCGCCTATGACGACGGCACGCCCGGCGGCGCTGCCGAGGGGGCCTCTAACGGGTTCGCTCATGGAAGTCGCTCTCCGACCTGGTGACGGCGCCCCACTCCCGGGCGGCCGCGACAACGGGTGACTGACGCAGCGCGAGGGACATCCGCACAAGGTCGCGGTGACTCTCGGCGGACACGGTGGGCGCGTCGGCCACCGCCGAACAGATGAACCGGCCCTCGGGGTCGGCGGCCTTGGCCCGCACCGCCGCCGTCACCATCGCGGCGTCGGCCACGGCCCGCGCCTGCGCGGGACCGGAGCCCGCCGTGACGGCCGAGTCGTACGCCCGCGCCCGGACCTCGGAGTCGAAGTAGGGGTAAAGGCTCAGCATGCCGTCGTGGATGTCGGACTCCCGCTGGGTCACCTGGAGCTGGGCCGGCGCCCACCACGAGATCCGCACGTCGTGACCGGCCTGCGCCCGGACCGACCTCAGCTCCCGCCACAGCGGCCCGAGCCTGCGGTACGTCGTCCAGGTGGTCCAGGAGTCACCGATGCGCTGTCCGGCCAACGGGAGACAGAAGCCGAGCGCGCTGACCGCCGCGCCCACCGAGGCCAGCACGGGAGCCGCGTACGTGCTCAGGTCGTCCACGTTCCCGCCCCGCCAGCGGGTGACCACGGCGATCAGCTTCACCGCGGCGAAAGGGACGTTCACCAGGAAGCCCAGCGCGATGATCAGCAGCCCGGCGCGCAGCCAGCCGTGCACCTGGAGCGCCCAGCGCCAGCACATGGCGTTCATCGCGACGCCCGCGACGGTGAACCCGACGAGATAGAGCACGATCATCTCGCGCAGGAACGGCGTGTTCGCGTAGTACGTGTCGAAGTCCTGCAGCCGCTCCGAGGGAGCGTCCCCGAGCGCGAACAGCGTCACGATGGCCGCGCACATCGAACCGTACCCGGTGATCCAGCGGCGTGACAGCCGCCGTGTCACCTCGGGCGGGCCGCCCCGCCAGTTGGTGATCAGGACCATGCACGAGCAGCTGAAGGCGCTCAGCAGGCAGTAGACCAGGGGTGCCGAGATGTTGGCGACACCGATGAGACGGTTCAGCCAGCCGCTCGTCGGCGGGGCGGCGAAGCAGAACACCAGGGACCCCGTCGTCAGCAGCGCGCACACCGACCTCAGCAGCGGATCCCGCCAGTTGCGCAGCAGTTCCGGGGTCTTGAGCGCCAGGGCGACGGCCATCGCGAGGGCAGGGAGGTAGTAGCTGGGCCCGTCCATGTGTCAGCGTCTCGGAGTCTCAGCCCTGCGGACCGCGGTAGCCCAGGGAGGCCCCGATCCGGCCGGCCAGGTGGTCGCGGCGCACCGGGCCGCGCAGCGCCGAACCGGCGAGCCACGTACGGCACTTGCTCGCCAGCAGCAGCCCGAAGCTCTCCGCGTCCTGCTCGTCCGCCAGGTCGAAGCGGGTACGGGCGGCGACCTTCAGGACTGTCGCGCGTAGATCCGCCTCCGCGTGCAATAAGCGCGCGGCGACGGCGGCGCCCTCCACGTCGTGGCCGCAGTGCCCGGCGTGCATGTGCCACAGCTCATGGCCCAGGATCACCAACTGGTGGTCGGGGGCCGTGCGTTCCTCGATGACGACGAGGTCGTGCTCGGCCATGTCCAGCCACAGCCCGCTGGCCGTGCCGTGCGGGAACGAGGCCGTGCGGTAGCGCACGGGCCGGCCCCGGCGTCTGCTCATCGCGTCACACAGAGCCCCGTACAGGTCGGCGGGGTCCGCCGGCGCCGGGAGCGTGAGCTCGCCGACCAACTCGCCGCACAGACGGCGCATTTCCTTACCGATGCCCACAGTTCTCCCCCGGTCAGGACTCGGGCCGCTTGACGCTCTCCAGGAGCATGTCCAGCCACTCCGCCACCTTGTCGCGGTGCTGGTCGGTGGGCAACTGGGCTGCCCGCCAGGCGATGGAGCGCACCCCGTGGTTCTGCAGCAGCCGCTGCAGCGGGTCGTCGGCGGCCTGTGCCGCCGCCCGGTCACGGTCGGCGAGCTTCTGGAGGAGCTCCTGCTCGGTGCGCATCAGGGCACTGGCGAGTGCCTCGGGATCCTCCGCGGTGAGGAAACCGGCGTGCACTCTGAAGAATCGTTGGATCGCGTCGCAATGTTCCATCGTGGGGCGCCGGTCGCCGTTGATCAGGGCCCCCGCCTGCTGGCGCGACATGCCCGCGCCGTCGGCGATCTCCTGCTGGGTGTACTTGCGCCCGCCCGGCTTGAGCCGGGTGCGCCGCAGCAGCTGCAGTCGCTGCAGGAACCGGGCCTGGACGTCCGGCTCGCCGGCGCTCTGGCCGCTCAGCAGCGCCTTCACCACCGCGTCCGGCACCCCGGACGCCACCGACAGCCGCCGCACGTCGAAGACTTCCGCGTGCGCCACGCCCAGCTTGTCGGCCAGCGCGGTGACGCGGGCCACGACGGCCGGCAGCAGAACCGTCGCCGCGGCGTCCGGAACCTCGAAGCCATCCGTCACCGACAGATCTCCTACGTCTCTCTCAGGCCAATTTCGTGGTGCCGCGCAATCCGTGGAGCCAAGCCTGTCGCGAGACCTCGTTCCCGGCAAGTACACCGTGAACTGCGGGGAGACTAGCCGCTCGGGTGAAGTCTCAGCCAGGTCTCGCCACAACTGTGGCGAGATTCAGCCGTCGACCGTCGCCGAATGCCACGATAGTTGACACGACTGAGTCGCGGGCAGCAGGATCAAGGAGCCGCGTGAAGGCCGCATAGGCAAGAGGGGTGACCTCCCGATGGCGTATCAGGCAGGAGGGCAGTGGTCGGCACCGCGGCCCGTCCCCGACACTCTCGAATCCCAGGAAGCCCAGGCGTATCTCCAGGACTACGCCGCGCTGCTGGAGTCCGTTCCCTACCCGTCCGTCGTCCTCGACCACCGCTGGGACGTCGTCCTCGCCAACTCCGCCTTCGGGGCGCTCTTCCACACCGTGAGCCAGCATCCGACGGCCATGCCGGGCGACAACTTCCTGCGCTTCGTGCTCTTCCACCCCGACGCCGCCACCGTCCTCGGCGAGCACGAGTCGAGCTGGTGCCTGCCGATGCTGGCCCACTTCGCCGCCGCCGTGGAGCGGCACGGCCAGGACCGTGAACTGCTGTCCATCCGCCGGGACATCGCCCAGGACCCCATCATGGAGGCCGCCTACCGGCAGGGCCTGCCGCACTGGATCCGCACGGTCGGCGCGACCGCCGTCCAGCACGACGGCGCCGTACGCCCACTGTTCCACCCCGACCCTCGCTGGGGCCGGATCGACTGCCGGATCGTCGGTGAGACCCCCGAGACCCTCCGGGACATGGGCTACTCCCGTATGACACTGGTCCTGCGCGAGGCCCGCCGCACCTCCGACAGCCCCCGCAGAGCCCGCCGCGCCCGGCGCACCACCGCGAACCACCTCAGCGTGGTGCCCTCGTCCGACAGATGAGGAGCGCCCCCTCCGGCGCCGCCGGCGTTCAGGTCGCCGACGGCGCCGGGGGACAATGCCCGAGGCGGCGTCTCACAGGTCCCGCTTGTCCACCGGCCCACCCCGTTTCGCCGCCTGGATCTGCTCGTACACATGGGTCCGCAGCTCCGCGAACCGCGGTGCGACACGCGTGTGCAGCTGGTCGCGCTCGGTCGGCAGGTCGATCTTGAGCTGTTCCTGGACGACCGTGGGGGACGCGGAGAGGATCAGGACGCGCTCGCCGAGATAGACCGCCTCGTCGATGTCGTGGGTGACGAAGAGGACGGTGATGCCCCGCTCCCGCCAGAGGCCCCGCACGAGGTCCTCCAGCTCGGCGCGGGTCTGGGCGTCGACCGCCGCGAACGGCTCGTCCATCAGGAGCACTTCGGGCTCGTACGCCAGCGCCCGGGCGATGGCCGCCCGCTGCTGCATACCGCCGGACAGCTGCCAGGGGTACGCCCCCGCCGCGTCGGCGAGGCCGACCGAGGCCAGCGCGTCGGCGACCAGCTCGCGCCGCCGGTCCCGGCCCAACCGCTTCTGCTTCAGCGGGAGTTCGACGTTCTGGGCCACCCGCATCCAGGGGAACAGGCTGCGCCCGTACTCCTGGAAGACGACCGCCATGCCCGGCGGCGGCCCGCTCACGGGTCGTCCCCCGAGGAGGATCTCGCCGGAGGTGGGGTCCAGGAGCCCGGCCACGCATTTCAACAGGGTGGTCTTGCCGCAGCCCGAGGGGCCGACCAGACAGACGAGTTCGCCCGCGTCGACGGTGAAGGTGAGGTCCCGTACGGCCTCGACGCGCCGCCCGGAACCTTCGTAGACCTTCCTCAGGCCCCGTACGTCGAGCATCGACCGTCCTTTCTCGAGGTTCACCTAGGACCGCCTGGAGGACGCGCGCAGACCGTGGTACCAGGCGAGGACGCGCCGCTCGACCACGCGGAAGACGACGGACAGCGCGAAGCCCAGCAGACCGAGGACGAGGATGCCCGTCCACATCTCGGGGACGGCGAAACGGCGCTGGAACTGGACGATCGTGTAGCCCAGGCCGTTGCTGGCCGCGAACATCTCGCTGATGACCATCAGGATGATGCCGACGGACAGCGCCTGGCGCAGTCCCGCGAAGATCTGCGGGCCGGCGGAGCACAGGACGACCTCGCGGAGCCTTGCCACGCCCGTGATGCCGTAGGAGCGGGCCGTCTCGGCCATGACCGGGTCCACCGCCCGTACGCCCTCGACCGTGTTGAGGAGGATCGGCCAGACGCAGCCGCTCGCGATCACGGCGATCTTCATCGTGTCGCCGATGCCCGCGAACAGCGTGATGACCGGGACCAGCACCGGTGGCGGCACCGCCCGCAGGAACTCCAGCACCGGCTCGCACACCGCCCGGACCCGGCGGTAGGAGCCGATGACCGTGCCGAGGGCCACGCCCACCACGGCCGCCGCCGTGTAACCGGCCAGCAGGCGCAGCAGGCTGGGCACCACGTCGGCGCGCAGCCGCTCGCCGGTCCACACGTCCGGGAAGGTGGTCAGGATCGTGCGCAGGGGCGGCCAGTACACGTCCGTGCTGTCGTCCGACGCGAGCCACCAGACGGTGACCAGGACCAGGGGCAGCGCGACGACGAACAGCAGCCGGAGCAGCGCGAGTCTCACACCGTCACCTCCCCGCGCACCGACTGGTGCCAGGCCAGCGCCCGCCGCTCGACCGTCCGCGCGCCCACGTTGATCAGCAGCCCCAGCACTCCGGTCACCACCACCAGCGCGTACATCTCCGGCACCGCCTGCGAGGTCTGCGCGACCGCGATGCGCTGGCCCAACCCCGGTGCGCCGATGACCAGTTCGGCGGTCACGGCCAGGATGAGGGCCACGGCGGCGGCCAGCCGGACGCCCGTCATGACGTACGGCAGGGCGGTCGGCCACAGCACGTGCCGGACCCTGGCCCAGGGGCCGAGGCCGTAGGAGCGGGCCGTCTCCTCGGCGACCGGGTCGACGTCCTGGACCCCGTACAGCGTCTGGACGAGGATCTGCCAGAAGGACGCGTACACCACCAGCAGCAGCACCGAGCGCAGTTCGGTGCCGTAGAGGAGCACCGCGAGCGGGATCAGGGCGACCGAGGGGATCGGGCGCAGGAACTCGATCGTGGAGGCCGTCGCCGCACGCAGATGCGGCACGACCGCGATGACGACCCCCGCCAGGATTCCGGCCGTCACGGCGATGGCGAGGCCCACGGCCCAGCCGGTGAGGGTGTCGCCGAGAGCGGTCCAGAACGCCTCGTCGCCGAGTTCCGTGGCCAGGGCGCCGGCGACGCGGCTGACCGGCGGGAAGTAGTCGTCCTTGACGAGGCCGAGCCGCGGGACCGCCTCCCACAGCGCGAGGAAGCCCGCGAGCCCGGCCGCGCCCAGTGCGGTGTTCGCACCCCTCACGGCAGCAGCTTGTCCAGGTCCGGGGCCTTCTCGAACAGACCGTCCTGCTGCCCGAGTTCGGCGAGCCGTTCGATGGAGGCCCGGTCCGGCTCGGCGGGCCAGCGCGGCAGCACGAGCGTCTTCAGCAGGCTGTCCGGGATCTTGGTGTACGTGGTGATGATCTCGCGGACCTCGTCCGGATGGCTGTCGGCGTACTTCAGTGACTCGGCCGTGGCCTCCTGGAACTTCTTCACCAGCTCCGGGTTCTTCTGCGCGTACTGCTGCGAGGTGAAGTACATGGCGACGGTGAGATCCGGTGAGACGTCCACGAAGTTCGACGCGAGCACCGTGCCGCCCTGGGACTTGATGGTGGCGAGCGCGGGCTCCACGACACAGGCCGCGTCCACCTGGCCCTTGTCCAGCGCGGCCGGCATCTGGTCGAACGGCATCTCCACGTACTCCACCTTCGACGGGTCGCCGCCCGCCTTGCGCACCGACTCGTTGACCGAGGTGTCGCAGATGTTGCCCAGCGTGTTGGCGGCGACCTTCTTGCCCTCCAGGTCCTTGGCGGATTTCAGGGGGCTGCCCTTCTTCACGGCGATCTCCGCGAAGTCGGCGCCCTCCTTTCCGGTGGACGCGACCCCGTTCACCACGGCCTTGACCGGCATGTTCTTGGACCGGGCGACCAGCAGCGACGTCATGTTGCTGAAGCCGAAGTCGAACTGCCCGGAGATCACACCGGGCACGATCGCCGCCCCGCCCTGGGCGAGCGTGGGCTCCAGCTTCAGGCCCCGCTCGCTGTAGAAGCCCTTCTTCTGGCCCAGATACATGGGGGCGACGTCGACGATGGGGATGACGCCGATCTTGAGGGTGGTGGTGCCGGACGCGCTGTCCGTCCCGGAGGAGCCGGACGAACCGCAGGCCGTCGCGGCGACGAACAGGGTGCCGGCCGCGAGACCGATGAGCAGACGACGCATGACTCCCCCTGATGGGAAACGCTCTTCGACTGGCTGTGCGCACACCGCACAGAAGTGCTCAGCGGGAAGGTAGAACGCTGCCGGGTCGGGGTCAATGGCCTTGCGGTGCAAGGTCGTTGACAGTTCTGTGAGCGCGCTCCTAGCGTGCGCACAGCGCACTTGTGTGCGTATCGGGCGCGTCTGCTGTGCGTGGCGTGCGCATCGGCCGTGGGTTCTCGTGGAGGCGACGATGACTGATGGCACCGGGTCCGCCGACATCCGCGAGCCGCACTTCGTCCGCTCCTTCGAGCGCGGCCTCGCGGTCATCCGCGCCTTCGGCGCCGACCGTCCGTCGCTCACGCTGAGTGAGGCCGCCCGGACCTGCGGGCTGACCCGCGCGGCCGCCCGCCGCTTCCTGCTCACCCTCGTCGACCTCGGCTATGTCCACACCGACGGCCGGCTGTTCCGGCTGACCCCACGCGTCCTGGAACTCGGCTACGCGTATCTGTCGGGCTTCACGCTGCCGGAGCTGGCCGAGCCGCATCTGGAGCAACTCGTCGCCCAGGTGGGGGAGTCGTCCTCGCTCTGCGTGCTCGACGGCGACGACATCGTGTACGTGGCCAGGGTCCCGACCAGCCGCATCATGACGGCCGGCATCACCGTGGGCACCCGCTTCCCGGCCCACGTCACCTCGGTCGGCCGCGTGATGCTCGCGCAGCTGCCGGACGAGGAGATCGATGCGCGCCTCGCCCGTGTCGACCTCAGCCCCCTCACCGGCCGCACGCTGACCTCCGCCGACCGCATCAGGAGCGAACTGCGCCGGGTACGACGGCAGGGGTACGCCGTCGTCGACCAGGAACTGGAGGAGGGGCTGAGATCCGTCGCCGCCCCGGTCCGGGACCGGGCGGGCGAGGTGGTGGCGGCCGTGAACATCCCCGTCCCGGCCGGGCGTTACCCGGTCGAGTCCGTACGCCGGGACCTGCTGCCCCAGCTGCTGGCCACGGTCGCCCGGATCGAGGCCGACCTGGCGGTGGCAAGAACGGCGACCGGCCGGGCCGGAGCCATGGCCCCCGCCCGGCCCGAGGCCGCTACAGGTCGAGGACGAGCCGCGACCCCTGGCACCGGGACACACAGATGAGCATGGTCTCCCCGGCCTCGCGCTCCTCGTCGCTCAGCACCGAGTCCCGGTGGTCGGGCGTGCCGTCGAGGACGTCCGTCTCACAGGTGCCGCAGGTGCCCTCGGCGCAGGAGTAGAGCACCTCCACCCCGGCGGCCCGCACGGTGTCGAGCACGGAGACACCGACGGGGACGGTCAGCGTACGGCCGGTGCGCTCCAGCACGACCTCGAACTCGCTGTCGGGGCCGGTGTCCTGCTCCTTGGGCTGGAACCGCTCGACCCGCAGCGCCTTGCCGGGGCACCGCGCCTCGACCGCGTCCAGCAGCGGCCCGGGGCCGCAGCAGTAGACGAGGGTGCCCTCCGGGAGGTCGTCGAGGACGGAGGCGAGGTCGAGCAGCCCGGTCTCGTCCTGCGGAGCGACGGTGACCCGGTCCCCGTACGCGCCCAACTCCTCCTGGAACGCCATTGACTGCCGGGTGCGCCCGCCGTACAGCAGGGTCCACTCGGCACCCGCAGCCTCCGCCGCGGCCAGCATCGGCAGGACGGGAGTGATGCCGATGCCACCGGCGACGAACCGGTATCCGGGCGCCTGCTCCAGGGCGAAGTTGTTGCGCGGGCCGCGCACGCGGACCTTGTCGCCCTGCCGCAACTCCGTGTGCACATACGCCGATCCGCCGCGCCCGTCAGGCTCCTTCAGGACCCCGATGCGCCATGTGTGCCGGTCCGCCGGGTCGCCGCAGAGGCTGTACTGCCGCTCCAGATCGGGGCCCAGCAGGACGTCTATGTGGGCGCCGGGCTGCCAGGCCGGGAGTTCCTCACCCAGCGGGTGGCGGAGGGTGAGGGCGAGGACGCCGTCTGCGGCGAACTCACGTGTGGTGACGACGAGTTCGGCCTCGTAGGGGGTGGAGGTCATGAGGTGTTTCCTTGAGACTCGTGGCCCTGGGGGTGGGCGAGCATCCACTCCCACATCTCGATCGGGTCCTGGGAGGTGTGCTCCCGGCCGCAGTGACAGGTGCCGTGCAGGACGTCTGTGCCCGGCAGCCAGGCGATGCGGTAGATCTCGCCGGTCGGGCTTGTCACAGGACCTTCTCCACCGGCTTGTCGCCCTCCTCGACCAGCCGGGCGAGGATACGGCGGGCGGCGAGACCACCGGTGTCGATGTTGATGCTCAGCTCCTGGTAGCCGTGACGCTCGGTGCCGAGCGTCTTCTGGAGGAGGTTGAGCGCGTCGACGTCCTGCATGACGACCGTGTGGTTGTTGCCGCGCAGGAACTCGGTGACCTCGTCGTCCTCGGTCGCCCAGTCGCGCGAGACCATCCAGAAGTCGTACACCTTGCCGTCCGCCGACGGTGTGATCGCGTACGTGATCTCGGTGTGGAAGCCGTTGGGGTCGCTGCCGTCGGCCTCGGGGAGCATGCCGACCGGGGCGATGCGGCTGTGCAGCAGGTACAGGCACGGGGCGTGGTACTCGATGTCCTGCCAGCGGGTGATCCGGCCCTCGATGCCGGTCGACCTGGCGTAGAAGGGCGGGCACTCGGCGTCGTCCATGTGCCGGCTCACCCGCACGATGCCCGCGCCCTCGTCGACCTCGGTGGTGATCGGCGTCTCGGCGACCTCGGGGGTGCCGATGTAACCGCCGTGCAGATAGGTCTCGTGGGAGAGGTCGAGGAGGTTGTCGACGAGGAGGCCGTAGTCGGCGTCGATGGGCTCCATGCCGCGCACGGTGACCCAGCCGGGGGAGTCCAGGTGCTTGGCGCGCGGGATGGTCTGCGGGTCGGCGAGGGCCGGGTCGCCGATCCACACCCAGATCAGCGAGTCCTGCTCGACCACCGGGTACGAGGCGACGCGGGCGGTGCGCGGGATGCGCTTCTGCCCCGGCACATAGACGCAGGCGCCCGTGGTGTCGTACGTGAAGCCGTGGTAGCCGCACACGATCCGGTCCCCGTCGAGGCCGCTCTCGGACAGCGGGTAGCGGCGGTGCACACACCGGTCGTGCAGGGCGACGGGCGTGCCCTCCTCCTCGGTGCGGTAGAAGACGAGCGGCTCGCCCAGAATCGTCCGGCCGAGCAGCTCACGCCCGACCTCATGGGCGTAGGCCGCGACGTACCACTGGTTCCTGGCGAAGGCGGTCGTGTGAGGCATGGGGTTCCCGTCCCTGAGAGCGGGGCGCTCGCCCCGCGTGCCGTGGTTGGAATCAGGGTCCTGACGGCTGTTGTCGCCGCGCAAGACGGCTTCCGCCAGGCGGAAGCGTATCTACGAAAGAGCTGGTCAGAGCGTTGTCATGCGCCTTGCTCATCGCTGGCAGCGGCTGCGGGGTGTCGCCGCCGGGTTGATCACTCCTGAGGTGGCCGGTGATGGGCTCGGCGAACACATCCGATCGGGTCGAACTGGCCCGTCTTGGCCTACCTGGCGGGGTTATCGCAGGTCAGGGAGATGGCGGGCAAGAGTAATCCGTGTGGGGAGAGGGGCGGCCGCGCGGCCCAGCTGCTGGTGTCCTCGCGGAAGGGGGATGAGGCAGCAGGGCGGGGCAGGTTGAGGTGGTGAGGGCCGCCGTGAACGGATGGGCTCGCAGTCTGGGCCTGCTTTCGGAGGAGAGAGGCGAGGGCTGTTCGCGACTTCGAAGTGCGTTGCTGGCGATGTCGTCGTGCTTGAGCGGCAGGCCGCTGACTCCTCGGCTGTCGAGGTGTGACATGCGCAGGGCTGGGCGCTGCGCTTCTGGCACCGCTGCGGTGCAGGTGTGGGGCTGTGGTTGTCGGCCGATGTCCTACATGACGACGGACGCGACTGCCTTGATGCGCCGGTCGACCCCGGCGTCCGGGTGAGTCGCTTGGGGCTGTCCGATCGGTCCGGTGGTCGACCTGGTCTTCAGTCGGTGGTCCACGCCGATTCTGTGGGTTTTGCATCATCACGGGCGACTGCGTTTCAACCAGTTGCAGCGGCTGTTGGGGGACGTCACGCCGAAAGTTCTGACGGCGCGGCTGCGGCAGCTTGAACGGGACGGGCTGGTGATCCGCACTTACCATGCAGAGGTCCCACCGCGCGTGGAGTACGAGATCAGCGAGCTGGGCAATAGCCTCAGGCCGGTGTTTCGCACGTTGGACAAGTGGGGTGTGACCTATCTGCCGGAGATTGCCACCGCACGCGAGAAGTACGACAGGATCCAGGAAGAAGAGGCTGCCTGGGCGGAAGGCTGATCACATAGTTGTTGTGGTCGGCGGCGGCTGACGTCGGGCGCGCCCAGAGGGAATGTGGGGGAGTCGACCGGTACAGGCCAGGCGGGGTCATCGTCTGCAGCGACTGGTGCAGCCGCTTGTCGCGGCCCTAGACCAGCACCGTCTGGTCCTGGTTCCGGCCGTCGCAGCGCACGACCAGCTGATCGCCACGCTCGGCGAGATCGAGGCCGAGGTCCGTGAAGAAGTCTTTGCCCTGGGCCAGGGTGGACGGTTGCAGGCCGTAGTGCAGCAGGCCACTCACGCGCATGGTGTGTGCCTTCACCGAAAATTTCATCCCCTCGGCCGTGACTCCCACCATCCGCGGGCGGTTTCCTTGCACCATTCCAAGGCCTCGCCCATAAGCGGGACTTACGGGTGGGTGTTGGTGACGGCGCCCTCAACGTGCGGTAAAGCAGGGCGATGAGCGGCTTATGAACCCATCCGGTCGGAGCGATCTCGGTCGTCGCCGCATGGCCGGTCGCGTACTGGTAGGAAGCGGCGACGACCTTCTTCGCCACCTCCACCTCGGACTGGTCGCGGGGAGCGTAGAGCATCACGACATTGACGCCGCGGTCGTAGAACGGGTGCTTCTCGCCCCATCCGGAAGCCAGGAACGCGGCGTGGTCCGCAGGATCCAGAGACAGATGGAGGCTTCCGTCGGCGTGCAGATGCACGAACTCCGCGTTCCAGCGCGGTGGCATGAGGTGAACGTTCTCATCCGTTGCGGCTTCCTCGAGGAACACCGCCCAAGTGCTGGGAGGGGAGATCTCGCTGCGGCCCGTTACCACGCCCGGCAGAGCGGTGGCCATCCACTGCCTCAGGTCCTCCTTGACCTCGGGCGGGCTGGTCTGGGTGAGCTACAGGTGCGGGATGTCGGGCCCGGTCACGGGCCGGTCGCCCTCACGTCGGGGGAGAACGGGGAGCGTCATGGCGACGCCTCCTTCGCATCGTCGGGACCATGAACCACACTACGTACCCCGCGGGAGTGGTTTCCTGATGGATAGTGGGTCCGTGACAGCCCGCGGGCCGACATCACTGCTCGTCATCGCGTCACCGCCCCAGTACGTGGGTCGACGTCGTCCGCCCGCCGGCGGCTCCGCCGTTCAGGACGGCGGCGGCAAACTGCGCAAGCAGGCCATCACGCTCGCGGTCAAGGACGAAGGATCACCGCTGCAGGGTGTCGACCCCGCCGATGTCGTGGTACGCGGCGGCCGGCTGTACGGCAAGGACGACCCCACGCGCGGGGAGACGCACCAGCGGCTCCTGGCCCGCAACAACCTCACCCACCTCGAAGCGCTCGGCTCGTACGCCGGGGCGCCCGGATCGGAGAAGTTCTCCTTCTGCGCCTACGCCGCGACCTTCGCGGAAGTAGCCGTCGACGCGACGCTCGGCCTGGTGCGGGTCCGGCGCATGGTCGGTGTGTACGACGCCGGCCGCATCATCAGCCCGAGACTGGCGGACAGCCAAGCCATCGGCGCCATGATCGGCGGCATCGGCCAGGCTCTCCTCGAACACACCGTCACGAGGGCGAGGTATCGGCGGCTGTTTGTGGCAGGCCACCCGTGCTGCGGGTGGCCTGGAGAGGGTGGCGACTGGTGTTGCCGGGCCGCCCGCCTCCTGGACATCCGACCAAGCCCGCCTGGCGGTTACGGCCCAGTACTGTGAGCCGTGGCTCCGGCCGCAGGAGGCGTTCACCCTGTCCACCACCCGTGACACCGTCCGGGTGGTGTCCGAGGACATCCGCCGGATGCTCGGCTACAGCATCCATCCGCCCTTCATCGGGATGGTCGAGGGCATGCACCCCAAGCGCCTGCTCGACACCCCGTCCTGAGCGCGCGTCAGCCGACGGTTCCGCTCGGCTGCGCTCCGGCGCCCGTCGCTGCCGCCCGTCCGGCAGCAGCGACCGGCGCCAGTGTCCGCGCGGATGGGGCTGTCTCCTGCGAAGCCGATTCCAGGTGGCGGCCAAAAACGCCGGCTAAGCACGGCTGCCGAGTGCTGCGCAAGGGCTGCACCTTGCGGATGTCCACCAGCGGGTGGACGAGGTGGTCTGGCCGACCGCGAACAAGTGGGGTCGTTCCCGCTGACGCACGATGCCGAGCGTGGGGTCGTTCCCGCTGACGCACGATGCCGAGCGTGTCGAGGGCCGGTTCATCGCGCCGGTCTACGCGGCGTCGAAGACTGCCGTGACCATGCTGACCACGCGGTATGCGAAGTCCTGGCCGGACGTGAAGGTGAACGCGGTCGACCCTGGCCGTACCGCGACCGACTGGCAAGCCGAAGGACGGCGCCACACTGGTCTCCACACTCGCGCCGGCCCTCAACCCCGAGCTGGTCGACGCACTCGCGGCGCGGCCGATCACGGTGCTGGCGATGGACGCGGTGCCGCGCATCAGCCGCGCCCAGTCACTCGACGTGCTCTCGTCCATGGCCAACATCGCCGACTATCGCGCGGTGGTCGAGGCGGCCCACGAGTTCGGCCGCCTCTTCACCGGCCAGGTGACCGCCGCGGGCAAGGTACCGCCGGCGAAGGTGCTCGTCGTGGGCGCGGGTGTGGCGGCCCTGGCCGCGATCGGCACGGCATCGTCGCCGGGTGCGATCGTGCGCGCCACGGACCCGCGCCCCGAGGTGGCCGATCAGGTGAAGTCGCTGGGCGGCGAATACCTCCCGGTCGTCAGCCCCGCAACCCCCTCATCACCAGGTCCACGACCGCCTCGAACTGGACCTCGATGTCCGGCTGTTCCCAGTCACGGGAGTGATGGGAGTCATGGAAGCGGCC
This sequence comes from Streptomyces graminofaciens, assembly GCF_030294945.1. Taxonomy (NCBI): domain Bacteria; kingdom Bacillati; phylum Actinomycetota; class Actinomycetes; order Kitasatosporales; family Streptomycetaceae; genus Streptomyces; species Streptomyces graminofaciens. The sequence goes on along the minus strand of NZ_AP018448.1, from coordinate 3,150,799 downwards.
CGTGGCCTGTGAAACACCGTTCGGGCGATGGTCATGGGATCCGAGAAGGTGGCGAAAGTGCCGATGTCGGCGCCGGAACGGATGATTTGAGCGAGTTGGGCCGTGAGGTCGTCGACGTGGGAAGCGACGGCGCCTCCGAGGTCTGCGGCCAGGGCCTTGTACGTGGCGAATAGCTCGGGGTCCTCCTGCGATTTGCGCCGATTGGCGGCGAACAGGGCGGCGAGCCAGTCGTGCAGTCGGAGCTCCGGGGCACGATCCTCGGCGGCGACAGCAGCCAGGTCCGACAGCGTGCGGTTCAGCTACCTCTTGGTCACCGCTTCGTGCAGCGCCGCTTTCGACGCGAAGTGGCGGTAAACGCTTGCGTGACTGACGCCGAGCGCACAGGACACATCGACCACGGTTGCCTTGGCGAAGCCGTGGCGACGCAGTACCTCCTCGGTCGCTTGGACGATGCGCTCGGCGGTCAGCGGCTTGGGAGGAGGCATGCGGGAGACAGTACCCAGGTAAGGACCAGTGCTCTTTGCCAAGGTCGGCCATCCCGTGCCGGTGGAACAAGTACCTACGGCAGCGCAGGCCGGGACGACCACAAGCCCGGCGCGCGGCATGGGCCCGTTGTCGGTCAGTGTGGGCCCTGGCCGAGGTAGATCGGCACGGCGCCGGGCAGGACCGGTGGCGACCGGGTGATCAGGCCAGCCGGACTGGTTCACGGCGGTCACCGCGTCCAGGTCATCGGTCCCTGTCAGACGTTCGCGGATTCCGTGAACTGGTTGGTGTCGAAGAGCTGGTTGATGTGTCCGCCGAGTGCGGACCAGTGCTGTCCGGAGAGTTCGGCGGCGGCCTGGGCGTCGCCGTCGGCGCAGATGTCGATGAGCTGGTCGTGGTGTTCGATGGTGTTGCGGCCGCCGAGGAGGGTGGAGAACTTGCGGTAGAGGATGCGGTGGATCTGCGGGTGGAGCTGCTCGACGATCCGGCTGAGCACGGGGTTGTCCGCGGCCGTGATGGGGACGGCGTGGAAGCGGTCGTCGGCCGCGAGCGCGGCGGTGATGTCGTTGGCGGCGACGGCCTGTTCGAAGTCCCGGTTGGCCTCGCGCATGAGCCGCACGTCCTGTTCGGTCATGACGGGTACGGCTGTCTCGATGGCGAGTTGGTCGAGGGAGCGCAGTACGGCGAGGGTCTTCTCTACGTCGCGGCGGTTGAGTGTGGTGATGCGGGTGTGGACGCCGGGCTTGGTCTCGACGAGGCCGATGTCGGCGAGCCGGGCGAGCGCCTCGCGCACCGGGGTGCGGCTGAGCCCGAGGCGTTCGGCCAGTTCGCCGTCCTTGACCTTCTCGCCTGGGACGAGTTCGCCGCGCACGATGGAGTCGCGCAGGCGGTGGAACACCTCGTCGCTGAGGAGGCGGCGGGAGACAGGGCTGTCCAGTGACATATTGCGTACAGTACATCGCTCGCCCCCCTGTGCACCCGCCCTCATCCTCCCGCGGTGAGCGTCCGGCGAACCAGGGCCTGAGCCAGGACGGCGGCCGGATCGATGAGGGGAACGCCCACCGCTCCCGCCGACAGCCCGAGCGGGATCTCCGTGCAGCCGGCGATGATCGCCTGCGCACCCTGTGCCATGAGCCGGCGGGCGGCGCGCGTCAGCGGCTCGTCGGCTGTGGAATCCCGGGCGCCGGCCTTCACCGCGCGGATGGCGGCCATGACCTCGTGCTCCTGGCTGTCGGGGCCGGGCAGGACGAGGCCGATCCCGAAGCGGTCCAGCCACTCCTGGTACAGGCCCGCGCGGACGGTCCCGGTGGTGGCGAGCAGCCCCACGGTGTACACGTGCGGCCGCAGGGTGGTCAGATGCTGGGCTACCTCGCCGATCATGTGGACGATGGGCAGGCCGACGTGGTCGGCGATGCGCGGGACGAAGGCGTGGGCGGTGTTGCAGGGAATGGCGATGAGGGTGGCGCCGGCCTCGCGCAGGACACGGCTGCCGTTGAGGAGCCAGGGGGTGGGGTCGGGGCCGTCGCCGAGCAGGGCCTCGGTGCGGTCGGGGATGGTGGGGTCGGACCAGATGACCGTTCTGAGGTGGTCCTGGTCGCTGGTGCCGGGGGTCATCGAGACGAGCTTGGCGTAGAAGTCGGCGGTGGCCGCCGGGCCCATGCCGCCGAGGATGCCGATGATCTCGGTGGTGCCGGTGCCAGCGGTGGTGCCGGTGCCGGTGCCGGTGCCGGTGCCGGTGGCGGGGCCGGTGCCGGTGGCGGGGCGGATGCCGGTAGCCGTGGCGGTGCCGGTGGGTACGGGACCGTTGGCGGCGGCGGGCGTGTTCACTGTGCGGGTTCCTTCTGGAGGGCCGTGACCTCGGGCTCGGCCGGGGTCCGGGAGGCTTCCCGGGTGCCCCGTTTCGCTTCGCGTCGCTTCTCGGAGCTGTCGACGACGGCGGCGGCCAGCGAGTTGCCGATGACGTTCACACCGGTGCGGGCCATGTCGACGATGAAGTCCACGCCGAGGAGCAGGGCGATGCCTTCGGCGGGCAGGCCGATGGAGTTGCCGGCGGCGATGAGGACGACGATGGAGGCGGAGGCGACGCCGGCCATGCCCTTGGAGAGGATCACCAGCACGCCGACCATGAGGAGCAGGGCGGGCACTGAGGTGTCCGCGCCGTAGGCGTTGGCGAGGAAGACCAGGGCGGAGGCCTGGTAGAGGACGGAGCCGTCGGTGTTGAAGGAGTAGCCGAGCGGGACGACGAACGAGGTCGTCGACCGGCTGAGGCCGAACGCCTCCAGCCTGCCCATGAGCGGCGCCAGGACGGACTCGGAGCTGCGGGTGACGAAGGCGATACCGGCCAGCCCGGCGATCGACCTCAGCAGATCGACGTAGCGGACGCGGTAGATCACGGCGATGGCCGGGAAGAGCACGCCGACGACGATGGCCAGGCCCGCGTACACCACGGCGATGAAGCCCATCAGGCTGCGCAGGTTGCCGAAGCCGTAGTGGGCCACGTCGTAGGAGATGAAGCCGAGCACGCCGAGCGGCGCGATCCGTATCACGTAGCCTACGACCTTGAACATCACCGCGGCGACGGACTCCAGCACGGCGGCGAAAGGCTCCGACTTCTCACCGATCGCGGCCATCGCCACGCCCACGAGCAGCGCGAAGACGATCGCGCCGAGCAGATTGCCCTCGCTGAACGCGGCGAAGACGTTCTTCGGTACGGCGTGCAGAAGCAGTTCGTGGAAGTCGATGCCCTGGCTCAGGCCGTCCAGGTCCTTGGCGTCGGCCCCGTGGACGGGGGCGTCCTTGCCGATGCCGGTGAGCTTGGCCAGGCCCACCGCGATCAGCAGGATGACGGTGGTGACGAGCTCGAAGTAGAGGATGGCCTTGCCGGCGATCCGGCCGACCTTCTTGACCGACTCCATTCGGGCGATGCCCAGCACGATGAGCGGGAAGACCAGGGGCAGCACGACGACCTGCACCAGGTTCAGGAACACCTCGCCGAGGATCTTCATCTGCTCGCCCGCCGACGGGGCGAGGGTTCCGATGAGCGCGCCGAGCCCCACGGCGATGATCGACTGGACGCCGATCGGCATCGCCAGACATCGCCGCCAGAACCCTGGGGACCGGGGCGGTGGGTTGTCGCTGGTGGGGTGGGTGTGCGCGGTGTCCATGAGACCTCCTCCTATACGCAATATATTGCATTCTGCGTGTTGGTCGGCAACACTGAGGCCGGAGGCGGTGGCCTGTCAAGGGGTCCCGCGCCGACATCCCGCCCCAAGGCCGGCGGCGACGACGAGGAGCATGAGATGGCGCAGGCCACACGCGTGGAACACGACCTGGTGGGGGACAAGGAGGTCCCGGCCGACGCCTACTACGGCGTGCACACGGTGCGGGCGGTGGAGAACTTCGCGATCACCGGGTCGACCATCGCCCGGTTTCCCGACCTGATCGCCGCACTGGCCGCGGTCAAACAGGCGGCCGCGCAGGCCAACCGCGACCTGGGCCTGCTGCCGCCGGACATCGCCCACGCGATCACCGGCGCGTGCGAGGAGATCCGTGCCGGGCGGCTGACGGAAGAGTTCGTCGTCGACCCTCTCCAGGGCGGGGCCGGCACGTCCACGAACATGAACGCCAACGAGGTCATCGCCAACCGGGCTCTGGAGATCCTCGGTCACCCCCGCGGCTACTACGAGGTGATCCACCCGCTCGACCACGTCAACCTCGGCCAGAGCACCAACGACGTGTATCCCACCGCCGTCCGTCTGGCCCTGGTCGTCTCACTGCGCAGGCTGGGCGACTCGATGAAGGTGCTGGCCGACGCGTTCGGCGCGAAGGCGGAGGAATTCGCCGACGTCCTCAAGATGGGCCGCACCCAGCTCCAGGACGCGGTCCCCATGACGCTGGGCCAGGAGTTCACCACCTACGCCGTCATGATCGAGGAAGACCGGCAGCGACTGAACGAGGCCGCCGCCCTGCTGCTGGAGTCCAACCTCGGCGGCACCGCGATCGGCACCGGCATCAATGGCCACCCCCGCTACGCCGAGCTCGCCTGCGCGTACCTCGCCGAGATCAGCGGCGAAGCCGTCCGGCCGGCGAGCGACTTCATCGAGGCCACCCAGGACTGCGGCGCCTTCGTCCAGCTCTCCGGCGTCCTCAAGCGCGTCGCCGTGAAACTCTCCAAGACCTGCAACGACCTGCGCCTGACCTCCTCCGGCCCCACCGCCGGACTCGGCGAGATCAACCTGCCGCCGGTGCAGGCGGGTTCGTCGATCATGCCCGGCAAGGTCAACCCGGTGATCCCCGAAGTCGTCAACCAGGTCGCCTTCGAGGTCATCGGCAACGACCTGACCGTCACCATGGCCGCCGAGGCCGGACAGCTCCAGCTCAACGCCTTCGAACCCGTCATCGCCTACAGCCTGCAGCGCTCACTGACCCATCTGCGCGCCGCTGCGACACCCTGGCCACCCGCTGCGTCCCAGGCATCACGGCCAACCGCGCACACCTCCACGACACGGTCCACCGCTCGATCGGACTGGTGACCGCGCTCGCCCCGCACATCGGCTACGCCGCCAGTACGACCCTCGCCCGTCAGGCCCTGGACACCGGCCGCGCCATCAAGGATTTGGCCGCCGAGGCCGGCCTGCTCACCGCCGAGGAACTGGACACGATCCTGCGTCCCGAAAGCCTCACCGGCCAGGCATCCCTGCCGGACACCCTGACCATGCGCTGACGCCTGCGCTCCGCGGCACCCGCACGGCCGGTCGGACCGTGCGGGGCGGAGCTCATCGCGGCGCTGCCGGACCGGTGCGCCCGAACGACCTCACCCCGCAGAGACCGCGGGGCGGGACGGCGGCCAGGTGGCGTAGCGTCGCAGGCCGTACAGCAGGGGGCCGTCGTCGGACGGGTAGGAGGTGACCCCGAGAACCTCGCCGAACACCACGGTGTGGTCGCCGATCCGCTCGGTGCGTACGGCCTCGCAGTCCGCCACCGACTGGGCGGCGTCGGGCAGGTGGGGGCCGCAGGCCGCCGGCGGGGTCGTCCAGGACACCCGGTCGAAGCGGTCGGGCGCACCCGATGCGAACAGTTCCGCCACCGGCTGCCCTCCGCCGTGCAGCACATTGACGGCGAAGGCACGCCGCCCCTCGACCGCCTCCAGCGTCGCGCTGCCGTGTCTCATACAGATCAGCAGGGTCGGCGGGTCCAGTACGACGCTGCACAGCGAGGAGCAGGTCATACCGCGTGGCCTGCCCGTGACGTCGAACGCGGTGGCCACGGCGACACCGGTCGGGAAGCCCGCCATCAGCGAGCGGAATTCCGTCTGGGAGGTCTGGGACATACTCAGGTCCTTCACGCGTCCACCGTCGCGGTCATGTCCTTGCGGCGCAGCAGTACGGCCGCCGCCACGGCGCCCAGGGCCGCGCCCGCCGCCGCGACCAGGACGGCCGTGTGCAGCCCCTGTGTCATCAGGTCGCCGACGGACCGCAGGACGCCCTCGCGGATCCGTGGGGGCAGGGCCGCCGCGTCGCCGAGCCGTCCGTGCTCGATGGCGTCGGCCAATCTCTCCCGGGCGGCTGCCGGCAGCGGGACCTGCTCCAGAACTCCCGGCAGCCCCGAGTGCAGGCGACGCTGGACCAGGGTTCCGGACAGGGCCACGCCGAAGACCGCCCCCACCTGACGACAGGTCTGGGACATCCCCGAGGCGACGCCGGCCTGTTCGGGGGGTACGGCCGACAACAGGGCCACGGTGGCCGGTGCGCCGACCACCGACACACCGGCGCCGACCAGCACCAGTGCCCACCAGTAGGTGGCGAAGCCGCCGCCGGCCTCCATGGCCAGGAGTCCCACGAACCCGCCCGCCGCCACCAGCGAGCCCAGCACGATGGCGGGCCGCGTGCCCAGCCGGGCCGACACGGCCGGTGCGAGCAGCGACGCCACGGTGATGGACACGGTCAGGGCGAGCAGCCGCAGCCCGCTCTGTACGGGACTCAGCCCGTTCACCTGCTGGAGGAACAGCGTGAGCAGGAAGATGATGCCGAACAGGCCGAAGAAACAGAGGAAGTTGACCGAGCAGGTCATCAGCACGATGCGGTCGCGCAGCAGTGCGAGCGGCAGCATGGGGTGCGGGGTGCGGTTCTCCCAGCGCAGACAGAGGCCGAGCACCGGCACCGACCCGCCGAGCAGACCGAGGATCAACGGCGAGCCCCAGCCCTTCTGGCCGGCCTCGATCAGGCCGTACGCCATCATCGCGATGCCGACGACGAACAGCAGTTGGCCGATCCAGTCGATGCGCCGGCCGGCCGTGTCCGCCGGACCGAGCGGCAGCAGGAGGGCCAGGGCCCCGATGGCGACGACGCCGACCGGCAGGTTGATCCAGAAGATGCTCTGCCAGGAGTAGGCGTCGACCAGCAGCCCGCCGACGATCGGACCGGCGGCCAGCGCGACGCCACCCACTCCGGCCCACACCGCGACGGCCGAGGCCCTCGCTCGGGCCTCGGTGTAGAACTGCCGGATCAGGGCGAGCGACACCGTGATCATGACGGCGCCGAAGACACCCTGGACGGCTCTGGCCACGAGCAGTTCACCGACGGTGGTGGACAGCGCGCAGCCCACCGACGCGGCGGTGAAACCGGCCAGCCCCACCAGGAAGACACGGCCACGGCCCAGCGTGTCGCCGAGGGTGCCCGCGGTGAGGAGGAAACAGGCGAAGGTGAGCACGTAGATGTCGAACACCCATTGCAGTCCCGAGACCCCGATGCCGAGGTCGCTCTGCATGTCGGGGAGCGCCACGCCGACCACGGTGCTGTCCAGGTAGACCATGACGACACCGGCGCAGACGAACGCCAGACGCAGCGCGCGCGGCCCGCGCCCCTGCGCCGCCGGGCCGGTCATGAGGCGACGACCGCCGTGTCCTGATGGCTGTTGGTGAGCTCGATCTCCTCTCCCAGGAGCCCGCGCAGGATGAGCCCGATGCTGTCGCTCAGCGCGCGCATGGCGACGGGGTTGATGATCGGTTCGAGGCTGGGGATGCCGAGGTCGAACTCGCAGGCGAACAGCACGACGACGTCGTCTCCCGTCTGCCGGACCTCCCAGGTGCCGTCGAAGCGGGCGAAGTCCCCGGTGAGCTGTTCGAAGGTGATGCGCAGCGCGGCGGGATCGATCACGTCCCGCTCGGTCCAGTGCAGGACGCCGCCGCGGAAGTTCACGGCCCAGGCGGAGTCGACGGTGCCCGCCTCGTCGGCGGTCACGGTGACCTCGCGGACCGCGTCGGTGTACTCGGCGTAGCTCTCGAAGTCACGGATACGGTCGAACACCTGATCGGCGCGTCGGTCGGACAGCAGTCCCTCGACGTGTATGCGGCAGGCCATCGCGGTTTCCTCCGGCGGAGATGGATTCAATGGGGGGTGGTCGACCGGCCGCCCGGCGGGGCGGGCGGCCGGAGGTCGCGGTCAGCCCAGGACCAGGGGGCCGCCGGTGAACGCCGTGCACAGGGCGGCGGCGGACCAGGCGCGGGACGGCGGGTGGAACTTCAGCGCCGCGGCGCAGGCGGCGAGGTACGCGGTGTCGTCGCCGGAGACGTACGACATGCCGCCGAGCGCCTCCAGACAGCGCGGCACCACACGGTCGATGGTGTCCTGCACCGAGAACCGGCAGACGAGCGACTGCAGCAGTTCGGCCTGGCCGACGGCGGCGCCGCTGTCCAGCGCCGCCGCCGCGCCGACGATGCCGCCCATCGCCGCCTCCAGCTCCACCAGGATCCGGGCCCGCTCGGCGACGTCGCCCTTCTCCCGGTCGAGCACGAGTTCGGCCAGCGCGCTCGCCATGCCCAGGTACGAGGCCGCCATCATCAGCTCGAACCAGATGAAGCCCACGGTCTGGATACGGTCCAGGCTGCCGTCCGCGCCGAACTCGGTGCGGACCACCATGTCCGGCGGCACCCGGACGTCCTCCAGCCGTACCTCGTCGCTCTCCGCGCCGGCCAGGGCGGTCGCACCCCAGAAGGGGTGCACCGAGAGGCCCGCTGTGGCGGCGGGCACCACGGCCACCGCGAGCTGGGGGCCGCCGTCGGTGTCGAGCATGACGGAGGCGGTCAGCAGGTCCATCGACGCGGAGAGGCTGCACGGCTTCTTGGAGCCGTTGAGGACGATGTCCTCGCCGTCCTGCCGGGCGGTGATCGACGAGGCGAGGATCGACTGGCCGGACCTGCCCTCGGCGAACCCCGACGCCATCAGCAGCCGTTGGTCGGCGACGGCCTCCAGCAGCATCCACTCCAGGCCCTTGGTGACCTCGTACGCCTGGATGAGTCCGGCGACCGAGAAGTGGTGCATGGTCGTGGCCACCGCGAGGGAGGGGCTGCGCGCGCCGACGGCCCGCTGGATCCGTACCGCCTCCACGGCGCTCGCGCCCAGGCCCCGGTGCTCCGACGGCACGACGAGCCCGGCGCCGCCCGCTTCCTTGAAGAGGGTGAGAGCGGGGCCCTGCGGCCGTTCCCGCTCCTCGCGGGGCAGGGCGGCCAGACGGTCGTCCAGTCCAGGGAGGAGCTTCTTGAGCGTCTCGCGTTCGGCTTCAAGAAACCGCATCGCCATCCTCTGTGCGTCCTTTCCACGGCCGTGCCGTGAGGGTGTTCTCGATCCACTCGCCGATCTCGGCGGCGATCGCATCCGGGTGGGTCGCCCACGCGGTGTGGCTGAGCCGCTCGGGACGATGTCTGCGGGTCACCTCCGCGCCGCGCAGCAGGGAGCACAGCGCGTCGACCGCGCCGGGCGGGGCGAGTACGTCGCCGCCGACCGACACCGCCAGCACCGGCAGACGGAGATCCGCGATCAGCTCCTCGTAGTCGACGTCCGCACCGGTGGGCCGGTAGCGGCCGGTGCGGGCCATGCGGGCCCAGTCGCCCACCAGCACCCGGGACTGCCGTCCGGAGAAGCGCAGCACGTCGCCGGGCCAGTAGCCGCACACCCGGGCGACGCCCGCGACGGCGTTGGTGCCGAGCAGCGGGATCAGTCCCGTCAGCCCCGGGTAGGTGCGGAAGTACGGCGTGCCGGCGGCGACCAGCAGGACACCGGCCAGGTCGTCCGGGTACCGGGCGGCGTACATCAGGCCGATCTGTCCGCCGATGCTGTGCCCCAGCAGGAACAGCGGGCTGTCGGGCGCCCGTTCGCGCAGGGCGCCGAAGACGGCCGGGTAGTCGACGGTGGCCAGCTCGTGGTAGCCGTACCGGGCCGATGCGTCCGGCCGGGGCCGGCTCTCGCCGTACCCCCGCAGGTCCGCCACGGCCACGCCCACACCCTGGGCCGTGAGGGCCTCGGCGAAGCGCCGGTAGAAGCGGGCCCGTACGCCGAGGGCGGGCCACACCACGACCAGGGGCGCGGCCTTGGGACCCGGCCGGTGGAGCACGGCGAGTTCGGCTCCGTCCGGCAGCGTGACGGTCAGCCGCTCGGCGGCCGTCCCGTCGGTTCTGTCGCTCATGAGTCCATTCCCATGTACGCCAGCCGGGTCGTCTGGGTCTCCGCGGCCCACTCCAGGGCCTTGGTGATCCGCTCGTCGGGGGTGCTGTCCAGGAGGCGGCGGCCCGGCCAGATCTCGTGGTCGCCGATGAAGTCGGCGATCTGCTCGATGCCCGCCTGGAACAGTTCCTCCCGGCGCTGCAGGACGGCGAACACGGGCAGCTTGGCCCACAGTTCGTTGCCGCGCCGCACCACGTCCGCCAGGTGCTCCTTGACCGTCGGGTCCTGGGCCACATAGCGCCGGACGATCTCGCTGCCGACGGTCAGATGGCGGATCTCGTCGATGCCGGCGCCGCGTTCGACGCTCGCCGCCGCCGGGTCGACGATCTTCCACTTGTGCTCGCTGAGCTCGCCCGTCGGGGCGAGCACACCCTCGACCAGGATGGTCAGCACGGCGACCCCGGAGACATAGGCGTGCGGGCCGTCCATGACGGAGAGGCCGAACTCCTCCAGCGGGTCCAGCACGTTCTTCTGGTGCTCGCCCGCGAACTCCGCCACGACATCCGCGAGGTCGGCCTCCGGGACGCCGACCTCCACCATGTGGGCCCGGAAAGCCTGGGCGTGCCGGGCCTCGTCCAGCAGCTGGGTGGCGAAGAACTGCATGGACTTCTCGTCGGGCGCGGCGGTCACGAGCTGCGTGATGGCCCGCGCGGCCTTGTCCTCGGCGATGGAGCGGAAGGAGAACTCCATGAGCAGCGCGTCGCGCAGCGGGCCGGGCTTCAGCATGTGCTCGGGCGTCACGGCGTCCGGGTGGTGGCCGTTGACCAGTCCCTTGAGGGTGCCCTGGGCGACATTGGTGATCCAGTAGTCCAGGTCGCACTGCTCGGGGCTGAGCCTCAGGTCGCGGGCGCCGGCGAGCACGTGCGGGGCCAGGTCCCAGTCGGCCTCGGGTGCGATGTTCGTCGTCATGGTGTCATCCTCGGGATCGGTCGGGGTGAACGACAGTGGTTCAAGTGGCCTGATTGCGAAAGGAGTTGCCCTGAGCGGTGGCGGGCGGACACGTCGTCGGCTCAGATGGCGTTGGTGATGCGGAACAACTGCCAGAGGGAGGACGGCCGGGGGCCGCCCCTGAAGGCCACGTACTCGGGCTCGATCACATGCGGCGCCCATTTGAGCTTGAACGCCTGCTGGGACCGGGCCGGGTAGACGAAGGCCCCCCGGTCGGCGATCAGCCGGACCATACGGGTCAGCAGGGCGTGCGCCCCGTCCGGTTCGGGGACGAGCCCGGCGAACGGGGTGAGCCCGAGGTGGAGCCACTCGGCGCCTTCCTCGGTGAAGGCTTGCAGGGCGGCGAAGTTGATCAGCTCGACGGTGCCCACGGAGGCGTCCGGGGTGCGCCGGGTCAGGTCGTACAGCCAGCCGGGACGACTGCCGTACGCGGGCGAGTAGGAGACGTACCCGATGACCGCCCCGTCGCGTTCGGCCACGAACAGCCGGCGGTGCGGGGCGCCGCGGCCCTGGCGTTCCCCGACGAGGAACGTCATCCGCTTGACGTGCCAGCCCTTGTCGCGCAGCCACCTCCGGTCGATCTCGTCGAGTGCCGGGGGATGCTCGCCGGCGGGCACCTCGCGGACCGTCACGCCCTCGCGCCGGGCGCGGGACATGTTCTGGCGGATCTTCGCGAGCGCCTTGCCCCGCAGCGAGAAACGGGCCAGGTCGATGGCGTACGAGCTGCCCAACTGGTTGACGGTCCAGCCCCGTTCGGCGAACAGCGGCACGTCGGCGGCGCGGACCTGGGCCGCGACCAGTCGGCTCCGGGGGGCGGCCACCCGCTCCCGGAACTCGTCCAGCAACGGCCCCCGGTGCTCGGCCGGTGCGAAGGGCCCGCCGAAGAGGAACACGCTGCCGCCCCGGCGGCGGTGGGCGATCACGCCGGGAACGGAGGCGGAGGTGAAGTGGTCGACGCCGTCGTTGCAGGCGAGGAACGCACTGGGATGGTCGGCGTACCGGGCGATGTCGTCCAGGGTGTCCGGTCCAGGTGTGGTCATGCGGCGTGCGCCTCCGCGCCCCTCGCCCGGAAGGCCTTCTGCCTGCTGGTCTCGAAGTGCTCGAACGGCTCGTCGAGCGGCTTGGCGTAGTTGCCGAGCAGGCCCCGGTCGCCGAACAGATGGAGCGGGACCGCGAGGAGTGCCCACTCCGGACGCACCAGCCACGCCCACAGCAGGATCACCGCACCCGCGCTGAGCCAGGTGTGCATCACGTTGTACAGGACGTGGAACACCCGGTGGATCCGGCCGTCCTCGGAGAACGTGTAGGCGATCAGACCGGGGATGTAGCCGATGAGGTCGATGTAGGCGAACAACAGGATCGCCGGGCCCCAGCGCACCTCGCCGATGTGCCAGAGGAAGGCGACCGCCGCGACCGTGAGGGCGCCCAGGTACTCGGCGCGTGTGGTCAGGTAGTTCTGGCGGCGCCCGAAGGATCGCTCCGCGCTCATTGTCTTTTCCTCGCTCGTGAGCTCGTCGACGCGCCGGGCTAGGCCGTGGCGTACGCGCCGCGGCGGCTGCTTCTGATGATGTGGCGTACGGACGCCCGCCAGGCCTCCTCGTTGGCGTGGACGTCCGCGGCCGCCTCGCAGCCGGGGATGCCGGCCAGGGAGCTGGGCAGCGGATGCTCGTGGAAGAGCACGGCGGTCATGGCCAGCAGCCGGTCGAGGCGGCTCTTCGCCCAGTTGGGCACCACGTCGAAGAAGGCCGGGCGTACCAGCCGTTCGATGGTCTCCGGGGCCAGCAGGCGCAAGGGGTTCACCTCGATGCCCGCGGCGGCCGCCTCCTCGATGATCAGCTGGAGCACCCGGTCGGAGCGGAGCGCGTCCGTGCCGCCGCTCAGCCAGTACTCGCCCGAGCGGACGTCGGAGTCCAGCAGCGAGACGATGGCGCGGGCCACCACGTCCTGCGGCACGAAGTCGACGTAGCCGCGGGGGGCGCCGGGCACGAAGGGCAGCCGGTTGCGCAGCACGTTGCGGGTGAAGGTGTGCAGGCCCTGGGGCTCGGAGATCTCGCCGGTGACGGAGTCGCCGATGATGATCGACGGGCGGACGATCACGACCTGGGCGCCGCTGTCGGTGACGATCCTCTCGCCGGCGACCTTGGAGGCCACATACACGGCCGGGCTGCTGCCGGACTGTCCGGCGACGTCGTCGGACGCGGCGCGGATCTCCTCCAGCCGTGCCACATAGGCGGTACTGACATGGATCAGCGGGGCGTCCGCGTCGAGGGCGAACCGCGAGATGTTGCGGGCGCCCTCGATGTTGAGGGTCTCCATCTCCTCGGCGGTGCCGCTGAACTTCACCATGCCCGCGGAGTGGACGACGACGTCGACGTCGTCGCAGAGCCCGCGGTAGGTGTCGGCGTCCAGCCCCAGCCGGGGTCTGGACACATCGCCCCGCACCACGTGGTCGCATCCGGCGGGGGGCCGCCGGTAGGCCATGCCGATGGTCCGGTGGTGACGCAGCTGCGGGAGGAGCGCCGTACCGAGGACGCCGGCGCCGCCGGTCAGCAGAACGGTCTTGGCAGGTGGGGTCATGCCACGGCCTTTCGGGAGGTGTCGAAGAGAGGTCAGGAGAAGGTCTTCGCCATGGCGGACAGCGAGCCGTCGAACGCTTCCAGCAGCTGTGCCTCCTGGTCCGGCGTGAGGACGGCGGGAGGCGTGAGACGGACCACCGGGTGCGCGTTGAGCGAGTGGTTCACCAGCACCGAGCGGTCGACCATCTCCAGGAGCAGTTCCCCGGCCTGGCTGGCCTCGGCGAGCTCGATGCCGATGAGCAGCCCCTGGCCGCGTACCTCGCGGACCAGGCCCGGTGCCCGGTGGGCGGCGATGTCGCGCAGCCCGGCGAGGAGGCGGGCGCCGGTCTCGGCGGCGCGGCCGACGAGCCCCTCGTCCCGGACGACCTCGACGGTGGCGCGTGCGGCCGCCATCGCGATCGGCGCTCCCGAGTAGGTGGAGGTGTGCAGGAAGGGGTCGGCGTCGAACGGGGCGAAGGCCTCCGGGGTGGCCAGCGCGGCGGACACCGGTACGACCCCTCCGGACAGCGCCTTGCCGACGAGCAGGACGTCCGGGCGTATGCCGGCCAGGTCGCAGCCCCACCAGGCGCCGAGCCGTCCCAGGCCGGTCATCACCTCGTCGACCACGAGGAAGGCGCCGTGGCTCCGGCACAGCTCCGAGACCTCCTTGAGGTAGCCCGGGGGCGGGATGACGACACCGGCCTCGCTCTGCACGGGTTCCACCACGACACAGGCGTCCCCGTCGTCGGCCCCGAGCGCCTCGGCCAGCGCGTCGGTGTCGCCGAAGGGGATGTGCCGGACGTCCGGCAGCAGGGGCCGGAAGGGGTCCTGGTAGAAGGACTTGGCCGTCAGCGACAGGGCTCCGACGGTTTTGCCGTGGTAGCCGTTCTCCATCGAGATCAGCCGCCGCTTGCCGTGTGCCCTGGCCAGTTTGATGGCCGTCTCGGTGGCCTCCGTGCCGGAGCCGGAGAAGTGCACCCGCTCCAGCCCGGCGGGTGCCACGGAGGTCAGCGCCTGGGCCGCGAGGCCGACCGCGGGGTCGAGGAACAGCCGAGTGGACAGGGCCTGTCGCTCGGCCTGGCGCTGCACCGCCTTGACGATGTGCGGGTGCCCCGCTCCGGTGAAGAACACTCCATAGCCACCGCAGTTGAGGAATTCCCGGCCGTCGAGAGTGGTGACGCGGGCTCCCGAAGCGGACTTCTCGACCAGGCTGCCGAACATCGAGGCCAGTTGGCTGCGGCCCTTACTCAGATGTTTCCGGTGCAGGGATATGGCTTCGGCACCGGATATCGCGTCTTCGCTTATTGCGCCGCTCATCCTTGGAACTTTCGATCAGAAGGGGCATTGTCATATTCCGCTCACCTGCGGGTTCTCGCCGTTCTCCACCGCCGCCTTGATTCTGCCCAGGGTGGTGCGCATTCCGGCTCGGTTGACCGCGGCGCGGTTGGCCGGCGGGGTTCCGGTGAAGACCAGGCCGAGGAGTTTGGCCACCGGAGCGCTGCTGCCGGAGCGCCGGTCGTCCCAGTACTCCGTGATCTGGCTGCCGCCCCCGCGGGCCTCGAATCGGTAGCCCCACAGAGCCACCGGCATGCCGAACGTCCGTACCTCGAAGGCGAATTCGCGGTTTTCCTCGGCGCGTACGACGCTACACGAAGTGAACCAGAACCACACCCGCCGACGGTTGAATCCGATGAATCGCGATCCGACGTCGAACCGTCGGCTCGACGACCACACGCCCACGCATTCCGGGCTCCATTCGCCCATGCGCCGCACATCGCTCACCGCGCGATATACGGATTCGGCGGAAGCGGCGACGAAAACGCTCTCCTCGACCGTGTGCCGGCTTTCCTCGGCCGTGTGCCTCTCCATCAACTCTCCACATGTGTACGGACGGGCAGGGAACGCACCCCACGATGGAGCATGCTGGGCCGCCGGGTCAGCTCTTCCGGGTCGATCGCCAGATCCAGGACGGGGAAGCGCGCGAGGAGCCGCCCGAAGGCGATCTCGCTCTCGGCCCTGGCGAGCGGTGCGCCCACACAGTGGTGGATGCCGTGGCCGAACGCGAGATGGCCGGTCGCGGAGCGGGTGACGTCGAGTACGTCCGGGTCGGGGTAGCGGGCCGCGTCCCGGTTGGCCGCCAGGAGCCCGACGAAGACGAACTCGTCGGCCGGAATGGTCATGTCGCCGACGGGGACCGCGTCGGTGGTGCGCCGGAAGTGACTGATGTTGGCGGAGCCGTCGAAGCGCAGGAACTCCTCGACGGCGCCCGGCAGCAGCGACGGATCGGCGCGCAGTTCGGCGAGCTGGTCCGGGTTGCGCAGCAGGGCGAGAGTGCCGTTGCCGATGAGGTTGACCGTGGTGTCGAAGCCGCCGACGAAGAGCACGACGGCGAGGGATACGACCTCCTCGTGACTGAGCCGGTCCTCGCCGTCGGCCGCGAGGATCAGCGAACTGAGCAGCCTGTCGTCGGGGTCGGCGCGCTTGGCCTCGACGATCGCGCTCACCAGGGTCAGCAGCGCGTTCGACGCCTTGTTCACCACGTCCCGGTCGGCGTCGGAGGTCAGGATCTCGGATGTTTCGCGGAACTCGGCGCGGTCACCCTCCGGGACCCCGAGCAGTTCGGAGATGACCGTGCTGACCAGGGGCGCCGCGTAGTCGGCGACGAGGTCGAACTCGGTGCGGCCGGTCAGTGAGTCGAGCAGCTCGTCGGCGATCTCCTCGATCCGGGGGCGCAGCCGGTTCACCTGCCGCATGGTGAACGCCTTGCCGACGAGGCCGCGCAGCCGGGTGTGGTCCGGCGGATCCATGTTGATCATGGATTGCTGGATCGAGTGGGAGTAGTCGCGCTGACGGCTCATGTCGGTCTGGTGGAGCTCGAAGAGGTGCCCGGCGTCGGCCATGTTCTTGCTCAGCCGCGGGTCCGCGAGCAGGGCCCGGCCCTCCTCGTAGGAGGTGATCAGCCAGACCTTCAGACCGGTGGGCAGAATGGCCCGGTGGACCGCGCCCTCCTTGCGGAGCCGGTCGTAGACGGAGTGGGGATCGCGGACGAAGTCGGCGCCGAGCACCACGGGTTCGGTCGTCGGGGATGACATCGGTTGACCGCCTTTCACAGGGCTTTCTGGTGGGGGCTGTCTCGGGGGCGTCCCGGGCCTGGGCGGGGCCTCGCGGAGGCCTGGGAGGGGCCTGGGACGGTCGCGACCCGGTTCGGTCAGCGGAGGCGGTCGCCGAGGCGGAGCGCGATCCGGTCGACGGTTCTCGTCATCCGGGCGGTGTCGAGGGGCCGTACCCAGATCAGGACGCGGTCGACCCCGACGGCCTCGTAGGCGTCGACATCGCGGAGTTCGCCGCCGAAGAGGGTGACGGGGAGGGGTTCGTCGCTCCCGGGCTTGCGGGCGGTCTTCTTGAACTCGGCGATCCGGTCGAGGACTCCGGGGCGGGCCATGGGGATCCACTCGTCGCCGTACGCGATGACGCGCTCGGTGACGCCGGGGCCGTTGCCGCCGACGAGGACCGGCGGGTGGGGTGCCCGGACGGGCTTGGGCCAGGACGTGATGTCGGCGAAGTCGACGAACTCGCCGTGGTAGGAGGCGATGTCCTTGGTCCAGATCTCCCGCATGGCCTCGACGCGCTCCCGCATGACCTGCCAGCGGTCGTCGGGGTTCGTGCCGTGGTTGCGCAACTCCTGTTTGATCCAGCCCGGTCCCACCCCGAAGTTCATCCGGCCGCCGGAGAGCACGTCCACCGACGCGACCGCCTTGGCGGTGACGATGGGGTCGCGCTCCGGGACCAGCAGGATCGCGGTGCCGATCTGCAGCGTCGAGGTGGCCTGCGCGAGGGCGCCCAGGGCGACGAACGGGTCCATGCCGTTCCTGAACTCCGGCGCGAGGTTCGCGACGTCGTCCTTCTCGGGCGTGACGGCCGGGATGTGGGTGTGGTCGGGCACGAACAGGGACTCGAAGCCCCGGTCCTCCAGGAGGGCGCCGAGGTCACCGGGCGCGATGGCGTCCCGCGTGGGGAACATGACGAAGCCGAACTTCATGACGAGCCGTCCTCCTTCAGCCCGCGTGGGCCGATGTGTCCGTGGAGGCCGCCGTGCCCGCCCGGGACGACGTGTACTCGGCAGCGAGCCGCTGCCGGCCGAGCTTGCCGCTGGGCAGCACCGGCAGCTTCTCGACGACGCTGACCTCTCCGGGATGCTTGTACGCGCCGATACGGCCGGACAGATGCTCCAGCAGCGCCGCCGGCTCGACCTGGCGTCCCGGCTCCGGTTCGACCAGCGCGACCGCGCGTTCGCCGGTGGCGGTGTCGGGTACGCCGAAGACGAGGGCGGCCGCGACATCGGGGTGCGCGGCGATCGCCTGCTCGATCTCCAGCGGCGAGATCGGATAGCCCTCGACCATGATCAGATCCTTCTTGCGGCCCACGAACAGCAGACAGCCGTCCTCCCGTCGCCGGACGATGTCGCCGCTGGCGAGCCACTCCGCACGGTCGAAACGGTCCACTCCGGTCCCGTTCCACGACCCGACGGGCCGGGACGGGGTGCGCAGCAGCAACTCACCCGTCTCCTCGCCCTCCTCTGCGTCGACCCGTACCTCCACACCGGGCAGCGGCCAGCCGATGGACGGCACGTCGACGGCGTCGATCCGCGGCTGTTCGATCACGGGCGCGGCGGTCTCCGTCATGCCGTAGACGCCCGTCAGAGAGGCCCCGAAGGTCTCCGCGAAGTCCAGGCTCAGCTCGATCGGGCACGCGTCCCCTCCGGCCACACACCTCGTCCCCGCCAGGCCGGGCGCCGGTTCGGCGGCGGCCCGGGCCTCGGCGAGCAGGGCGCGGAAGGTGGTCGGCGCGCCGCCGATCCAGCCGAAGCGGTGGGTGCGCAGCATGCGCAGGATGACGTCCGGCGTGTTCGTCGCGGTCAGGGCCAGGGGACGGCCCCGGCGCAACGAGGTGAGCAGGACGAGGATGCCCCACGGGTTCATCAGGTTGATCATGTAGTACGTGGCGTCGGCGTGCCCGACGCCCTGGGCCTCCGTCAGGTCGAGGCCGGCTTCCAGGGTGGCCTGGGACAGCACGAGGCTCTTGGGCCGTCCGGTGGTGCCCGAGGTGTAGAAGATGGCGGCGAGTTCGTCCGGGCCGATGTCGTCGGCGGGGGAGGGGGCGTCCGCGAGGAGGCCGTTCCACGGCTCGGTCGTCGTGGTCCCGGCGGAGTCGAGGATCCACGCGCGCTCGACCGTCTCGCGCTTCTCGATCACATGGGCGCACGGCCCGTGGACCTCGGCCTCGCCGAGATAGAACCGGGGCGCGCTGTCCTCGATCAGCTGGTCCACCTCGCCCGCCGACAGCTTGTGGCTCACCGGCACGATCACCGCGCCGACCCGCAGACAGGCGTAGTAGACCGAGACCAGCTCGTACCGGTTGGAGAGGTGCACCGCGACCCGCTCACCCGTGCGCAGCCCGGCCTGCAGCAGCCCGGCGGCGACCTGGTCGGCGAGGCCGAGGACGGTCCCGTACGAAACGGCGTCGTCGAGGGTGACGAGCGCGGGCGCGTCCGGTTGCCGGAGCGCGACCTGCTGGAAGTCCGAGAAGATTGACATGAGTTCCTCCGGTGGATCGCCGAGTGGGGCCCCTCGGTACGGGCGCTGCGGGTGCTCGTGCGGTCCGGGTCGAGGTCGTGGGGTGGTCGTTCAGCTGGACGGGGTGGCCCGGTCGGAGCCGAGCAGGTCGGTGAGGGTGCGGGCGGTGTCGGTGACGTACTCGGTGAGCAGGCCGAAGTGGCTGCCCGGCGTGCTGGTGCGGGTCGCGAGCCCCTCCCACAGCCGGGCCCATGCGCCGTCGGGCGCGGAGGGCACCTGCTGGGCCGCCTGGACGAGGTGGACCGGTGCGTCGGGGGCAACCGGTGTCCAGTGGTTGCCGAACAGGTCGAGGTACCAGCCCATGGCGGTGAGCCCGGTGTCGTCGCGGGACCAGAACTCGCCCTGTGCCCCGGCCCACTCCCGCAGGATGTCGGCCGCCGCCGCAGTGGTGAGGGAGCCCGGCGGCAGTGTGTCGATCAGGACGACGGCCTCGGGCCGGATTCCGCGGGCCGCCAGGCGGTGGGCCGTGGCGTGCGCGACGAGGCCTCCGGTGGAGAACCCGACCAGCGTGAACGGCTCACCCCCGGCGCACCCCTCGACGGCGGTGGCCACGGCCTCGGCCACGGCGTCGGCGGTGTCGGGCAGCGGCTCGCCCTCCCGGTACCCGGGCAGCTGCACGGCCGCCACGTCGTACCGGGTCTCCAGGGCGACGGCCAGCCGCTGGTAGGTGAGGTTCGCCGCGGCGGGGATGAACGAGTCCACACAGATCAGCGCGGGTCGTCCGGCCCGGCGCAACCAGGTCGCGGTGGGGGTGTGCTCGGGCAGCGGGGGGTGGGAGAACGCGGGCCGCAGACGCGCGGCCGCCGCCAGCACGCCCACTCCCTCGCCGACCCGCCCCTGGGCGACCGCCTGACGCAACAGTGTGCCGAGGGGGCCCTCCGGCCGTTCCCGGCGGTCGGCCTCCGGCGCCGTGGGGGTGGCGGGGTCACCGATGTCGGCCAGCCGTTCGCCCAGGTGGCCCGCGAGGGCGGCGGGGGTTGGGTGGTCGAAGACCGCGGTCGCCGGCAGGCTCAGCCCGGTCGCGGCGGCCAGCCTGTTGCTCATCTCCACGGACGTCACGGAGTCGAAGCCCAGGGACCTGAACCCGGTGTCGGCGGTGAGGGCCCCGGGGTCGGGGTGGCTGAGGACGGCACTGGCGTGATCGGTGACCAGCTCCAGCAGGAACCGCCGCCGTTCGGCCTCCGACAGCCCCGCGACCCGCCGGGCCACGCCGGGCGCCGCCGTCGGCCGGGACGCCGAGGGCGCGGTCAGGTCCGACAGCAGGCGTACGAGGCCCTGGGCCCGCAGCGCGTCCAGGTCCAGGCGCGCGGGGATCAGCGCCGCGAGGTGGCTGTCGGCGCCGGTTCCGACGGCGGCGTCGAACCGGGCCAGCCCCTCAGCGGTGGGGATCGGCGCGAGCCCGGCGCCGAGGACCTGGTGGATGCCGTCCGCGCCGAGCCGCTCACCCATCGCGGAACGTTCCCCCCACATCCCCCAGGCCAGCGCGGTCGCCGGCAGCCCGTTGCCGCGGCGGTGGGCGGCGAGGGCGTCGAGGAAGGTGTTGGCGGCGGCGTAGTTGCCCTGACCCGCGAGCCCGAGGACTCCCACCGACGAGGAGTAGAGGACGAACGCGGCGAGGTCCAGATGCCGGGTGAGCCGGTGCAGATGCCATGCGGCGTCGGCCTTGGGCCGCAGCACGCCGTCCACCTGATCGGCGGTCAGCTCCCGCACGGGCCCGGGGTCCACGGTCCCGGCGGTGTGCACCACGGCGGTCAGCGGATGCTCGCCGGGGACGGTGTCGAGGAGCGCGGCCAGGGCGTCGGGGTCGGCGGTGTCGCAGGCGGCGACGGTGACCTCGGCACCGAGGGCGGCCAGTTCGGCCCGGAGTTCCACGGCACCGGGGGCGTCCGTACCCCGGCGGCTCGCGAGCAGCAGACGCCGGGCCCGGTGTTCCGTGACCAGGTGCCGGGCGACGAGGGCGCCGAGGGTTCCGGTGCCGCCGGTGACGAGGACGGTGCCGTCCGGGTCGAGGGGGCGGGGAACCGTGAGGACGATCTTGCCGGTGTGGGCCGCGTCGCGCATGAGCCGCAGGGCCCGGGGAGCCTGGCGGATGTCCAGGGCGGTGACGGGCAGCGGGGCGAGAGTGCCGTCGCGGAACAGTTCGGCGAGGTGGGTGAGGGTGCCGGAGACATGGTCGGGGTCGATGCGGAGTTCGTAGGGCCGCCGCCGCTCGTCGGGGTGGTCCGGGACGCCGTGCGCGGTCCTGCCCAGGTCGACGAGGCGACCGCCGGGGGCGAGCAACCGCAGGGAGGCGTCGGTGAGTGCGCCGCTGAGGCTGTGCAGGACGACGTCGACGCCACGGCCGTCGGTGGCGGCCCGGAACCTCCGCTCGAAGGCGGTGTCCCGTGAGGAGGCGATGCGGGAGTCGTCGAGCCCGAGGGCACGCAGCGTGGCGTGCTTGCCGGGATGCGCGGTGGCGTAGACGTCCGCGCCGAGGTGCCGCGCGATCTGGACGGCGGCCATACCGACCCCTCCGGCGGCGGCGTGCACGAGCACCGTGTCGCCGGGGCCGAGACCGGCGACGTCGACCAGGCCCTGCCAGGCGGTGACGAAGGCTCCGGGCACGGTGGCGGCCTCGGCGAACGTCCAGCCCTCCGGGATCCGGACGAGCGTGCGGTGGTCGGCGACCGCGAGGGTGCCCATGGCCCCGCCCGGGACCAGACCCGTCACCCGGTCACCGGGACGGAGGTCGTCCACGCCCGGGCCGGACTCGACGACCACACCCGAGATCTCGGTGCCGATCCGCCCGGGCCCGGGGTACATGCCCAGCGGGATGAGGACGTCGCGGAAGTTGACCCCGGCCGCCCGTACGGCGACCCGGACCTGTCCGGCGGCGAGGGGCGCCTCGGACTCGGGGCAGGGTGCGAGCAGGAGGTCGTCGAGGCTGCCCGTGGGGTGTTCGCGGAGGGTGAGGTGCCAGGCTCGCTGCCCGGCGGGAGGTACGAGCGTGGCCGCGAGGTCGGTCTCGGCCAGGCGCGGCGCCTTCAACCCGCCGCGCCGCAGGGCGAGTTGGGGCTCACCGTCGGCGAGGGCGGTCGCCACCGCCGGGACGCTCCGCCAGGACTCGTCGTGGCCGTCGACGTCGAGGAGGACGAAGCGGCCCGGGTGCTCGGTCTGCGTCGTACGCAGCAGTCCCCACGCCGGTGACTGGGCGAGCCCGGGGACGTCCTCCCCGGGCTCGGTGGCCACCGCGCCATGGGTGAGCACCACCAGAGTGCGCTCGCGGGTCCGCTCGTCGGCCAGCCACTGCTGGACGGATGCGAGGAGGTCCCGGGTGGAGCCATGGACGTCGTACGGGATGCCCGCGGCGGGGCTTCCGCCGTCGGGGCGCTCCGCACACCCCGGGTGGGCGAGGACCGTCACCTCGTGGTCCGGTCCGGCCTCCAGGGCGTCGAGGGCCTCGCCGACGTCCCCGAAGACCCGCGAGTCCGCGTCGGCGAGCGCGAGAGCGCGCCACGGCCGGGGCGAGTTCCCCTCGGGGACGATCCAACGGACGCCCCGCTGCGGCACGTCGGAGGCGGGCACGTACTCGCGCCAGTCCAGGTGGTACGGCCGTGGTCGGCGGCGGCCGGTCGTGCCGGTGCCGACCGGTCTGAGCTCCAGCGAGTCCACGGTGGCGACGGGCCGTCCGGTGGCGTCGGCCAGCCGGAGCGAGTGGCGGCTGTGACCGGAGGGTGCCGAGGCGTCCGTCGTGGTCGACAGATGGCCGCGTACGGCGGTGACGCCACTGGTGTCGTGGAGGGTCAGGCCGCCGAGGGAGAAGAGCATCCTGGGCTGCCGCTCGTCCTCGGCGGTGGGCAGGGTCGCGACGAGGCTCGCCTGGAGGCCCGCGTCGAGCAGGGTCGGGTGGAGGGCGTGTCCGGCACGTGTCTCGGGGGAGTCCGCGGGCAGAGCGGCCTCCACGTACACGTCGTCGGCACGCCGCCATGCCGCCGTGATCCGCTGGAAGGCGGGCCCCAGGGCGACGTCCTGCTCGGCGAGGTGCTTGTGGAGCGCGTCGAGGTCGACGGGCTCCGCGTCGGCCGGTGGCCAGGCCCGCAGGTCGGGCCAGTCGGGGCGGGAACCGTCGGCGGGGGCGAGGACGCCGGTGGCGTGGCGGGTCCACTCCGGTGCCCCGTCGTCGAGGCGGCCGCCGTCGAGGGGCTCGACACGGTCGGCTTGGCCGGCCGGGAGGCGGAAGTAGAAGTCCACCGGGCGCCTGCCGTCGGCCGTGGGCGGTCCGACGCGCACCTGGATGTCGACGGCGGCACGGGCGGGCAGCGGCAAGGGCGTGTGCAGGGAGAGTTCGTCGAGGCGCCCGTGTCCGAGCGCGCTCCCGGCGGACAGAACGATCTCGGCGGTCGTGGCACCGGCGATCGTCGCCGCGCCGCCCACCACATGGTCGCTCAGCCAGGGGTGGGCCTCGGTGGACAGGCTGCCGGTGAACACCCGGTCCCGCTGCCCGGCGACATCGAGCCCCGCCGTGAGGAACGGGTGCGTCAGCGGGGTCAGACCGCCGGCCCCGACCTGCTGCCGGGGTGGCGGGGTGCGCAGCCAGTAGCTCCGGCGCTGGAACGGATAGGTGGGCAGCTCCACACGCTCGGCACGGGCAACATGGGGAAGCAGCCGAGGCCAGTCGAGTTCGGCTCCCCGGACATGGAGTCGCGTCAGAGCCGCGCCGAGGACACGCACCTCGTCACGTCGCTTGCGCAGGGTGGGCGTCCACGCGATGTCGGGCGCCCCGGAACGGGAGTCCTCCGCGGGACCGGTCTGCCCCTGGCCCAGCGCGGTCAGTACGGCGTCCGGTCCGATCTCCAGGAAGGTCGTGGTGCCCTGGTCCCGCAACCAGGCGACGGCGTCCGCGAAGCGCACGGAGCCCCTCGCGTGGCGGGCCCAGTAGTCGGGCGAGCAGGCCTCGTCCGAGGTCAGGGCGGTACCGGTGAGGGTGGACACGACGGGGACGGACGGCGGCCGGAGGTCGAGTTCCGCGGCCACACCGACCAGTTCGTCGAGCACGGCGTCGACGTGCGGTGAGTGGAAGGCATGGCTGACGCGCAGCCGGTTGACACGGCGGCCACGGTCGCGCCAGTGCTCGGCGACGCGGGTGACGGTGTCACGGTCGCCGGAGATCACGGTCGAGGACGGCGCGTTGACCGCGGCCACGGAGACCTGCCGCTCATGACCGGCCAGCGTGGCCAGGACCTCCTCCTCACCGGCTCCGATCGCGATCATCGCCCCCGTGTCGGGCAGGGACCGCATGAGGCGCCCGCGCGCGGCCACGAGCCGGGCCGCGTCCGTCAGGGACATGACCCCGGCGACATGAGCGGCGGCGATCTCACCGATGGAGTGACCGGCCACGAAGTCGGGGCGGGGCCCGAGATGTTCGACCGTCCAATACAGCGCGACTTCGAGGGCGAACAGGGCGGCCTGGGTGAAGTCCGTACGGTCGAGCAGGGTGGCCTCTTCGACGGCCTCCGCCTCGGCGAACATCACCTCGCGCAGGGGGCGCGGCAGGTGTGGGTCGAGGTGGGCGCAGGCCTCGTCGAGCGCCTCGGCGAACACCGGGGAGTGCGCGTACAGTTCGCGCCCCATGCCCGCCCACTGGGAGCCCTGGCCGGAGAACAGGAACGCGGTCCGGCCGGTCACCGCGCGCACGCCTCGGGTGAGGCCCGCCGCCGGCCGGTCGCCCGTCAGGGCGTCGAGCCCGGCGAGCAGGGCGGCGCGGTCCGGGGCGGTGACGACCGCCCGGTGGTCGAGGTGCGCCCGGGTGGTGGCCAGAGCGTGGCCCACGGCGTCGAGATCGGCGTCCGGGGTGTCCGAGGCGAGCCGGGAGAGCTGCGCGGCCTGGGCACGCAGCCCGCCCGGCGAGGCGGCGGACAGCGGCCACACGATCCCGGGCAGGGCCATCGGGGGAGCCGAGGACGGAACCGGTTCTTCCGGCGCCTCGGCCGAAACCGGCTCGCGCCGCCCCTCGCCCTGAGCGGCGGCGGGAACCGACACACCGTGCGCCCTGCCCGGAGCCGCCACCGCAGCTGCCTTGCCCGGAGCCGCCACCGCGGCCGCCTTGCCCGGAGTCGCGGCCACCGCAGCCGCCCCGCCCGGCGCCGTCGACTGATTCCGTGCCCGGCCCGCAGTCGCCTCCGTGGCCGACGCCCCCCGGACGTTCTCCCGCCCGGTGGCCTCCTCCAGCACGAGGTGGGCGTTCGTGCCGGAGATACCGAACGAGGACACCCCGGCGCGCCGGGGTCGCCCGGAGTCCGGCCAGGGGCGATGGCCGGTCAGCAGCCGTACAGCTCCCCTGGACCAGTCGACCTTGGCGGACGGGACGTCGGCGTGGAGCGTCCTCGGCAGCTCGCCGTGGAGGAGGGCCATGACCGTCTTGATGACGCCGGCGACACCGGCCGCCGCCTGGGTGTGGCCGATGTTGGACTTCAGCGAGCCCAGCCACAGGGGCCGGTCGGCGGGCCGGTCCTTGCCGTACGTGTTGATGAGGGCGTTCGCCTCGATGGGGTCGCCGAGCGCGGTGCCGGTGCCGTGCGCCTCCACCGCGTCGACGTCGGACGGGGTCACGCCCGCGTCGGCGAGCGCCTGGCGGATCACCTGTTCCTGCGCGGGGCCGTTCGGCGCGGTCAGGCCGTTGCTGGCGCCGTCCTGGTTGATCGCGCTGCCCCGGATCACGGCGAGCACCGGGTGGCCGTTCGCCCGGGCGTCGGACAGCCGCTCCAGGAGCAGCAGGCCCACGCCTTCGGCGAACCCGGTGCCGTCGGCGCCGTCGCCGAACGCCTTGCAGCGCCCGTCCACGGCGAGTCCCCGCTGCCTGCCGAACTCGACGAACACCTCCGGGGTGGCCATGACCGTCGCCCCGCCGGCGAGGGCGAGCGTGCATTCCCCGGAGCGCAGGGACCGTACGGCGAGGTGCAGGGCGGTCAGGGACGAGGAGCAGGCGGTGTCCACGGTGACGGCCGGCCCGTTCAGGCCCAGCGTGTAGGCGATGCGGCCGGACGCGATACTGGTCAGACCGCCCTGGAGGCGGTATCCCGCGACGCTCGGGGCCGGTTGGTCGACCGGGGGCAGATAGGCCTGGGCCGCGGTGCCGACGAAGACGCCGGTGCGGCTGTTCCGCAGTGCCGCCGGGACGATCCCGGCGCGTTCGACCGTCTCCCACGCCGTCTCCAGCAGCAGGCGCTGCTGCGGGTCCATCGCCAGCGCCTCACGGTCGGAGATCCCGAAGAACCCGGCGTCGAAACCGGCCGCGTCCTCGACGAATCCGCCCTGCCAGGCGCGGCCGTCGTCCGGGTCGGTCATCCGGTCGAGGTCCCAGCCCCGGTCGGCGGGGAAGTCCCCGACCGCGTCCGTCCCGGTGGCCACCAGCCGCCACAGCTCCTCGGGCGAGCGGACACCGCCTGGCAGCCGGCACGCCATGGCGACCACCGCGACGGGTTCCCGCGCGGCGGAGACCAGCTGAAGGTTCCTCCGCTTCAGCTGTTCGTTCGCCAGCAGGCTGCGGCGCAGCGCCTCGGCAAGGTCGGGTTGGGGCACGGTCGACTCCGTCGTGTCGTTCACCGAGGACTTGGTACGGGTGGGTCCGTTCTGCGGCCGGGGCGTCATTCGGCGTCCTCCGCGGAGAACGCCATCGCGACGAGTTCGTCGAGGCTCGCCGTCCTGATGTCCTCGATGCCGTCGTGGTCGTCGCCGGGGGCGGTCTCGATCCCCGCGATCTGGAGGAGGGTGTCGAGCAGCCCGAGTTCGCGCAGGCGCGCGAGCGGGATGGCGGCGATGGCCTCCTGGATCCTGGTTTCCTCCGGCGCCTGAGCCCCGTCGTCACCGGAGTCGGGGAAGAGTTCTCCGTCGAGGTGGCCGGCCAGCGAGACCGGGGTCGGATGGTCGTAGGTGAGGGTGGCGGGCAGTTGGAGCCCGGTCGCGGTGGTCAGCCGGTTGCGGAGCTCCAGTGCCGTCAGCGAGTCGAAGCCGGACTCCCTGAACGGCTGGTCGGGGGCGAGGGGTGTGGTCGCGTCGAGGCCGAGGACGGCGGCGGCGTGCGTGCCGATGAGGGACTGCAGACGGCGCAGCCTGGCGTCGGGCCCGAGATCGGCGAGGTCGGCCCGCAGATCGGGGGCCGGTGCGGACACGGTGGCCGCCCGGCGGGTGCCGGCCGCTGCGGTCAGCCGCTCCAGAAGGGGGTGCAGCGTGCCGTAGGTGCTGTTGGTGCGCAGCGTCTGCTGGTTGAGGGGGGTGGCGGTGACCGCCGCGTACGGCAGTTCCAGGGCGGCGTCGAGCAGGGCGTGGCCGTACTCGGCGGTGATGGGCGCGAGACCGGTCCGCGCGATGCGGGTGTTGTCGGCGTCGGTGAGGGCGCCGGTGAGGCCGGTGACCGGCTGCCACCAGCCCCAGGCGACCGAGGTGGCGGCCAGGCCCTGGCGGCGGCGGTGGCGGGCGAGGGCGTCGAGGAAGGTGTTGGCGGCCGCGTAGTTGCCCTGGCCCGGGTTGCCGAGGGTGCCGGCGGTCGAGGAGTACAGGACGAAGGCGGCCAGGTCGAGATGGCGGGTCCGCTCGTGCAGATGCCAGGCGGCGTCGACCTTCGGGGCGAACACCCGGTGCAGGTCGTCGGGGGTCAGGTTGGGCACGGTGCCGTCCGCTAGGACGCCCGCCGTGTGGAACACGCCGGTGAGCGGATGTTCGGACGGTATCGAGTCGAGGAGGCCGCGCAGCGCGTCCGGGTCGGCGGCGTCGCAGGCGGCGATCCTGACCTGTGCGCCGAGTCCGGTCAGTTCGGCGCTGAGCCGGTCGGCTCCGGCCGCGTCCGGTCCGCCCCTGCTGACCAGCAGCAGTTGGCGGGCGCCGTGCGCGGTGACGAGGTGCCGGGCGAGCAGTCCGCCGAGGGTGCCGGTGCCGCCGGTGATCAGGACGGTGCCGTCGGGGTCCAGGGGGCGGGGCAGGGTGAGCACGATCTTGCCGGTGTGGCGGGCGTCCCGCATCAGCCGGAAGGCGTCGGCGGCCTGCCCGATCCCGTAGGCCGTGACCGGCAGCGGCGTCAGCACTGCGTCGTCGAACAGGCGGCGCAGCTCGGCGAGGATCTCCTCGGTGCGTTCGGGGCTCGCGCTGTCGCGCCGGTCGAAGGCCCGGTAGGCGAGGTGCGAGTGGGTGGCGGCCAGCTGCCCGGCGTCCCGGATGTCGGTCTTGCCCAGCTCGATGAACCGGCCCCCGGCGGCCACGAGGTCCAGTGACGCGTCGGTGAACGGGCCCGCCAGGGCGTTGAGCACGACGTCCACGCCGCGCCCGCCGGTGACCTCCCGGAAGCGTTCGGCGAAGTCGAGCGTGCGCGAGTTGGCGATGTGCTCCTCGGCGTAGCCGAGGCCGCGCAGGGTGTCCCACTTGTCGGGGTGGGCGGTGGCGAGGGGCACCGCGCCCAGATGGCGGGCGAGTTGGGTGGCTGCCTGACCGACGCCACCGGCGGCGGCGTGGATCAGGACCGTCTCGCCGGGCCGGATCCCGGCGAGGTCCACGAGGGCGTGGTAGGCGGTGACGAAGGCCACGGGCACACTGGCGGCCTCGGCGAAGGACCAGTCGTCGGCGATCCGGGTCACCATGCGGCGGTCGGCCACGACGACCGGGCCGAAGGCCTTCTCCGTCAGGACGGCGACCCGGTCCCCCACGGCGAGGTCCACGCCCGGCCCGGCCTCGGTGACGACACCGGCGGCCTCGGCCCCGGAGTCGTGCTGGACGGCGATGAGACCGAGGGCGGCGGCGGTGTCGTAGAAGTTGACGCCGGCGGCCCGTACGTCGACCCGGACCTGGCCGGGCCGCAGCGGGGCTTCGGCCTCGGGGGCCGGGAGCAGAGCGAGGTCGTCGAGCCCGCCGCCGCCGGTGGTGTCCAGCCGCCACAGGGGCGTGTCGGCGGGCGGTGTGAGCAGCTCGGCCGTGGCGGTCCGCGCCAGATGGGGGATGTACGCCTGTCCGCCCCGGACGGCCGACTGCGGGTGACCGGCGGCCAGTACGGCCGAGAGCGCGGCCGGGGTGTCGGGGTGGTGGTCGGTGTCGATCAGGACGATCCGGCCGGGGTTCTCGTTCTGGGCGCTGTGCAGCAGGCCCCACGCCGGGCCGTGTACCAGGCTCGGCACGTCGTGGGGTCCGGTGGCGACGGCGCCCCGGGTGACGACCGCCAGCACGGTCCGGGTGAGCCTGTCGTGGGCGAGCCAGCCCTGGAGGAGGTCCAGGACCTCCTGGCAACGGGCGCGCACGGCGTCGGGCAGGTCCTTCATGTCGGCCGGGTCGGGTGCGGGCAGCGCCCAGACGACGGTCTCGGGCGGTGCGGCCCCCGCGTCGACGGCCGCGGTCAGCGCGGACAGATCGGCGTAGCGGGGCAAGTCGCCGAAGGCGGCGGCCGGCTCGGGGCCCGGGTCGAGCAGCGCCCACGTACCGGTGTCGCCGGGGCCGACCGGGTCGGTGGGCGAAGCGGTCCAGTCCAGGCGCAGCAGATCGTGCTCGGGACCGGTGCGCAGCAGGCGGCGCAGATGGTCACCGGCGGTGGCCCGCAGGGTGAGCGCCTCGACGGTCAGGACGGGGGCGCCCGTGTCGTCGGTGGCGGTCACGGCGACGGTGTCGGGCTTGACGAGGCGCAGATGGACGCGCAGCCGTGTGGTGGCGGTCCCGGTGTGGGTGATGCCGCCGAAGGTGAAGGGCAGCCTCGGCCCGGTCCTTCCGTCGGCCGGGTCGGCCGCGGTGTCCGGTACGGCGATGGGGTGCAGCGCGGCGTCGAGCAGCGCCGGGTGCAGGGCGTGGCCGGTGGCCGCGAGGCCCTCGGGCAGGTGGACCTCGGCGTAGAAGTGCTCGCCCTGGCGCCAGGCGGTGCGCAGGCCGCCGAAGGCCGGGCCGTAGTCGTAGCCGGCCGCGGCGAGACCGGCGCGCAGGGCGGCCAGGTCGATCGGGTCGGCGTCGGCGGGCGGCCAGGAGGAGGGGCCGGCCTCGGGGGGCGGCCCGGACGGCTCCTCGCTCAGCCGGGCTGTGGCGTGCAGGGTCCAGGGGGGCGGGGCGGTGTCGTCCGTGCCGTGGGTGCGGGCGTGCAGGGTCAGCGGCCGGTGGCCGTGCTCGTCGGCAGGCCCGATCCGCAGCTGCAGGTCCAGGGCGTCCTGCTCGGTCAGCACCATCGGTGCGTGGAGGGCCAGTTCGGCGATGTGGGGGCTGCCCGCCAGACGGGCCGCGTGCAGGGCCATGTCGACGTAGCCGGTGCCCGGGACGAGGACGACTCCGGTGGCCGCGTGGTCGGCGAGCCAGGGCTGGGTGTCCAGGCCGACCCGGCCGGTCAGCAGCAGCCCCTCGCCGTCGGGGAGGTCGATCACCGCGCCCAGCAGCGGGTGCTCGGAGGTGCGCTGCCCCGCCGTCGCCACGTCCGCGGTCGGCGCGGCGGTGAGCCAGTGGCGGCGGTGCTCGAAGGGATACGTGGGCAGATCGACATGACCGGCCGTCGAGTGCCCGGCGTTCTGGTCCAGGGCGTGGCCGTGCGCGTGCAGACGTGCCCTGGCGGCGGTGAGCGTGCCGGTCTGGGGCTTGGCGCGGTGCAGGGTGCCGGTGACGAGCGCGGTGGTGTCGAGGGTCTCCTCGATCGGCGGCACGAGGACCGGGTGCGGGCTGCACTCCAGGAAGGTGCGGTGGCCCTGCCCGGCCAGCGACCGGAGGGTGTCGGTGAGGCGGACGGTGTCGCGGAGGTTGGCGTACCAGTACGCGGCGTCCAGCGAGCCGCCGTCGAGCGGGCCGTCCTGGAGGCGGCCGTCGACCGTGCTGTGGAAGGCGACGGTGGTGGGCCGGGGGGTGATGTCGGCGAGCCGTTCGAGGAGGCCGTCGCGGAGGGGGTCGATGTGCCGGGAGTGGCTGGCGTAGTCGACGTCGATGCGCCGGGCCCGTATGCCCTCGGCCTCGCAGTGGCGCAGCAGGTCGGTCACGGCGTCGGTGTCGCCGGCGACGACGGTGGAGGCGGGGCTGTTCACGGCGGCGACACCGATCCGGCCGCCGTACGCGGCGAGGAGTTCCCCGGCCCGGTCGGCGGGCAGACCGACGGTGGCCATGGCGCCGGTGCCGGACAGCTCCACCAGGGCCTGGGCACGCAGGGCGACCAGCCGGGCCGCGTCGGGCAGGGTGAGGGCACCGGCGATGTGGGCGGCGGCGATCTCGCCCTGGGAGTGCCCCACGACGGCGTCCGGGACGACACCGAAGGACTGCCACAGGCGGGCGAGCGAGGTCATCACCGCGAACAGCGCGGGCTGGACGACGTCGACCCGGTCCAGGGCGGGCGCGCCCGGCGCGCCGCGCAGCACATCCACGACCGACCACCCTGTGTACGGCCGCAGCGCCTCGTCGGCGCGGTCGAGGGCCTGACGGTGGACCGGGTACGCGTCGTACAGCTCCATGCCCATGCCGGGCCACTGCGAGCCCTGGCCCGGGAAGACGAACACGACCTTCCCGGGGCCCGAGGCGGGCACCGCGCCCTGGACCAGGCCGGGGTGGTCGCGCTGGTCGCCCAACGCGCCCAGCGCGTCGAGGAGTTCGTCGCGGGAGCGTCCCCAGGCGACGGCCCGGTGGGCGAACCGGCTGCGGGTGGTGGCCAGCGCGTGCGCCACGTCCACGGGGTCGAGGTCGGGCCGGTCGACGAGATGGCGGCGCAGTCGGGCGGCCTGGGCCCGCAGCGCCGTCCCGGTCTTCGCCGAGACGGTCCACATCACCTCGGTGGACGGGTCGGCGCGGCGCTCGGGAGCGAGGCCCGCGGGGTCGGGTGCCTGTTCCAGGATCAGATGGCTGTTGGTGCCCGAGACCCCGAAGGAGGACACGGCGGCGCGCCGGGGGCGGTTGTCGGCCTCCGGCCAGTCCTGCTGTTCGGTGAGCAGCCGGACGGCGCCGGAGGACCAGTTGATGTGCGGGGAGGGCGCGTCGATGTGGATGCTGCGGGGCAGCTGCCCGTGCCGGAGGGCCATCACCAGCTTGATCAGGCCCGCCACGCCCGCGGCGGCCTGCGTGTGGCCGATGTTGGACTTCACCGACCCCAGCAGCACCGGTCGTTCCTCGGGCCGCTCGCGTCCGTAGGTGGCCAGCAGCGCGTGGGCCTCGATGGGGTCGCCGAGGCGGGTTCCGGTGCCGTGGGCCTCGATCACGTCGATGTCCTGCGGTGTCAGCCCGGCGTTGGCCAGGGCGTGCCGGATGACCCGCTGCTGTGCGGAACCGCTGGGCGCGGACAGGCCGTTGGAGGCGCCGTCCTGGTTGACCGCGCTGCCCCGGATCACCGCCAGGACCGGGTGGCCGTTGGCCCTGGCGTCCGACAGGCGCTCCAGCACCACCATGCCGACGCCTTCGGCGAGGCCGATGCCGTCGGCGGACGCGGAGAAGGCCTTGCAGCGGCCGTCGGGGGAGAGGACCCGCTGCCGGGAGAACTCGACGAGCACACCGGGGCCGGACATCACGGTCGCCCCGCCGGCCAGCGCCAGTTCGCAGTCGTCGTCGCGGAGCGCCTGGCAGGCCTGGTGGATCGCCACGAGGGAGGAGGAGCAGGCGGTGTCGAGGGTGATCGCCGGCCCTTCGAGCCCCAGGGTGTACGCGACCCGGCCCGAGGCGACACAGAGCGCGGTACCCATGAAGGCATGGCCGGCCACGTCGTCGGAGGCCTGGTGGAGGCGGGGGCCGTACTCCTGGGAGATCACCCCGGCGAAGACCCCGGTGCTCGTGCCGCGCAGGGTGTCGGGGTCGATGCCGGCGTGCTCGATAGCCTCCCACGACACTTCGAGCAGCAGCCGCTGCTGCGGTTCCATCGCCGTCGCCTCACGAGG